>NZ_CAXAPD010000013.1:0-177466 GCF_963970515.1 Pseudomonas sp. RL_5y_Pfl2_73 | reverse complement strand
TACGGCTCACCAACTGGCCCGGTTGATCTACGCCATGCTGACCAAGGGACAGCCTTACGTGGCGCAGGATATGGATGAGTACGAGGCTAAAAGCCGTGATCGTCAGCTTAGAGCTTTGCAGCGCAAGGCTACAAAGCTGGGTGTCCGATTGGTTGCGGCTTAAAAAAGCTTAAAGAACAAGGGGATGGATTTTGTTTGATGAGAGCTTGCTCCCGCTCGGCTGCGCAGCAGTCGTGAAACCGGCTGCTGCGGTTTGTCTTTAAGAGCACGTCAGGTCCATTGCAGGCGGCTTCGCCACCCAGCGCGAGCAAGCTCCCTCGCCACAGAAGGGTATGCTGTTCTGGCTGGCGTAATCCAGCGTACGCTTCGCCAGCAAAGCACCTTTTTGCGTAGTGGTTTCGGTCAACACCTGTTCGATAGCGTGTGCCGGATCGCAGTAGAGAAGGGCAAGCTCGCGATTGTCTGAACTTCCTCTTCAAGGAACTTAAGAAAATCGATTTCAGGACAATCCTCAGACATTTCCATGAGGGCTTGTGCCGTATCCCGATGAGGACGTATGGCCTCGCGCCTCATTTCACGTAGCGCTCCGTTTTGAGCATCCAGGTTGAATATCCGCAAGGTATCAATCGCCCTTTGCCGTGACCTATCGTCCAGATCAGCCCGTGGGACGATGGTGCCGTCGCTGACGAAAACGAAGTAGTCATCCGGGTCGTCCACGTCAGGCTTGAGCAAGACACTGTGATCATACGGGTCGCAACTGTCCTTGAACTTACCGCACGCATCTTCCCGGCAGCAGGAGCCAAATAAGTTGCTCCAATCGAATGTGCCTTGTGGGTATCTGTCTCGTTGTCGAAAGTGCTCAATGTGTGCGTGGCCGGGTTTTCTGATATCAGCCTCGCAATAAGCGCAACGAGTATCTTGCATGGCTTGGAGACTTTCCCAGAGCTGATCACGTTCCTCCGAGGTCGGAGATTGTAACGACCACTTGTGCAATCCGTGTCTGTAGCGGGTAAGACAGTGGGGCCCTTCACCTCGAACAAGCTTTCGCATGTACCCAGTTTCCTTGTCTTACTGTTTTATCAGCTGCTTGCGTTTGAACGTTTCCAACCGGATCAGTCGATGGCAATCGAGCATATTCGGATGCTGACTACCGAAATGCTCATCCAGATAACTGCGCAGTTCCTGGCCCTGTGCTGTTTCATGAAGGTTCTGCTGAATCAATCCCATGTATTCGCTCATTTTTTGAGCTGGCTCATTGTCGGGTGTCGGATCGATGTCCATGACGTACGCCAACACTTGGGAACTGGCGACCCCCTGAGTTTGTTGATCCACATTGCTCACTGTTACCCGTCGCCCGTTTTCGTCGGTTTCGGTTTGGAGAACACGGATGCAGTGCGCTGGTACGGAGGTGATCACCTGAGGGCTATGGGTTGTCACGATGAACTGGATATGGGGGAAAGCATCGAGGAGATCAGGTACGACGGTTTGCTGCCACGCCGGGTGCAGGTGCATGTCGACTTCATCTATCAAAACCACACCTGTGCTTCTACTCGGAGCCATGATGCCCAGATGCGGATTGAGTTTTACGCAGCGATAAGCGATGTCCGCAGCCAAGGCGACAATATTGCGGATCCCATCGCTGAGCTGACTGACCTTCAACACACCATGAAATGGATGTTCCAGCACCAAGTCGGAAAATTCACTGCTATATGCCAGATCTCGCCATCCCGTCCGGGTAGCGAGGACGGCATTCACTGCATTCTGTACAGCCAATACCGGATGTGCGAATTCGTCCTTTACATCAACGCTTAGCTTCCCACGTTCAATATTGCGAATCTGCTCCTCGCGATAGCTGCGAAAGATTCGAGTGTACCACTTGGCAAAGTGTTTATAGCTTGAGGCCGGATCAAGGCAGTCGCGATAGGCATAAGTTCTTGAGAACTCGGCGTTTTCAGCTTTTTCATGAGCAGCAGTCAGCTTCTTCTGACTCCAGAGCCGGCCTGTGCCGTAGTACGCTAGGACTGGCAAGTCGAAGGGGTCTTGATGGCCAGCCGTTGCTCCGTCAAAAATCCGCACTTCAAGCGTCTCGGCGGTAGTTTCCAGCAAGGTGGCTGCTGCATCCCCGCGGGTTTGCGTGCCTTTGCGGATGCTCTCCCGACGCCGTGACCATTTCCAAGGCATGTTCAGAAAAAGGGCGTGGGCAGTTAGCCGTGCGGGAAGAGATGGTTCCATTTGATGCGCTGCGAGAGGGCGTAAGAAAACGTCCTCTGGGTGGATGCCGGTAGTGTCGTTGGTGGTGCTACCGAGATCAAAACCGCGAACATAGGGCCACAACGCGACCTTAATGGCATCCAGGAGGCTCGTCTTGCCTTGACCGTTGCGTGCGACCAGCAAGGTCAATTGGGGGTCCAATTCAAGAGTTAATGTAGGGAAACAACGGTAGTTTTCCAGTTCCAGCCTGATCAGTTTCACAGACTCTCCTCGATGTGGACCGATGCCAGGCTACGGCAGTGGTGATGTTCCAGCGAATGGATGTGAGACGAATTCTACTGTGAATGAAAACAGCTGAATACCTGCTCGCTGCCTCTTCACGATTTAAGGCTTGCGCAGCGTTTTCTGCCTGAGAATATAAACCGTCACCAGCACCGCACTGGTGAGCATGAACCCCCGGGCCCACGGCAGGGGCACCAGGTAGCAGGAAAAGAGGATGCTCGCCCACATCAGCCCGATGGCATAGACCTTACCCTTGAGCGGGATGCCGTTGCCACTGAGGTAGTCACGGATCCACGGGCCGAGGCGTGGATGTTCTACCAGCCATTGGTAGAAGCGCGGCGAGCTGCGGGCGAAGCAGGCCGCCGCCAGGAGCAGGAAAGGGGTGGTGGGCAATACGGGAACGAAGATGCCGATGACCCCTAGCGCTACGCTCAGCCAGCCAATGGCCAATAGAACGTAACGCAGGATCAGCGGGCGATTGCCGACAGGCGAGGGCACCCAGTCACTCAGTGGTGGCGAGGCTTGAGGATCGCCGGTTTCTCGTCCGGTGCGTTGCACAGCAGGTACAGGGCCGTGAGGGCTTCGGGGATCTGGACGATCATGTCGTCCATCAGGTTGGCGTCGGCGGCGATGTCGGAAAATTCCGGTTGCTCGTCGAACAGGCCGGAACCCACCATGATCGGCAGCAGCATTTCGCTGACTTCTTCTTCGGCGGTTTCGAACCAGGCGGCTTCGCGCAGGAACACGCCTTCCATGAAACCGATGCACCAGCCACGCAGCTCCGAATCGTCCGGGTCATCGCCCAGGTCCAGGTCGCATGGCAGTTCGAATTCTTCGTCGGAAGCCAGTTGGCGGGCGATGTGGGCCTTGAGGCCGACCAGCGTGGCTTCGATTTCGGCACGCTGGGCTTCGTCGCTGTAATGCGGCTCTTCGGCAAACAGGGCGTCGATCCACTCACGGTCCGGCACCGTTTCTGCGCAGATGGACAGGGCGGTCAGATAGCCGTGAGCGGCCACGTAGTCCAGCGCCTCTTCGTGCAGCTCATCAGCGTCGAGGAAGACTTGCAGGCGGGTCAGTTGCTCAGCGAAGGACATTACGGGCTACCTTGGGGAATAAACAATGCGGGAATTCTAGGCCTTCTTGAGCGCCCAGGCCAGCCGCCCGGCGTATTTGCCTCTACATGGGCGCACGGGTGGACCGCGACCCCTGTAGGCGCTGCCGAAGGCTCGGGCCGCGTTCGGACGATCTTTTGATCCTGACCCTGCTCTGTTGGTTGTTCGCTTTAGATGCAATTGGCAGAGGAAAGATCGCAGCCTCGTTGCACTCGGCAGCTCCTACAGGGCGCATGGCGTGCAATCGCCTACTTGATCACCTCCTGTCAGCAGCCCCCTTTGCAACGAAGGCCTCGGGTATACTGCCGCGTTTTGTGATGCCCTGCGGCGTCCTGCCGGTTCGAAACGCACACTTACGATTTGCCGGTGCAGCGTTTGTGATTCTGAACCAGCCTTGCAGGGATGTTTCGGTGATTTTTGGAGTTTTTATGCTCGAACAGGCTCAACGCGTCCTCAAGGACATCTTCGGCTACGACAGTTTCCGTGGCCGTCAGGGTGCCATTATTGAGCGCGTGGCCAGCGGTGGCGATGCCCTGGTGCTCATGCCCACCGGCGGCGGCAAATCCTTGTGCTTCCAGGTCCCGGCGCTGTTGCGCAACGGCCTGGCCGTGGTGGTCTCGCCGCTGATCGCATTGATGGACGACCAGGTCGCAACCCTGGAGGAGCTGGGGGTTGCCGCTGCTTCGCTGAACTCCACCCTCAGTGCCGAGCAACAGCGGGACCTGGCGACACGCATCAAGCGCGGCGAAGTGAAGATGTTGTACCTGGCCCCGGAGCGCCTGGTGCAGCCGCGCATGCTGGCGTTCCTGCAGAGCCTGGAAATCGCCCTGTTCGCTATCGACGAAGCCCACTGCGTGTCCCAATGGGGCCACGACTTCCGTCGCGAATACCTGCAACTGGGGCAGTTGGCGGAACTGTTCCCCGACGTGCCGCGCATCGCCCTGACCGCCACCGCCGACAAGCGCACCCGCGAGGAAATCGTCGAGCGCCTGCACTTGCAGGATGCCGAACGGTTCCTGTCCAGCTTCGACCGCCCCAATATTTTCTACCGCATCGTGCCCAAGGAGCAGCCGCGCAAGCAGTTGCTGGCGTTTCTCGCCGAACGCCGCAGTGATGCCGGCATTGTCTATTGCCTGTCACGCAAGAAGGTCGATGAAGTGGCCGCGTTCCTGTGTGAGCAGGGGTTCCCGGCGTTGCCGTATCACGCCGGGCTGCCCAACGACCTGCGGGCCTATCACCAGAAGCGCTTCCTCAACGAGGAAGGTTTGATCATGGTGGCCACCATTGCGTTCGGCATGGGCATCGATAAGCCTAACGTGCGTTTTGTCGCGCACCTGGACCTGCCCAAGTCCCTCGAGGCGTATTACCAGGAAACCGGGCGTGCCGGCCGTGACGGCTTGCCGGCCGATGCCTGGATGGCCTACGGCCTGCAAGACGTGGTGATGCTCAAGCAGATGTTGCAGAACTCCGAAGGCGATGAGCGCCACAAACGCCTGGAGCAGCACAAGCTCGACGCAATGCTCTCGCTGTGCGAAGAAACCCGCTGCCGTCGCCAGACCCTGTTGGCCTATTTTGACGAAGACATGCCCCAGCCTTGCGGGCATTGCGACAACTGCGTCGATGGCGTGGAAACCTGGGACGCCACCGAGCCGGCCCGCCAGGCCTTGTCGGCCATTTTCCGCACCGGCCAGCGCTACGGTGTCGGGCATCTGGTGGACGTGTTACTGGGCAAGGACAACGAGAAGGTTCGCAGCTTTGGCCACCAGCACCTGTCGGTGTTTGGCGTGGGCAAGGCGCGCACCGAGAGTGAGTGGCGTTCATTATTCCGACAGCTGGTGGCCCGCGGTCTGGCCGACATCGACCTGGAGGGCTACGGCGGCCTGCGTTTGTCCGCAAGCTGCCGGCCCTTGCTCAAAGGCGAGGTCAGCCTCGAACTGCGTCGCGACCTCAAGCCGGCAACGGCGGTCAAGAGCAGCAAGAGCCAGGCCAGCCAACTGGTGCGTGGCGAAGAACGCGATCAATGGGAAGCCTTGCGTGCTTTGCGGCGCAAGCTGGCCGAGGAGCACGGCGTCCCGCCGTACGTCATCTTCCCCGACTCGACGCTGCTGGAAATGCTCCGCAGCCAGCCCACCTCTTTGGCGGAAATGGCCCGGGTCAGTGGCGTGGGGGCGCGCAAGCTGGAGCGTTATGGCGAGGCCTTCCTCCAGGTCCTGGGCGGCGAGGCCGAAGCACCGAAAGCGGTGGCCGATGTGCGCCACGAGCTCATCACGCTGGCCCGGGCCGGCATGACGCCATTGCAGATCGCCGGGCAACTGCAGTGCTCGGAAAAGAACGTCTATACGATGCTGGCCGAGGCCATCAGCAAACAGCAGTTGTCGCTGGAGCAGGCGCTGGATCTACCCGAAGAACTAATGGGGGAGGTGCAGGATGCCTTCCTGGATGGCGAAGGCGAGTTGCCGCCAGTGTCCGAAGTTGCCGCACTGTTTGTAGGACGGGTTCCCGAAGGTGTGCTGTATTGCGTCAGGGCTGCGTTGCAGTCGGAATTTGAAGTCTGATCAGTGAGTTGCGGTCCTTTAACGATTCAGTACAAGGCGAGCCTTGCTTGAATCCAAAGCTCATGCTTAGCTGACTAATAATTAGTTTTTCTCTATTTCAGATCTGATGAGTTTTTTATGCCGTTAACCGATCAACACCGTTTTGGCATGCAGTTGGCGCAAATGTCTCGAGGCTGGCGTGCCGAACTGGATCGTCGCTTGGCCGGCCTGGGCCTGTCCCAGGCGCGTTGGCTGGTGCTGTTGCACCTGGCCCGTTTCGAACAGGCGCCGACCCAGCGTGAACTGGCCCAAAGTGTCGCCGTCGAAGGCCCGACCCTGGCCCGGTTGCTCGACAGCCTGGAAACCCAGGGGCTGGTGCAGCGCCAAGCCGTAGCCGAGGACCGTCGGGCCAAGAAAATCGTGCTTTGCGCAGCGGCGCTACCGTTGATCGAACAAATCGAAACCATTGCCACGCAACTGCGTCGTGAGCTGTTCGAAGGTGTCGACGAAGCGGACATGCGCGTGTGCATGCGGGTCCACGGTACGATCCTGGCCAACCTGGAAAAATCCTGAGGCATATCCCTGGCGTCAGACTTTTGAGATTCGGCGATTAGCGAACTATAACCAGTACTAAGTGATCGTATTGGATGCGTTTACGCTCAGTCTGGTAGTCGAAAGGGATACCCATGCTTGAAAGTTTGCAGTCCACGTTGCGCAGTTGGGTCAACGTGTCGGTCGTCGTGGGTGCCCTGGGGTATTCGACCTTGGCGTCGGCACTGGGGTTTGGCGAGATCACGCTTCATTCCGCCCTGAACCAGCCGTTGCGCGCCGATATCGCCCTGGTCGATGTGGCCGGGATCGGTGAGGGCGATCTGTCGGCCAGCCTGGCGAGCCCGGACGATTTCAGTCGTGCGGGTGTGGAACGGGTGTTCTTTCTCAATAACCTGCGCTTCACGCCGGTACTGCGCGGGGAGCGCAGCTTCATTCGGGTGACCTCCAGCAAACCGGTGGAGGAACCCTTTCTCAATTTCCTGGTACAGCTCAATCAGCCCAACGGGCGTCTACTGCGCGAGTACACCGTGCTGATCGACCCGCCGGGTACACCGGGTATCGTGCCGGCCGGTGACGAACCTTCCGAGGCCCCGCAGGCCGCGATGCCGGTCATCAAGCCGCCCCCGGCGGTACAGGGCAAACGTTACACCGTCGTGCCGGGAGACAACCCCTGGCTCATCGCCAAGCGCCTGCATGATGCTGGCAGCAACGCGTCGGTCAATGAGTTGACGCAAGCAATCCAGGCCTTGAACCCCGGCAGCGACCGGCTTTCCATCGGCCAGCGCTTGTTGTTGCCCGATTCGGCCGTGCTGCCGACGTCGGCTGCAACCCCTGTCGACCTGCCCCCCGCCGCGTCCGATGAGCAATTGGCCGCCAGCGCGCTGCAAAACCAGCAGCAACAGCAGACTATCGATGAACTGCAGGCCCGGCTCCAGGCCCAGGACGAGGAACTCGCTGACCAGCGCAAGCAGATCAGCGAATTGCAGACCCGGCTGGCCGAGGTTGCGCCAGCCCCTGTTGCATCGACGCAACCGCAACCGCAACCGCAACCGCAACCGGCGCTTCCTGCATCGGAACCGGCTCCAGACGCGCAACCCGCGACAGAACCGCTTGCAGAGCCAGAGGGCACTAATTGGTCATGGGTGGCGGGGCTGGTGGGCCTGTTGGGGTTGCTGGCGTTGTTACTGTTCGTTCGGCGTCGGCAGCAGCAGGCCGAATTGGAACCGATGGTCGGGCGTCCCGAGCCGATGCTGGAGGATGACGAAACCTTTGCATCAATCCCCGATACGCGGTCGTCCGAGACCGCGGCATCGTTCCATAACGGGGATACGCCCCAGGGGGATGTGCTGGAGGGCGTCGGAATCTACCTGACCTACGGTCGATTCACCGAGGCCGCCGGATTGTTGCGCGCTGCGTTGCTGGCGGAGCCGGAACGTACCGACCTGGGCCTTAAATTGCTGGAGGTACTGGGCAAGCAGGGCGATGTCATCGGTTTCCAGGCTCAGGAACATCATCTACTGGCACAGGGTATCGATGCCGGGACGTTGGAGGAGATCCGCGGGCGCTACCCCAAGGTTGCCATGATCGCCGCGCCGACAGTGGCATCGGTACAACCTCAGGCACCGGTTCTTGTACCTGCTCTGGCACCGATACCTGTTCCTGAACGTGAGCCGGTGCCTGGTGACGAGTTCGAGTTGGACCTGGATGCACTGTCCATGGAAACCAGCTGGGACCTCGCCGATGCCCAGGACCACACGGCTGAAAAAGAGGCTGTTTCACCCCATGCCGCCGAGAGCTTTTCGCTTTCAGGGGGCGATGAGCTGGACCTGCAATGGGAAGCGCCGCTGGAAACCGAGTCGCTGGACGATGCTTTCCTCGATAGCTTTGCCGATGAAGAACAGGCGCTGGCGCTCGAGCCGCAGGCCCTTGAACCTGTTTCTCTGGACACCATGCCCCTCGAACCTCAGGCCCCGGAACCCTCGGTCAAGCTGGAACAGGCACAGAATTGCATCGACGATGGAGACCTGAAAGCTGCCGCTTCCTTGCTTGAAGAACTGCTCGAAGAGGGCGACGAACCCCTCAAGCAGACCGCCCGGGTGCTGCTGGCCGGGATTCGCTGAAGCTATGAATGGATGTTGAGTCAACCGGCCTCTTCGCGAGCAAGCTCGCTCCCACAGGGATCTTGGGTGAACAGTCATCCCGCGAACACTCCGCCCCCCATGTGGGAGCGAGCCTGCTCGCGATGACGGCAGCACAGCCAACATCACCGGCACTGACCCACCGCTATCGCGAGCTTGCTCCGGGCGGCGTTCCGACGATAGCGGCCTATCAGGCTGTCAACTCCTGTCCAGGCAGCCCCTCAAAACGTCTGCCCCAGGTTCAGATACACCGCCTGTTCATCTTCGTCGTTAAAGCCATAGCTGAAGTTCAGAGGTCCCAGCGGTGTATCGAAACCGAGGAAAACGCTGGCGGCGTTGATGTAGCCGCTGTCGAATTCGTTGTCGTTGTTCCAGGCCCGGCCGCGTTCCAATGAGCCACCGATGTACAGCGGAAAGTCCAGTGGCAGGTAGGCCCGCGGTGTGAGGCGACGGTAATACACGGCGCGCATCAAGCTGATGTTCTGCCCGGATACCCCGTCTTCGCGAAAGCCTGACAGTTGCCGCGCGCCACCGAGCACAAAGCTGGACGTCACGACCTCGGCAGTGTCCAGTGTGCGGCCGTAGCGACCGCCCAGGATAAAGGTGTCCGGGCCGCGGCTCAGGGCCTTGTCCAGTTTGAACTCCCACTGGCGGTAACGCTGGTCGGAACCCAGCCCCGGTTCGTATTGGCGCCAGGTCAGGCCGATGTCTTCCCCTTCGTGGGGGAAATACACGTTGTCGAAGGAGTCGAAGGAGTACTTCAGCTCATAAAAACCTTCATTGAAGTTTTCGCTGGGCTGGTCATGGTCGCCAATGCGCACATCCGCCTTGCCCCAGGCCTGGCCGACACCGAAGCGGATTTCGCCGTTGTTGCTGATCTGGCGGCCCAGGTTCAGCCCGAAGCCATAGCGCTCGACGCGATACTGGGCCACCGGATCGTTGTTCAGGATGGACTCCACGTTGCGGGATTCGAATTGCCCGTAGGGGGCGATGAAGTAGCGTGAGCCGACATCCAATGGCTGGTAGAACTCGCTGTACAGCTCCTGCTTGTCGCCGATTTGTGCCCGGGTCAGCCATTCGGCACCGAGGCGATTGATGCCGTTGACCCGATAGCTGGCCCCCAGGTTGAAAGCACTGTCGCCGCGCATGTCGTCCGACAGGCTCAGGCCCAGCCGCAGGTAGTCGGTGCCAGTGCGTTTGCCTCGGGCGTTGATCAGCAGCGTGTGATCCGGGCCCTTGCGGACCACGCGGTATTGCACCTGCTCGAAGTAATCCAGGCCGTACAGCGTGCCCATGTCGGTCTGCAGGCGGCCCAGGTCCAGCGGCTCACCGATCTTCTGGCGAACGTAATAGCGGATCACGTCATCACCGACTTTCGAGTCGTTCTCCACACGAATGGCGGTGATGACCGGCGTGCGCTCGCTTGGGGTGCGCGCGGCCATGAGCTCGGCGTCGGGCGCCTCGGATGGGCGTAGGGGAACCAGGCGTGCATCGAGTATCCGCGTGGCACGATAACCGGCATCGATCATGTCCTGGGCCTGGCCGAAATCGGTGGCGCCGAAGCTCGCCAGCGCCGGCTGGATCAGCACGTCGTCTTTTTTCAGGGTTGCCAGTTGCTCTTCGGAGTTGCGTCGGGTCATCAGGGTGGTCGATTGGTTCAGCACGTCGAGCACCGTGACCAGTTGCTTGCGATTGCGCAGGGGGGTACCGATGTCGACCACGATAGCCACGTCCACGCCCATTTCCCGGGCCACGTCCAGCGGGATGTTGTCGGACATGCCGCCGTCCACCAGCAGCCGGCCGTCCAGTTCCACCGGGGCGAACACCGCCGGGATCGACATGCTGGCGCGAATGACTTTGGGCAGATGGCCTTTGCGAAACACGACCTTTTCGCCCGTGGCAATGTCAGTGGCGACTGCGCGAAATGGGATCGGCAGTTGGTCGAAGTCCCGGGTGTCGCTGGCGTGGGCCAGCAGGCTTTCGAGCAGCAGGGCCAGGTTCTGGCCCTGGATGACCCCCAAGGGCAGGCCGAGGCTGCCGTCGTCGCGAAAGCTCAGTTTCTGTTTTACCAGGAAGTCCCGGTCATCCTGCTTGCGTCGGAATGGCACGTCCTTGCGTGGCGGCGCATCGGACAAGGCCTGTTGCCAGTCGATGCCCAGGGCGAGCTTTTCCAGTTCGTCGATCTTGTAGCCCGAGGCATACAGCCCGCCGATTACCGCGCCCATGCTGGTGCCGGCGATGGCATCGATCTTGATGCCTTGCTCTTCCAGAGCCTTGAGCACACCGATGTGGGCCAGCCCCCGTGCGGCACCGCCGGACAGCACCAGGCCGATTTTCGGCCGTGGCGTTTCGACGGTGGGCTCTTTGGCATGGCCGAGCAAGGGCAACAGCAACAGCAACAGGAGGGGCAAGAGGCGGCGCATCGTCAATCTCGGGGGCGATCAAAGGCGGGTATTATAACGACGCCTTCGAACCCAAGAGTCCACCCGCAATGACCGAACGTAAACCGGAAGTCGTCATCACGTATTGCACCCAGTGCCAATGGCTGTTGCGCGCTGCCTGGCTGGCCCAGGAACTGCTCAGCACCTTTGGCGATGACCTGGGCAAGGTGTCGCTGGTGCCGGGCACCGGCGGTGTGTTCCACATCAGCTGCGACGGCATGCAGATCTGGGAGCGCAAGGCCGATGGCGGTTTTCCCGAAGCCAAGGTCCTCAAGCAGCGGGTCCGCGACCGGATCGACCCGGAGCGGGACCTGGGCCACAACGATCGGGGTCAGTGAGACGCGACTTGGGCGCCGACCTCCGGTTTCTTCGAACCGCCCAGTTGGCTTGAGATCACGATGGCCACGATGATCACCACGCCGCCCAGCAGCATGCGCAGGGTCGGGATCTCATCGAACAGCCACCAGGCCATGGCGATGCCGTAGACCGGCTCCATGGCGAACACCACTGCCGCCGTGCGGGCCTTGATCACCGCCAGGCTGGCGACGAACAGGCTGTGGGCCAGGCCGGTGCAGAACACGCCGAGCAAGCCGATCCACAGCCAGTCGATGGGGCGCACTTCGCTCAATTGCGGCGCGGCCATCGGCAGCAGGCACAACCCGACTACCACGTTCTGGCACAGCGCGGCCTGCACCGGCGGCACGTGTGCCGACCCGGCACGGTTGGTCAATGACAGCAGGGAAAACAGCAGCCCCGAGGCCACGGCCCACAGCAGGCCAGTGGTGGCGCCGCTGGCCAGGTCGAAGTTCGGCGTGACCAACACCAGGCCGATGCTCACCAACACCACCAGCCAGATTTCATTGGCGCGAATCCGCTCGCGGAAGATCAGCCCTTCAAGCAACACCGTGAAGGCCGGAAAACTGGCGAACCCCAGCGTGGCGATTGCCACGCCGGCAACCTTCACGGCGATGAAGAAACTCACCCAGTGCCCGGCCAGCAACAGTCCCCCGAGCAGCAATCGCCGGTCATCCTGGGCCCGCAGTTTCTGCCAGCGGCTGCTGCTGGCGAACCGGGCGAACACCGCAAGGGCAAGCACGGCGAAGATGGCGCGACCAAACACAATGACCGCCGGCGAGGCTGCGGCGAGTTTGCCGAATACACCGGTCAGGCCAAACATGAGTGCGCCAATGTGCAGGGCGCCGAGGGCGGTACGGGGTGTCATTTCAATCCTTTCAATAAAACCGGTGGATACATCAATCTCGCGTAGGAGCTGACGAGTGCAACGAGGCTGCGATCTTTTGATCTTTTGATCTTTCGCTTGAGATTCAAGTGTCTGGGGGAGGATCGCAGCCTCGTTGCACTCGTCAGCTCCTACTCAGTTCCTACAGGGCATTTAAGCGTTTGGGAGAGGGTGGCGTCTGTCGCGATCCTAGCGATTTTTAGCGCGTATCTAGCGCTGACGCCGCAGCTTGCCCGGCGAGGCGCCGAATTCGCGCAGCACCGCCGCGGCGAAGGCACTTTGCGAGCTGTAACCGACACGGTGGGCAATCTCACCGATGGGCAGCTGCGAATCACGCAACAACGCCACGGCCTTGTGCAAGCGACGGCTACGGATGTAATCCATCGGGGTTTGTCCGCACTCGGCGACGAAGCGCGCGTGCAAGCGGGCGCTGGAAAGGCCGGCGACTCGCGCCAGGTCCGCCACTTGCAGCGGATAGGCGGCGTTCTGGTCGATGTGGGCGTTGAGTGCGGCGTAGGGCAGGCGCCGGCCGCCGAGGGTTGCCTGGCGAGCGTTATTGAGACTCGCCAGCAGCAGCACCGCGCCTTGCTGGGCGATCACCGGATCGTCCACCGGGCTGCCCGCCAACCAGCTGACCAACTGGCTCTGCCCCGCATCCAGGGGCAGGCGAGCGGTGTCGTCGAGCAAGCGGCGGCTGGCGTTGGCGTGATCCCCCAGGCATTGCCCGACCCAGTCATCACTGGGCACATCCAGCACCAGGCAACGGCTGCCGTGGGGGCTGCCGCAGGCGTGATGTGCGCCGGCGGGTATCACCACGAAGCTTTGTTGCACCACCTGGCTGCCGTGACCTTCGACCTCGAAATCCAGCGCGCCAGACAGCCCGAACACCAGTTGGGCATGTTCATGGCTGTGGACGATCAAGTCGTGGCTGTAGTGGCGTAGGGTGAGGATCGGTCTCATCGCGGTCTCCCGTGTCAGGCCGCCAGCATACACCGAGGGCGCAACGCCCGGCGCTGTCATGCAATGGACTTGTGTTTGTCATGGGCCATTAACCGCTGGCGTGCACAGTGGCAAAAACGATCAGAGGGTTGCCCAATGACCAGCGCCGAGCTCGCCAAACCCAGCCGCAAACAGCGTGTTCGCACCCTGTGGATTTCCGATGTGCACCTGGGTACCCGGGATTGCCAGGCCGAGCACCTGTCGCAGTTTCTCAAGGGCTACCACGCCGACAAGATCTACCTGGTGGGTGACATTATCGATGGTTGGAAACTGCGCGGTGGCATGTATTGGCCCCAGGCTCACACCAACGTCATTCGTCGCTTGCTGACCATGAGCAAGCGCGGCACTGAAGTGATCTACGTCACCGGCAATCATGACGAATTCCTGCGGCGCTATTCGAAGCTGATCCTGGGCAATATCCAATTGGTGGACGAAGCGGTGCACGTCACTGCCGATGGTCGGCACCTGTTGGTGATCCATGGCGACCAGTTCGATGTCATCACCCGGTACCACCGTTGGCTGGCGTTCCTCGGGGATTCGGCCTACGAGTTCACCCTCACGCTGAACCGCTGGCTCAACCATTGGCGGGCCCGTTACGGCTACGGCTACTGGTCGTTGTCGGCGTACCTCAAGCACAAGGTCAAGACCGCCGTCAGCTTCATCAGCGATTTTGAAGAAGCCATCGCCCACGAGTGTGTGAAGCGCGAACTGCATGGGGTGGTCTGTGGGCATATCCACCATGCCGAGATTCGCAAAGTGGGTGAGGTGGAATACCTCAATTGTGGTGATTGGGTCGAATCCTGCACGGCGCTGATCGAGCACTGGGACGGGTCGATCGAGTTGTATCGGTTGGCGGAGGCCCAGGCACGCGAAGCGCAGTTGAAGGCACTGAAAGTCGCCGAACCGGCTTGAAACCGTAGGCGCTGACGAGTGCAACGAGGCTGCGATCTTTCCCCTGACGATTGAATTTCAAGCGAAAGATCAAGATCAAAAGATCGCCGCCTTCGGCAGCTCCTACAGGGCCGGTGCCTGCGTCATCGCCGCCTTGTAGATCGACTGCTTCGGCGTGGCAAACACCCTTTCCAGCATCGGCTCGAAGAAGCTTAGCGGCAAAGTGTCGTACTCGGGATCGAACGCCGCCGCGTCATATTTCGCACAAAAGTCGATCGTCGCCTGGTGCTGCGGATGTTCGAAAAACTGCTCGCGCAGGTGCCGATCCATGCCCAGGTGATGGAAGAAGTAATAGCCCTGGAAAATCCCGTGTTTTTCCACCATCCACAGGTTTTCGGCGCTGACGAAGGGCTTGAGGATTGCCGCCGCGATGTCCGGGTGGTTATACGAGCCGAGGGTGTCACCGATATCATGGAGCAGGGCGCAGACCACGTATTCCTCGTCCCGCCCGTCACGGTAGGCACGCGTGGCGGTTTGCAGGGAGTGGGTCAGGCGATCCACCGGGAACCCACCGAAATCGCCGTCCAGCAGTTTCAAATGGGCCAGGATCCGCTCCGGTAATTGCCGGGCGTAGGTGCTGAAATCGGCTGCGATGATCGCCCAGTCTTCCTGGGTGCCGTCCCGCATGTGGGCAAAGCGTGCATGAGGGTTCATGGGCACTCCTTTGGCTAGAACGCAACCTTGCCCCGCAGCATGTCGCGGTACATGACGAAATCGCCGAGCAAACTGTAGAACGGATGCTGGAAGGTGGCCGGACGGTTCTTTTCGAAGAAGAAGTGCCCGACCCAGGCAAAGCCGTAGCCGGCCACGGGCAGGGCGAGCCACAGCCACCCGCTACCCACGACGAGGGCCATGACGAAAATCAGGATGACCAGGGAGGTGCCGATGAAATGCAATCGTCGGCAGGTGCTGTTGCTGTGCTCGCCGAGGTAATACGGGTAGAACTCCGCGAACGTATTGAATCGTTTGGTGTTTTCCACGACGGCGCTCTCTGTGGTTGTTGTTCTGGCGATCGATGCAGCAGGCTTCTCACTCAAGTCTAGAGTGATCATTTGCAGCGGCCAGTGACAATCAGCGCCACTTTAGTATCCTTCGCAAATCCAGCCGTATCCTGCGGCTCGTCATGCAAGTAAATCGTCATGAACGAACGAACGACTTCTTCGAGCTGGGCGATGGGGATTGTCAAGGCGTTGGAAATGGACGGCCTGGATTGTCGGATGCTGTTCAAGCAACTGGGGCTGGACTTTGATGCGCTGGACGATCCGGATGCACGGTTCCCCCAGGACTCGATGACGCGGCTCTGGCAACGGGCGGTGGAATTGTCCGGTAACCCGGCCATTGGCTTGAACATGGGTAAAGTGGTGCGCCCGGCCTCGTTCCATGTGGCGGGCTACGCCTTGATGTCCAGTCGCACGCTGGTGGAGGGTTTCCAGCGACTGGTGCGATACCAGCGGATTATTGCCGAAAGCGCCGACTTGAGTTTTCGTCGATTGGAAGAGGGCTACGGGCTGATCCTGACGGTGCATGGCGACCATTTGCCCCCCACTCGGCAAAGTGCCGAAGCGTCCCTGGCCTGTGCGTTGGCTCTGTGCAACTGGCTGACCGGACGTACCTTGCAGCCAGTAAAAGTGCTGTTCCAAGGCACCGAACCCCTGGACCAGACGCCTTATCAGCGAGCCTTCTGCGCGCCGCTGGTGTTCGGTGCGCCTTATGACGCGCTGATTTTTGAACAGGCCGACATGGAGGCGCCGCTGCCGACGGCGAACGAAGCCATGGCGCAGTTGCATGACCGGTTTGCCGGCGAGTACCTCGCGCGTTTTTCGGAAAGCCGTGTGACCCACAAGGCGCGACAAGTGTTGTGCCGACTGTTGCCCCAAGGCGAGCCCAAGCGTGACATGGTCGCGCAGACGCTGCACCTGTCGCAGCGCACCTTGCAGCGGCGCTTGCAGGAAGAGGGCACCAGTTTCCAGCGATTGCTTGAGGACACTCGTCGCGAACTGGCCGAGCAGTACCTGGCGCAGCCGGGCATGACGCTGCTGGAAGTCGCCTATCTGCTGGGGTTTGCTGACCCGAGCAATTTTTTCCGGGCTTTCCGCCGCTGGTTCGACACCACGCCTGGCGAATACCGGGCACGGTTGGCGAGCCAGCCTGAAGCGGTCAGTGACGCCAGAACGCCGGGATACACAGCACGAACACCGTGATGATCTCCAGTCGGCCCAGCAGCATGCCTCCTGACAGAATCCACTTGGCCGCGTTCGGCAGCGGTGCGAAGTTGCCGGACGGCCCGATGGTTTCCCCCAACCCCGGGCCGACGCCGGACACGGTACTGGCCGCACCGGTCAGCGCCGTCATCCATTCCACACCCAGCAGCGACAGCAGCAGGGCGATCACGCAGATGGTGATGGCGAAGAAGAACGAGAACGTAAGGATCGAGCGCACGATCTCTTCGTCGAGGCGATGACCGTTGTATTTCTGCTTGATCACCGCGCGGGGGTGGATCAGTTGATTAAGGTTGGCCCGCAGCAGGATGTAGGCGACCTGGAAGCGGAAGATCTTGATGCCGCCGGCTGTCGAGCCTGAACAACCGCCGACGAACCCCAGGTAGAAAAACAGCATCAGCGAAAAATTGCCCCACAGGCTGTAATCGCCTAGGGAGAAACCGCTGGTGGTGACGATGGACGTCACGTTCAGTGCCACGTGCCGCAGCGCCTCCAGCCAATGCAGGTCGGTGGTCGCCCAATACCAGGTGCCGAGCACCAGCCAGGTCACCAGCAACACCCCGATGAGCCCCTGGACCTGCTGGTCCTTGATCAGTGCTCGGTGATTGCCTCGCAACATCGAAACGTACAGGGCAAACGGCAGGCTGCCGAGGATCATGATGACGATAATGACCCAGTGCACCGCCGGCTGGGTCCACTTGGCCAGGGATTGGTCCGAGGTGGAAAAACCGCCGGTGGAGATCGCCGACATTGCATGGTTGATGGCATCGAACAGGCTCATCCCGGCCCACCAGAGCGCCAGGGTGCCGAGAATGGTGATGCCCACGTAGGACGCCACGATCAGCCGCGCCACCATGTGGGAACGGGGCATGACTTTTTCCGAGCGGTCCGACGATTCGGTCTGGAACAGCCGCATGCCACCAATACGCAGCAAGGGCAGGATCGCCACCGCCATGCCGATGAAGCCGATACCGCCGAGCCAGTGCAGCAGCGAGCGCCACATCAGGATGCCCGGGGACATGGTGTCCAGGCCACTGAGGACGGTGGCGCCGGTGGCGGTGATGCCAGACATGCTTTCGAAAAACGAGTCGGTGTAGCTGATCTTCTGGGTCAGCAGGAATGGCAACGCGGCAAAGATACATACCACCAGCCAACTGCTGACGGTCAGCAAGTACATGTCGCGCGGGCGCAGGTGGATGTGTTCCGGCCGTCCGGGAAGCACCAGGGCCAGGCCGGCGAGGAAGGTGATCATGCTCGACCAGAGGAACGACGGCAGGTCGCCGGTGCGCTCGAAGACCATCAGGGTGGCCATGGGCACGACCATGAAGATCGCCAGGGTGATCAGGAAGATGCCGATGATGAAACCAATGATCCGCAGGGTCGGCAACGCCATGAAGTCCGCTCAGGCTGAAAGGGAAGGGCGCCATTCTACCTGCGACAAGCGTCCTGTAAACCGGCACCCGGCGCCGAGTGGGCGCCGGGTCGTGGAATTTGCGCTAACGAACTCGCCGCACAGCCACTAGAATAGCCGGACATTTTTTCAGGAGGTGGCCGATGCAGGCTCTCGACGCTTTGCTCAATCGTGTTTCCGTTCCGCGCCTGGTGGACCCGGCCCCCACGCCGGAACAGCGCGAACTCATGTTCGCCGCAGCGATGCGGGCGCCGGATCACGGCCAGTTGCGGCCATGGCGGTTTCTGACGGTCGAAGGGCAGGCGCGGCATCGCATGGGCGAACTGCTGGCCGAAGCAGCGCGGTTCAATGACCCGCTGGTAGCGGAAGCCGTCGTGGAAAAGGCCCTCAACGGCCCATTGCGTGCGCCCCTGGTCGTGGTGGTGATTGCCCGTTTGCAGGACCATTTCAAAATCCCAAAATCCGAGCAACTGTTGGCGGCTGGCTGCGCGGCCCATGGCATCTTGTTGGCGGCATATGCCCAAGGGGTTGGCGGCGTGTGGCGCACCGGCGAACTGGTGTATTCGCCGCATGTGGCCAGGGGGCTTGGCCTTGAAGACGGGGAAGAGGTGATCGGTTTCCTTTACCTGGGCACGCCGCAGAAAGAAGCACGTACCGCACCGCAGGTGGAAACCGCAGAATTTGTCAGCGCGTGGACAGGTCTGTAGGAGCTGCCGAGCGAAGCGAGGCTGCGATCGTTCCCCAGACACTTGAGTCTCAAGCGAAAGATCAAAATATCGCAGGCTTCGCCAGCGCCTACAGAACCAAGCGGGAGCAAGCTCCCTCGCCACACCATCAACAGCCGACGGTGGTGTTATTTACACGCATCCGCAATCGCCTCGGCCAGCAGGTCCAGGCGCGTGGCGTCGATGCCGGCCACGTTGGCCCGGCCGGTGCCGACCATGTAGACACTGTGGCGCTCGCGCAGGTGCTTGACCTGTTCTGGCGTCAGGCCGGTGTAGGAGAACATCCCGCGTTGTACGCCGATATGGGCGAAGCGCTCGCGCAAGCCATGGGGTTCGAGGGCCTCCAGCAAGCCGCTGCGCAATTGCGCGATGCGCAGGCGCATGGCCTGGACTTCATCGGCCCACAGGCTCTTGAGTTCCGGGTTGCCGAGAATGGTCGCGACCACGGCCGCACCATGATCCGGCGGTGTCGACCACAGGTTGCGGGCGATGTTTGCCAGTTGGCTGCGGATGTCCACCAGCTTCTCGGCATCCCGGGCACAGACGATCAACGCACCGGTACGATCGCAGTAGAGGCCGAAGTTCTTCGAGCAGGAACTGGTGACCAGCACTTCCGGCAGGGCTTGGGCAAACAGCCGGACCGCCCAGGCGTCCTGCTCCAAGCCATCGCCGAAGCCCTGGTAGGCGAAGTCGATCAGTGGCAGCAGGTCGCGGTTGCGCACCACCTCCAACACCTGGTGCCATTGCTCATGGGACAGGTCGAACCCGGTGGGGTTGTGGCAACAGGCGTGCAGCAGCACCACATCACCTTTGGGCGCCTGGTTCAGGGTCGCCAGCATCGCTTCGAAATCCAGGCGATTATCAGCGCCCACGTAAGGGTAATGACTGGCCTTGACCCCGGCCGCGGCAAAGATGGTTTCATGGATCGGCCAGGTCGGGTTGCTCAGCCATACGCCACGCCCCGGCAGGCATTGGGCGATGAAGTCGGCACTCAGGCGCAGCGCCCCGGTGCCACCCGGTGTCTGGGTGGCGCCGGCACGTTTTGCGCTGATCAGCGGTGAGTCGGCGCCCAGCACCAGCTCGTTGATCAATTGGCCGAATGCAGCGTCGCCATGGCCGCCGATGTAGGTCTTGGTGGTCTGGCGATCCACCAGCCGTTGTTCAGCTTGCTTCACTGACTGAAGAATCGGCGTCAGGCCCTGGGCATCCTTGTAGACACCCACGCCCAGGTCGAACTTGCTCGGGTTGGCGTCCGCCCCGTAGGCCTCCATCAGGCCGAGGATCGGGTCGCCGGGTACCCGGCCGATGGCATCGAAATGCATTACTTGCGGCCCTCGGCGGTCTTGGCCACGTCATCGGTGCGGGCGGCCATGATGAAGTCGTTGCGGTGCAGGCCCTTGATGGAGTGGCTCCACCAGGTCACGGTGACTTTGCCCCACTCGGTGAGCAGGCCTGGGTGGTGGCCTTCGGCCTCGGAGATTTCACCAACGGCATTGGTGAACGCCAGGGCGTGCTTGAAGTTCTTGAACAGGAAGACTTTTTCCAGCTGCATCACGCCGTCGCGCACTTCAATGTTCCAGTCGGGGATCTGCTTGATCAGCACCGGCAGTTCTTCGTCGCTGACTTGTGGGGCATCGGCGCGGCAGGCTTCGCAATGGGCTTGGTTCAGAGTGTTCATGGTGTGTTCCTGAATCGAATATTTGAAAACGTCGATGCACCCACGCTAAAGCAAAGCTGCGCTGTGCAACAGACTCAATTGAGATTAAAAGACGCGGTTCACGCCGCCTTTGGTGGGAATTTCGGGGCGTGCAAGCCCAGTTCCCGCCCGCGCTTGACCATGCCCATGATGTCTTCGTGGGCCAGGTCAAACAGGCGCTTGAGCTCGGGGAGTACGAAATACACCGGTTGCAGGATGTCGATGCGATACGGCGTGCGCATGGCTTCCAGCGGGTCGAAAGCTTGATGCTCCGGCTCGTCCGACAGGCAGTAAACGGTTTCCTTGGGCGAAGACAGGATGCCGCCACCGTAGATGCGCCGGCCCTGCGGGGTCTGCACCAGGCCGAACTCGATGGTCATCCAATACAGGCGCGCCAAGTAGACGCGTTCTTCCTTGGACGCCTGTAGGCCGAGTTTGCCGTAGGTGTGGGTGAATTCGGCAAACCAGGGGTTGGTCAGCAATGGGCAGTGGCCGAAGATCTCGTGGAAAATGTCCGGCTCTTGCAGGTAATCCAGCTCTTGCCGGGTACGAATGAAGGTCGCCACCGGGAACTGCTTGCTGGCGAGCAATTCGAAGAAGGTCTGGAAGGGGATCAACGCCGGCACCCGGGCGACTTGCCAGCCCGTGGTCTCACCCAGCACCTGGTTGATTTCGCCCAGTTGCGGGATACGGTCGTGGGGCAGGCCAAGCTTGTCGATGCCGTCCAGGTATTCCTGGCACGCACGGCCTTCGATGACTTTCAGCTGGCGGGTGATCAGCGTGTTCCACACCGCATGTTCTTCGACGGTGTAGTGGATAAAACCTTGCGCATCGGGCTCGCGGGCCACGTACTGCGTCTGCTTCATGCTGCTCTCCTGCTGATTTCCCTCGGGGGGAAGACGTGTTGTTGTTATGTCCAGCGATGTATTAGAGATAGCTCGAAGCAGCGGTATGCGCATCGGCTTGGCGGCGATGGATCGGACGACCGAAGGGTTAGCTCGTAAAGTTTTCGTTACGTTTTGGCGGGAGGTACGATGTTGTTGGGGTTTTCAGCTGGGAAAAGGCCTGCATCTGTCACATAATCTTGACGATTATTTGTACCATCCAGCAGAAAAACGATGGTGAGGGCGTGTGCTCCCCGCCGGGCTGCGCCGTAGGAGCTGCCGAAGGCTGCGATCTTTTGATCTTGATCTTTCGCTCGAGATTCAACTGCCAGGGAAAAGATCGCAGCCTCGCTTCGCTCGGTAGCTCCAACAAGCGGGAACAAGCTCGCTTACCACGAATTTCTACTACACATCGGGCCTTTTCATGCGCATCAAAGTCCATTGCCAGAATCGCATCGGCATCCTGCGGGACATCCTCAATCTGTTGGTGGAGTACGGCATCAACGTCGCCCGGGGGGAGGTCGGTGGCGAGCAGGGCAACGCGATTTACCTGCACTGCCCAAACCTGATCAACATCCAGTTCCAGGCGCTGCGTCCGAAATTCGAGGGCATTGCCGGGGTATTTGGCGTCAAGCGTGTAGGGCTGATGCCCAGTGAGCGTCGGCACATGGAACTCAACGCCTTGCTCGGCGCTTTGGAGTTCCCGGTGCTGTCCATCGACATGGGCGGCTCCATCGTTGCGGCCAACCGGGCGGCGGCGCAGTTGCTCGGGGTGCGAGTGGACGAGGTGCCGGGGATTCCCTTGTCCCGCTACGCCGAGGATTTCGACTTGCCGGAACTGGTGCGGGCCAACCAGTCGCGCATCAATGGCCTGCGGGTCAAGGTCAAGGGCGATGTGTTCCTGGCCGACATCGCGCCACTGCAATCGGAGCACGACGACAGCGAAGCCATGGCCGGTGCGGTGTTGACGCTGCACCGGGCCGACCGGGTGGGCGAACGTATCTATAACGTGCGCAAGCAGGAGTTGCGCGGCTTCGACAGTATTTTCCAGAGCTCGAAAGTGATGGCGGCGGTGGTCCGTGAGGCCCGGCGCATGGCACCGCTGGACGCGCCGCTATTGATAGAAGGCGAAACCGGTACTGGCAAGGAGCTGCTGGCTCGCGCTTGCCATTTGGCGAGCCCGCGCGGGCAATCACCCTTGATGGCGCTCAACTGTGCCGGGCTGCCCGAGTCCATGGCCGAGACTGAGCTGTTCGGCTACGGCCCGGGTGCCTTCGAAGGTGCTCGGGCCGAAGGTAAGCTCGGCCTGCTGGAGCTGACTGCCGGGGGGACGCTGTTCCTTGACGGGGTAGGGGAAATGAGCCCGCGGCTGCAAGTGAAACTGCTGCGCTTTTTGCAAGACGGTTGCTTTCGGCGTGTCGGCAGCGATGAAGAGGTCTACCTGGACGTCAGGGTCATCTGCGCCACCCAGGTCGATTTGTCCGAACTCTGCGCCCGGGGAGAGTTCCGTCAGGATTTGTACCACCGCTTGAACGTCCTTTCCTTGCACATCCCACCGCTGCGCGAATGCCTCGATGGCTTGGCGCCGCTGGTGGAACATTTCCTCGACCAGGCCAGTCGCCAGATCGGCTGCGCGTTGCCCAAGCTGGCTCCGGCGGCGATGGACCGCCTCAGTCACTACCATTGGCCGGGCAATGTTCGGCAGTTGGAAAACGTGCTGTTCCAGGCCGTTTCCCTGTGCGACGGCGGCACGGTCAAGGCCGAGCATATTCGCCTGCCGGACTATGGCGTGCGCCAACCCCTTGGCGATTTTTCCCTTGAGGGTGGGTTGGACGAGATCGTCGGACGCTTCGAGAAAGCAGTGTTGGAACGCCTGTACTCCGAGCATCCCAGCAGCCGGCAACTGGGCAAGCGGCTGGGGGTTTCCCATACGACCATTGCCAACAAGTTGCGCGAGTATGAGGTCGGTAAGACTGAGTCGTAGCTATTTATCTATTGTGTTTTGCTGGCCTCATCGCGAGCAGTGGCCATTATTCAAGGACAAGCATTGCCACCAACCGGCACGACACCGCCGGTTTTTCGTCTTCGATACATTTGCAGAACGCCTTCCAGAACCTCCAAGCCCTTTGTTTGTCGGGCCCATCAGCGCCAGAAAAAAGTTGGTCTGCAAATTGCTTGAGGCTGTGCAACACAGCAGTGGGCGGCAAACGTCCGGCATGCAGAGGAACGACAGTGGACAAGTACCTATATGTGGCAATGACCGGCGCCAGCCAGAACGCACTGGCGCAGCGGGCCCATGCCAACAACCTGGCGAACATCTCCACCAATGGTTTTCAGAAAGACCTGGAGCAGGCACGTTCGATGCCAGTGTTCGGCGACAGCTTTCCGGCGCGGGCCTTTGCCCTGTCCGAACGGCCGGCGACTGATTTCACTCCGGGTGCACTGGTGGAAACCGGCCGCGACCTCGATGTGGCGGTCAGTGGGCCGGGCTGGATGGCCGTGCAGAACCCCGATGGCGGTGAAAGCTACGTGCGCACCGGCAGCCTCAATGTTGATGCCCTGGGCGTGCTGCGCGCCGGCAACGGCATGCCGGTGATGGGCAACGGCGGTCCGATCGCCGTGCCGCCAGAGCAGAAAATAGAAATCGGTCAGGACGGCACCATCAGCATCCGCGCCATGGGCGAAGGCCCGCGGGTGATGGCTGAAGTGGACCGCATCAAGCTGGTCAACCCGGACCTCAAGAACATGACCAAGGGCCTGGATGGTTCGATCCGGACCAAGGACGGCCAGGCGGCGCCCATCGATGCCAACGTGCAGTTGGTGTCGGGCTTCCAGGAAGCGAGCAACGTCAATGCCGTGGATGAAATGACCTCGGTGCTGGCCCTGGCCAAGCAGTTCGAGCTTCACGTCAAGATGATGAACACCGCCAAAGAAGGCGACGAGGCCATGGCTCGGGTCTTGCAGATCTAACCATTAACTAAAGCGTCGCGCCGAAAAACAGGCGTACGAGGAGAATCGAATGCTTCCGGCTCTATGGGTTGCCAAAACAGGTCTGTCCGCCCAGGACACCAACCTGACGACCATTTCCAACAACCTGGCGAACGTTTCGACCACGGGTTTCAAGCGTGATCGGGCCGAGTTCCAGGACCTGCTGTATCAGGTAAAACGCCAGCCTGGCGCCCAGTCGACCCAGGACAGCGAATTGCCGTCGGGCCTGCAAGTGGGTACCGGTGTGCGCATCGTCGGCACGCAGAAAAACTTCAACGCCGGCAGCCTGCAAACCACCGAGCAGCCGCTGGACATGGCCATCGACGGTCGCGGTTTCTTCCAGATTCTGCAGCCGGACGGCACCACGTCTTACACCCGTGACGGTACGTTCCACCTCGACTCCAACGGCCAGATCGTCAACGCCAGCGGTTTCGCCCTGGAGCCGGCCATCATCATTCCGAACGATGCCCAGACCTTTACCGTGGGCCGTGACGGCACCGTGTCCATCACCGTGGCGGGCAACCCGGCCGCTCAGGTGATCGGCAACCTGCAGACCGCCGACTTCATCAACCCGGCCGGCCTGCAAGCGGTGGGCAACAACCTGTTCCTGGAAACCGCCGCCAGTGGCGCGCCGCAAGTCGGCACCCCGGGCCTGAACGGTTTCGGCACCACGCTGCAGAACACCCTGGAAACGTCCAACGTGAGCACTGTCGAGGAGATGGTCAACATGATCACCACCCAGCGCGCCTACGAGATGAACTCCAAGGTGATCTCCACCGCCGACCAGATGCTCTCGTTCGTTACGCAGAATCTGTAATCACGTCGCAACGTCCGTCATTACGTAGACAGGGCGGCCCCAGGGTCGCCTGCAACACCAAGAGGTAGGGTCATGAAACGCTTCGTATCTGTTCTGGCACTGAGTGGGATCACCGCGCTCGCGGGCTGTGTCGCGCCGACACCCAGGCCCAATGACCCGTACTACGCTCCGGTGTTGCCGCGCACGCCGTTGCCGGCTGCCGCCAACAATGGCTCGATCTACCAGGCCGGTTTCGAGCAGAACCTGTACAGCGACCGCAAGGCCTTCCGGGTCGGTGACATCATCACTATCACCCTGAACGAGCGGACCCAGGCCAGCAAGAACGCCAACTCGCAGATCGACAAGACCAGCGAAACCAGCGTCGGCCTGACCTCGCTGTTCGGCTCCAGCCTGACCACCAACAACCCGATCGGTGGCGGCGACCTGAGCCTCAACGCCGGCTACGGCTCCGACCGGGCCACCAAGGGCGACAGCAAGTCCGGGCAGAGCAATAGCCTGACCGGCTCGATCACCGTGACCGTCGCCGATGTGCTGCCCAACGGCATCATTGTCGTGCGCGGCGAGAAGTGGCTGACCCTCAACACCGGTGACGAACTGGTGCGCATCGCTGGCATGGTTCGCGCCGACGACATCGCCACCGACAACACCGTTTCGTCCACCCGCGTGGCCGATGCGCGCATCACCTATTCGGGCACCGGTGCCTTTGCCGATGCGAGTCAGCCAGGCTGGTTCGACCGTTTCTTCCTCAGCCCGAAGTTCCCTTTCTAGGTGGCCCCGTTGAATCTTAAGCAGCTGTTGATCGGTGCCCTGATGATGTCCGCAGCCTTTACCGCTCAGGCCGAGCGTTTGAAGGACATCGCCAGCATTTCCGGCGTGCGTTCCAACCAGTTGATCGGCTACGGCCTGGTCGTGGGCCTGAACGGCACCGGTGACCAGACCACCCAGACCCCGTTCACCTTGCAGACCTTCAACAACATGTTGTCGCAGTTCGGTATCAAGGTGCCGGCCGGCTCTGGCAACGTGCAGTTGAAGAACGTCGCGGCGGTGTCGGTCAGTGCCGATCTGCCGGCGTTCGCCAAGCCTGGCCAGCAGGTGGATATCACCGTTTCGTCCATCGGTAACTCCAAGAGCCTGCGTGGCGGCACCCTGCTGCTGACGCCGCTCAAGGGGATCGACGGCAACGTCTACGCCATCGCCCAGGGTAACCTGGTGGTCGGCGGTTTTGATGCCGAGGGGCGCGACGGTTCGAAGATCACCGTCAACGTTCCGTCGGCCGGTCGCATCCCTGGCGGTGCGTCGGTGGAGCGTGCGGTGCCGAGCGGTTTCAACCAGGGCAACAGCCTGACGCTGAACCTCAACCGTTCCGACTTCACCACCGCCAAGCGTATCGTCGACAAGATCAACGACATGCTCGGCCCAGGCGTGGCCCAGGCCCTCGACGGTGGTTCGGTGCGCGTCACGGCGCCGCTGGATCCGAGCCAGCGGGTCGACTACCTGTCGATCCTGGAAAACCTTGAGGTCGACCCGGGCCAGGCGGTGGCGAAAGTCATCATCAACTCGCGTACCGGCACCATCGTGATCGGCCAGAACGTCAAGGTGTCTCCGGCCGCCGTGACCCACGGCAGCCTGACCGTGACCATCACCGAAGACCCGATCGTCAGCCAGCCGGGGCCGCTGTCCAACGGCCAGACCGCCGTGGTGCCGCGCTCGCGAGTCAATGCCGAGCAGGAAGCCAAGCCGATGTTCAAGTTCGGTCCGGGCACTACCCTGGATGAAATCGTCCGGGCGGTGAACCAGGTCGGCGCGGCGCCGGGCGACTTGATGGCGATCCTCGAAGCCTTGAAGCAGGCCGGCGCGTTGCAAGCCGACCTCATCGTGATTTGAGGGGCGAGCCATGGATATGCGCAAGGGCGCTTTGATCAGCGGGGACTCGGGTTCCTACTCGGACCTGAACCGCTTGAACCAGCTCAAGGTCGGCGACAAGAACAGCGACAGCAACCTGCGTAAAGTGGCGCAGGAGTTCGAGTCGCTGTTCCTCGGCGAAATGCTCAAGTCCATGCGCTCGGCCACCGAGGCCTTGGGCAAGGACAATCCGATGAACACGCCAGAAGCCAAGCAGTACCAGGAGATGTACGACCAGCAGTTGGCCGTTTCCATGTCCCGCGAAGGCGGTGGTATTGGCCTGGCCGATGTGCTGCTGCGCCAGATGTCCAAGAACAAGCCACTGGCCCCCGGCGAGGCGGCAACCTTGTCGGCTGCCAAGCAACAAGAGGCGCTGGACAAGGTCACCAAGGCGCCAGTGCCGACACCGCTGGGTGCCGGGACCCTGCCCACCGACGGCCCGTTGTCGCGTATCAGTGGCCAGCGGCCGTTGTGGGCTTCGCGGGCCGTGAGTGCGCCGCAAGGGGCCGAGGGTGTCCACCGCAACGACATGGAATTGCTCAACCAGCGCCGCTTGGCCCTGCCACCGAAACTGGCCGACCGCCTGCTCGCCGGGCTGGTGCCTTCGGCGGCGGTCAATGCCGATGTGCCTGCGCAGAACGTCCTGACGGATCGCGCCATCGGCGCCGTCAAACCGGCCACTGGCGACCTGGCCAATGGCGACTGGTTGGCCGCACTCAAGGCCGCCGAGCCGAAAGGCGACATGCAGGTCTATGGCCGCGCCGTGGCACAGCCACCGTTGGCGCCGGCGCGCAAAGCCTTCCGCGATGCCGATGAATTCATCAATGCCATGTTGCCAATGGCCAAGGAAGCGGCCGACCGCATTGGCCTCGACCCGCGTTACCTGGTGGCCCAGGCCGCCCTGGAAACCGGTTGGGGCAAATCGGTCATGCGCCAGCCCGATGGCGGCAGCAGTCACAACCTGTTCGGTATCAAGGCCAGCGCCAATTGGAAGGGCGATTCGGCCCGGGCGATCACCAGCGAATTCCGCAATGGCGCGATGGTCAAGGAGACGGCCGAGTTCCGTTCCTACGCCTCGTACCGCGACAGTTTCCATGACTTGGTCAACCTGCTGCAAAGCAACAGTCGCTATCAAGATGTACTGAAGTCGGCCGATAACCCAGAACAGTTTGTACGCGAGTTGCAGAAAGCCGGTTACGCCACCGATCCGCACTACGCCAGCAAGATTTCGAACATAGCCCGGCAGATGACGAGTTACCAAAACTACGCTTCTGCAGGCGCCACCACGACTTTATAAGGTCTGAACCATGAGTTTGCTCAATATAGGGATGTCGGGTCTGTCAGCAAGCCAGACTGCGTTGGTGACCACGGGTAACAACATTGCCAACGTCGACACCGCCGGTTATTCGCGCCAGCAGACCGTGCAGACCACCAAGGCCTCGAACCAATACGGCAACGTGTTCATCGGTTCCGGCACGACCCTGGCCGATGTGCGTCGGGTGTATAACGCCTTCCTTGAAGCACAACTGAAAACCACCACGTCGCTCAACAGTGACGCGGCGGCCTATCAGGGGCAGATCACGCCGCTCGACTCCCTGTTGTCGGACAGCGGCACCGGTCTCAACGGGGCGCTGACCAAGTTTTTCGCCTCGGTGCAGAACGTCAACGCCAAGCCGGGTGATGATGCATCCCGTCAGTTGCTGCTCAGCGATGCCCAGGCTCTGAGCAACCGTTTCAATTCGGTTGCTAACCAGTTGACGGAGCAGAGCCAGAACATCAATGGCAACTTGTCGAACATGGTCGACCAGGTTAATAACCTGGCGGCCACCGTTGCGCAGTTGAACAAGAAAATCGCCGAAGTCTCCAACTCCGGTGGCGCCCCCAATGACCTGCTCGATGCCCGCAGCGAAACCATTCGCCAGCTCTCGGCGTTCACCGGCACGCAGGTCGTCGAGAACGGCAGCAGCCTGGACATCTACCTGGGTTCCGGCCAACCACTGGTGATGGGCAATATCGTCAATACCCTGGAAGCGGTGCCGGACAAGAACGATCCGGGGCGTATTGGTATCCAGCTCAACAGCGGTTCCAGCTCCATGGACCTGACGTCGGTGCTCACTGGCGGCGAGATCGGTGGCCTGATGCGCTACCGCAGCACCGTGCTCGACCCGGCCATGAACGAGCTGGGTCGCGTGGCCCTGGTGGTCGCCGACCAGATGAACAGCATCCAGGCGTCAGGCATCGACATGAACGGGGCCTTCGGCTCCAACCTGTTCAGCAATATCAACAGCACTGCGCAGATGAGTCAGCGCAGCGTTGCGTCGTTGAACAACAGTGTGGGCTCCGGCAACTTCAACATCGCCATCGAAGACACCGGCAAGCTGACCACCAACGATTACAAGGTGACGTTCACCAGTGGCACGGACTACACCGTCCAGCGCCTGCCCGACGGCACCTCAATGGGCGCGTTCAACACTGCGACCACGCCGCCGCCCGTGATCGACGGTTTCTCGATGACTTTCGCCAACGGCACCGCCGCCGCCGGCGACTCGTTCAAGCTTACGCCGACCCGCAACGAGGCGGCCAACATCAAGACTGAGATGACCGACTCCAAGCGGCTTGCGATTGCTGCCCCGTTGGGCGCCGCCATCACGCCGGGCGGCAGCGGTACGCTGACCATCCCGGCCAGTGGCCAGCCGAGCATGACCACGAAGCTGGACATCTACGACGCCGCCACCACGACCATCGTCCAGAACGGCATCAAGAACTCCATGCCGGTCAAGGTGGTGTTCGGCGCGACGTCCGCTGATGGCACCAGTCAGGCGTACCAGCTGCTCGATGCCCAAGGCCTCCCGATCAGCAATGGCACGATCAAGCCCGGCGAAAGCAACACCTTGAGCCTGAGTGTTCCGCTCAAGGATGCCAGCGGTAACCCGATCATGGATTCGTCCGTGCCGGCGGTGCAACGCACCGTCACGTTCGACATGTCCATTGCCGGCGCCCCGTCCAACGGTGCCTCCATCAACGTCAGCCTCAGCCAGGCCGGCAGCCTGGACAACCGTAACGGCACTGTCCTGGCCGGCTTGCAGACTGCCAAGACCGTGGACACCGGTTCCTCCAGCAAGGGTATTTCCCTGAACGATGCCTACGGCAAGCTGGTGGAAGGCGTAGGTTCCAAGGCCGCCCAGGGCAAGCTCGACAGCGCCGCCACTGGCGCGATCCTGGACAACGCCAAGAACGCCCGCGACTCGCTGTCGGGCGTGGACCTGGATGAAGAAACCGGCAATCTGGTCAAGTTCCAGCAGTACTACACCGCGTCTTCGCAGATTATCAAGGCGGCGCAGCAAATCTTCAGCACGCTGATCAACAGTCTTTAAGGAGCCGTAGCCCATGCGCATTTCCACCTCCCAGTTTTACGAAAGCACGGCTGCGAACTACCAGAAAAACTTCGCCAACGTGGTCAAGACCAGCGAAGAAGCCAGCAGCCTGGTGCGGGTGAACACCGCAGCCGATGACCCGGTGGGGGCTTCGCGTCTGCTGCAACTGGGCACGCAAGCGTCGATGCTGGCTCAGTACGAAACCAACACCAACACCATCAAGGCGACCCTGGGCACCACTGAAGCGGTGATGACCAGCATTGGCAACGTGCTGCAGCGCGCCAAGGAATTGGCCGTCGGTGCCGGCAACGCCGGCTACACCGACGCCGATCGCCAGGCCAACGCCTCGGAGCTGGCGCAGATCGAAGAACAGCTGCTGAGCTTGATGAACAGCAAGGACGAAAACGGCAAGTACATTTTCGCCGGCTCCAAGGGCGACACCATTCCGTTCACCCGCAACAACGATGGCAGCTACAGCTATAACGGTGACCAGGTGACCCTCGACCTGCCCGTCGGCGACACCATGTCGATGGCCACCAACAGCACCGGCTGGGAAGTGTTCCAGCAGGCCGTCAACACCAGCCGCAGCCAGGTCACCCTGACCGCGCCTGCGGTGGATGATGGCCGCGTAGTGCTGTCCAACGGCCAGGTGTCGTCCAGTGTCACCTACAACAGTAAATTCCGCAGCGGTGAGCCGTACACCGTTGAATTCACCAGCGGTACGCAACTGAAAATCACCGACTCCGGCGGCAACGACGTCACCGCCGAAGCCAGTCAGGGCGGTGCTTTTGATCCCAACAGCAAAAGTGGTCAGGCGGTACAGTTCCGTGGTCTGGAACTGACCCTGAACATCAACCTGCAAACCGGTGATACCGCGGGCACTGTGTTGCCTGGCCACACCTTCACCCTGGCCGCCAAGCCGGATACTTTTGTCACGACCCGCAGCGCGGGCAACCCGACCACGGTCCAGGTCACTGGCAGCGAAATCACCGACCCGGTGGCCTATCACGCCAGTTTCCCTACCGGTTCGGCCGTATTGAAGTTCACCAGTGCCACCGATTTCGACCTCTACAGCGCGCCGCTGACCGCCAACAGCCAGCCGGTGTCCAGCGGTACCCTGGCCGGCAACGTGGCCACCGCCTCGGGTGTGAGCTTTACCCTGGACGGAACGCCTGCCGCTGACGATCAGTTCAGCATCGCGGTCAACACCCATGAGACCCAGAATATTCTGGACACTGTTAACCAGTTGAAAACCGCGTTGAGCACGCCGACCAACAACGATCCGATTGCGTTGCAGAAGTTGCAGGCATCGCTGGCCTCCGGTATCGGCAACCTGGCCAGCGGCACCGATCAGTTGTCCAGCGCTTTGAGCTCGGTAGGTGGGCGTGGTCAGGCCCTGGAAACCCAAAGCGACACAAACCAGAGCCTGCTGTTGGCCAATAACCAGACTCAATCGTCGATTCGTGATTCCGATGCGGCCGAAGTGATGACTCGCCTGACCTTGCAGCAGACCATGTTGCAGGCCTCGCAACTGGCGTTCAGCAAGATCGCCCAGTTGGGTCTGTTCAACAAGATCTGAGCCGGTATCGACCGAGCCGCCAACCGTCTTTTTTTTTAAGCGGTTCCGGGGCTCCGACCTGAAAAGGCCGGGGCCCGCCGCTCGAGAGTTTTAACCGTGAAGTCACTTCCGCTCGTCAGTATCGTTATCCCCGCCTACAACCCTCGGTTCTTCGACCAGGCACTGCTCAGTGCCCTGGCCCAAACCTACGAACACATCGAGATCATCGTTTGCGATGATTCGCCTGGCGATGAGATTCGCCAGATCGTCGACTCCTTCCCTGAACCGTCCCATCCGATCCGCTATTTGCGAAACCCGCAGCGACTGGGGCTTCAGGGCAACCTGTTGCGGTGTGTCGAAGAGGCCAGGGGCGAGTTCATCAAAGTGCTGTGCGACGATGATCGGCTGTTTGCGCCGAGCATTGCGATGCAGGCCCAGGCGTTGATGGATCATGCTGACGTGAGTGTGGTGTTTGCACTTCGGCTGTTGTGTGACGCAGGCAACTTCATCTTGCCGCCTCGCGTCGACAATTGCCGGTTCTCGCCGAACGATGCCCTGCTCAAGGGTGATGACATGCTGGCGATTTTCGAGAGCACGCTGACCAACTTTGTTGGCAATTTCAGTTCGACGCTGATGCGCCGCGCCGATGTGCTGGAGTTGCTGCCGGCGCTCCTTCAGGACGGTGCCGGTTTTGTCGCTTTGCTCGACTTTGCTTTGTTCGTCTGTCTGATGCGTCGTGGCAACTTGATTGCCTTGAATACCGTGTTGAGTGTCGAGCGACTGTACCCGGAGCGTTTGAGTAAGACTCCGGAAATGCTCAAGGCCGCGAAGGCAGAAGGGGGGTGGCTGGCGCAGATGCTTGTTGCGCGCAGCGGCGAAGCGGCTCCGGCCTCGGGTTGGGTGCGCTGCATCGATTTGAACAAAATCACTGACCAGCCTCATGCCTGGCAGGAACTCTGCGTAACCCGCGTGCTGGGCAACCGCAATACCGTCGTCAATGGTCGAGTAGGGGCGCAAACTGAGAGCTATGCCGACTTTTACCGCGAGTGGCTGAGCGTCCGCCAGTTTAGCGAGGTTGAGCGGCGTGTCATGCCCGCGCGTATCGATAGCTGGCCGTTTCAGCCGAACATTGTGCCTGTGATCATCGACGCCCTCGGTGATGCGACGTCGCTTGCGGCGACGTTGCGTAGCATCAAGGGCCAGCTGTATCGCGCCCAGGCCGTCGTGGTGCTTTCCGATGCGCATTGCGAGGTCGACGAGCGAGTGCTGCAGTTGCCTTATCAGGCCGATTGGCCGCGTCAGCTCAATGCCATCGTTCCACAGCTGGAAGGCGCGCACTGGTTTTACCTGCTGCGAGCGGGCGACGTCTTGCGCGATTCGGCATTGCTGATCCTGGCCGAGCGCGTGGCCGGGAGGCAGGGCATTCTTTGCGTCTACAGTGATGAAGGAGCGTTGGTGGACGGGGAGTCCTTCGAGCCGGTATTCAAGCCGGACTTCAACCTGGACCTGATGCGCGCCTATCCCTATGTCGGTCGGACCCTGGCTTTCGAGCGTGAGCGGTTCATGACCGCGGGCGGCTTCGAGCCGACCCAGGGTGAACTGGCGCCCCACGATCTGCTCTGGCGCCTGGTGGAAGAGGCCGGCCCTCAGACCATCGAACACATTCCGGAAATCCAAGTCGAGTCGGCCCTGAGCTTCGCCCAATGGTTGTCGTTGCCCGAGGTCATCGAAGGCAATGCCCGGTTGGTTGGCACGCATCTGGATCGTATCGGCATCGAACACAAGATCTCACCGGATACGATGCCGTTGATCAATCGCATAAACTATCGACACGGTGCACGTCCGCTGGTGTCGATTATCGTGCGTACCGGTGACTCGCTTGCGGCGTTGCAACATTGCACCGAAAGCCTGATCGAGCGTACTGCCTATACCCATTATGAAATCCTGATCGTGGACAGCGGCGTTCAGGATCCGGCCATGCTCGACTGGCTGGCGAACATGGCTCAGTTGGGGGCGAGCATGCTGCGGGTACTGCGTCATGTCGGCGAGGCCAATGACGCCGCTGTGCGTAATTTTGCCGCCAGTCAAGCCCGTGGTGAATACTTGCTGCTGCTCAGTGCGCACACGATCGTCCGCGATAATGATTGGCTGGACGAGATGATCAATCATGCCCTGCGACCTGAGGTCGCGGTGGTAGGTGCCAGGATCCTCAGCCCTCAAGGCGCCCTTGTTGGCGGCGGGCAGATTCTCGGGCTGGCCGGGCCGGTGGGGACGCCGTTCTTCGGTGAGCCAGCGGCTTCCCGGGGCTATATGCAACGTTTGCACACCACCCAGAACTGGAGTTCGGTCAGCAGCGACTGCCTGATGGTGCGCAAGCAGGTTTTCGATGAACTCGGCTATCTGGACGAAGCGTCCTTTACCCTCGGTCTCAGCGATGTCGACCTGTGCTTGCGCGCTGGCCAGCACGGCTATCTGGTGGTTTGGACACCTTACGCCACCGTGATGAAAATCGACCCTCAATCGAGCGTTGTCCGGTCGGACGAAACCACATTGATGGAACGCGAGCACGAAACCTTCTCTCGTAGATGGTTGCCGCAGATTGCCCGGGATTCTGCCTACAATCCTGCGCTGAGCCTGGGGGCATCAAGCTTCAGCCTGGAGCCTTCGCTGCGCAACAACTGGAATCCGTTCTGCACCCGCGCGTTGCCATTGGTGCTAGGCTTGCCGGTCAACGCCACCGCGGTCGGCCACTATCGTGTCACGGCTCCGTTGGCCGAACTGGAGGCTGCGGGACGGGTGATTGCCCGAGTCGCCTACGAATCGCCTTCGACCGTTGAAGTCGAGCGCTTGTCGCCGGATACGATCGTCTTGCAGGGGCGCTACAGTGAAGGTGCCGCCGGCGATATCCTGAGGATGAAGAAGTATTCCAATGCCCTGCGGATCTTCGAGCTTGACGATTACGTCGTCAATGCGCCCAAGAAAAACACTCATGCGCGCAACAAGCCGGTCAATATCGAGCAGATGCTGCGCGAAGGGATCGGATTGTGTGATCGCGTTGTGGTGACGACGCCGTCGCTCGCTGATGCGTTGTCCAGCATGCACCATGAGATCCGTATCGTGCCCAACATGCTGCCGCCCAAGCCATGGAGTCGGTTGACCAGTCGCCGTGGTACGTCCTCCAAGCCCCGGGTGGGTTGGGGAGGTGGGACAAGTCACAGCGGCGACCTGGAGATCATTGCGGACGTGGTTCGCGAGCTGGCAGACGAGGTGGAGTGGGTCTTCTTTGGTATGTGTCCGGATGCGCTGCGTCCGTACATCCATGAATTCCACCGGTCGGTTGCCTTGAGCACTTATCCTTCCAAATTGGCCAGCCTGAACTTGGACCTGGCCTTGGCCCCGCTGGAATTCCATATCTTCAATGACTGCAAGAGCAACCTGCGCTTGCTGGAATACGGCGCCTGCGGCTATCCGGTGATCTGCACCGACACCAAGGCCTACGACGGCTTCCTGCCGTGTACCAAGGTACGCAGCAACAGCACCGAGGAATGGATCGCGGCGATCCGCATGCACCTGGCCGATCCTGATGCCAGTTACCGCATGGGCGATGAACTGCGCGAAGCGGTGCTTCGCGATTACATGCTCAGTGGCGACAACTTGCAGCATTGGTTGTGGGGCTGGTTGCCGGACTGAGTATGGGCTGTTTGTGCCGGGAGGCCTGGGGCGAGGGGATAAAGTTCCCTCGCCACAAAGATCAGTATTCAACCCTGTTTTGATTCAAATCCCCTCCAGCGAGCTGGCGCGTTTCCTGCAAGCCCCCCTCATATCGCCATAAAACGAGCGCTTGCGGCATACCGCGGCGTCCGGATCGGCATCGAAGGTGTAATCCCCGCGCCCGCAAAGCGAAACAACGCTTGGCCGAGCCCGGTGATGGACAAGAGGGGAGACGATGAAGGCAGTTATTTTGGCAGGTGGTCTCGGCACGCGGATCAGCGAGGAGTCGCACCTCAAGCCCAAGCCGATGATCGAGATCGGTGGTAAGCCAATTCTTTGGCACATCATGAAGCAGTATTCCGCCCATGGAATCCACGACTTCGTCATTTGCCTGGGCTACAAGGGCTACGCCATCAAGGATTTCTTCGCCAACTACTTCCTCCACACCTCCGATGTCACGTTCGACATGTGCAACAACCGCATGGACGTTCACCAGAACTATAGCGAGCCGTGGCGCGTGACCTTGATCGACACCGGTGAAGACACCATGACCGGCGGCCGGCTGCGTCGGGCGGCGCGTTATCTGGAAAACGAAGAGGCGTTTTGTTTTACCTATGGCGACGGCGTCTCGGACCTCAATATTGGCGCACTGGTGGATTTTCATCTGGCGCACGGCAAGCTCGCCACGGTGACCGCCGTCCAGCCCCCGGGACGTTACGGTGCGCTGGAGCGCGACGGCGATAGCGTCCTGGGTTTCACCGAAAAACCCCGGGGTGACGGTGGCTGGATCAACGGTGGTTTCTTTGTACTCTCGCCGAAGGTTCTGCCTTACATCGCCGACGATCAGACTTCTTGGGAGGCTGAACCGTTGGCGGCATTGGCCACCGAACAGCAACTGCAGGCGTTCCAGCACGACGGTTTCTGGCACCCGATGGACACCCTGCGGGATAAAAATCATCTTGAGGCTCTGTGGCAAAGCGGGGAGGCCCCATGGAAACAATGGGGTTGAGCCCGGAGTTCTGGCGCGGCAAGCGGGTGCTGGTCACCGGCCACACCGGTTTCAAGGGCAGTTGGCTGGCGCTTTGGCTGCAAAGCCTGGGCGCCAAGGTCAGCGGTTTTTCCCTGGATCCGGCCACCGAGCCCAACCTGTTCGAGCTGGCACGGGTGGGTGAGGGCATTGATGATCGGCGCGGTGACTTGCGCGACCTCGGCGCGTTGCTGGAAGTGCTCGCCGACGTGCAGCCGCAGATTGTCCTGCACCTGGCGGCGCAGCCGTTGGTGCGCGAGGGGTATCGCGATCCGCTGGGCACTTATTCCAGTAACGTCATGGGCACCCTGAACCTGCTCGAAGCGGTCCGCCAGATTGGCGGCGTGCGAGCCTGTGTCCTGGTCACTACCGACAAGGTCTACGCCAATCAGGAGTGGCTGTGGCCCTACCGTGAAAACGAAGCCCTGGGCGGCCACGATCCTTACAGCAGCAGTAAGGCCTGCTGCGAGTTGCTGGCGCAGTCTTATGCCGCCTCGTTTTTCTCCGCCGATCGTTACGCCGAACACGGCCTGGCCCTGGCCACGGCCCGGGCCGGTAACGTACTGGGCGGTGGTGACTTCGCCCCTGAACGGCTGATTCCGGACGTGCTCAAGGCCTGGTCGGCGGACGAACCGGTGACGCTGCGTTATCCCCAGGCGGTACGCCCCTGGCAGCACGCCCTGGAGCCGCTGGCCGGTTACCTGCAATTGGCCGCGCGCCTCTATGAGCAAGGCCCGGAGTTTGCCGGCGCCTGGAACTTTGGCCCCGGCGAGACTGACATGTGCAGCGTCGGCGAAGTCGTCCAGTTGCTCGCCGAGCGCTGGCCGCTGGCGCCGGGCCTACGGATCGAACCGAGTGATTTGCATGAAGCCGGCCTGTTGCGCCTGGACAGCAGTCGCGCCCGGCAATTGCTGGGTTGGCAGCCGCGCTGGTCGTTGCAGCAGTGCCTTGCCCAGACCCTCGATTGGCATTTGGCGTGGCAGAACGGCGATGACATGCGCCAGGTCACCCTCGGCCAATTGAACTTGTACCGAGGCGCGTTGTGAGCGAGTTTTTGTTAAAGGCATTGCCTCTTGCCGGGCTGTTCAGCGTCCAGCACAAACGCTTCGAAGACCAGCGCGGGCATTTCGCCCGGCTGTTCTGCGAAGGCAGCCTGAGCGCGTTCGGCCAGCCGTTCCATATCCGCCAGATCAATCATTCCTGCACCCATGAGCGCGGTAGCGTGCGTGGGTTGCATTATCAGAATGCGGCGCAACCGGAAGCCAAGCTGATTACCTGTCTGCGAGGCGAAGTTTGGGATGTGGCCGTGGACTTGCGTCCCGATTCCGAAACGTTTCTGAGTTGGCATGCCGAGCACCTGAAGGCTGGAGATGGCCGCAGCCTATTGATCCCGGCCGGGTTCGCCCATGGGTTCCAGACCCTGACCGACGATGCCGAACTGCTTTACTTGCATAGCGCCGATTACGCCCCGGAGCATGAGGGCGGCCTGTCGGTGAGTGATCCGCGGCTGGCGATTGCCTGGCCGCTGCCTGTCAATAATCTGTCGATGCGGGACAGCAATCATCCCTTGCTCGACGAGCGTTTCGCAGGAGTGCGTGTATGAATTGCCGAGGTTGCGGGACTGCTCTGGTGTTGCCACTGATTGACCTTGGCACGTCGCCGCCATCCAACGCATACGTGCGGGCCGACCAACTGGAGCAGGCCGAGCAGTGGGTGCCGCTCAAGGTTGCGGTATGCCAGCAGTGCTGGCTGGTACAGACCGAGGATTACACCCGCGCCGACAGTCTGTTCGATGCCGACTACGCCTATTTCAGTTCGTTTTCCAGTACCTGGCTGGCCCATGCCGAGCGCTATGTGGCCGAGATGGTCGAACGCTTCGATTTGACTCCGGACAGCCGCGTGGTGGAGATTGCCGCCAACGACGGTTACCTGTTGCAGTACGTGGCCAAGCGCGGCATTGCGTGCCTGGGCGTCGAGCCGACCCGCAGCACCGCCGAGGCGGCTCGTGAAAAAGGTCTGGAAATTCGCGAGCTGTTCTTTGGCCGCGATACCGCGTCGCAACTTATGGGCGAGGGTTGGGCAGCCGACCTGATGGCGGCCAATAACGTGCTCGCCCATGTGCCGGACATCAATGATTTCCTCGCCGGTTTCGCCACGCTGCTGAAGCCGACGGGCGTCGCGACATTTGAGTTTCCGCAATTGCTCACGCTGATGGCCGGGCAGCAGTTCGACACCCTGTATCACGAACATTTTTCCTACCTGTCGCTGACGGCCGTGCAAACACTGTGCGAGCGCAACGGGCTGGAAGTATTCGATGTCAGCCAACTGTCGACCCACGGCGGTTCGTTGCGAGTGTTCGTCCAGCGCACCGATGGCGAGCGTCGTCCGGTGCAGTCCTCGGTGCAACAGCAGTTGCAGGCTGAGCTGACCGCTGGCGTGAAAACCTCTGCGTATTACGCCACCCTGGCGCCGGCCGCCGAGGCCATCAAGCATGGTTTGCTGCGCTTTCTGTTGCAGGCCAAGGCTGATGGCAAGCATGTGGTCGGTTATGGCGCGGCCGCCAAAGGTAATACGTTGCTCAACTATGCCGGGGTCAAACCCGACCTGCTGGCATGGGTAGCCGATGCCAATCCGCACAAACAGGGCAAGTACTTGCCGGGCAGTCGGATTCCCATCGTATCGCCCGAGCGTATCGCGGCGGAGAAACCCGACTACGTTCTCGTCCTGCCCTGGAACTTGCTGAGCGAAGTCAGCCAGCAGTTGGCTGAGGTCCGCCAATGGGGTGGACAGTTTGTGATCGCCGTGCCTGAGTTGACGGTGCTATGAAGGTCCTGGTGACTGGCGCCACGGGGTTCGTCGGCCGTCATCTGGTCCAGGCGTTGCTGACGCGTGGCTGTGAGGTAAGGGCCGTTGCCCGTCGGGTCGAACCGGCGAAAGCATTGCCTTGGTTCGACCAGGTCGAGTTCGTGGCGGCTGATGTCCACGACGAGGCGCTGGACGTCGCCGCGCTGGCCGAAGGGGTCGATGCATTGGCGCACCTGGCATGGCCTGGGTTGCCGAATTACCAGGCACTGTTTCATTTCGAACACAACTTGATGGCTGATTATCGCTTCATCAAAAAGGCCGTCGACGCAGGCATTTCCCAAGTGCTGGTCACTGGCACCTGTTTCGAATACGGCCTGCAAAGCGGGCCGCTCGACGAGCAGACTGCGCCGCAGCCGGCCAATCCTTACGGCTTGGCTAAAAATACCTTGCGCCTGTTTCTTGAACACCTGCAACGCGATCACCCGTTTACTTTGCAGTGGGCGCGCTTGTTCTACTTGCACGGCGCCGGCCAGAACCCCAATAGCCTGCTGGCGGCGCTAGACCGGGCGATCGATGCGCAAGCAGCGGTATTCAATATGTCCGGAGGTGAACAGTTGCGCGATTACCTGCCGATCGAGACTGCGGCCGCCCATTTGGCTGGCCTGTTGCTGCGGCGCCGATTCAATGGCGTGGTCAATTGTTCCAGCGGCGAACCGGTGTCAGTGCGCGCGCTGGTGGAAGCGCACCTGCGCGAGCGTGGTGCCGCCCTTCGCCTGAACCTGGGCCATTATCCTTACCCGACTCACGAACCCATGTCGTTCTGGGGCGTGGCGGAACGCCTGCACACCTTGTTGGGAGCCGAACATGACGCGTGAGCTGTACCGGGCCACCGGCCTTCCAGTCCTGCAGAACCGTACCTTCGCCGATGAACAGTCGGCCAAGTCCTCGGCATGTGCCGATATGATTCTGGTCCAGGACGAAGTGAGCGGGTTGGTCTTCAATCAGGCATTCGATGCGGACAAGCTCCGCTATGACAGTGATTATCAAAACGAACAGGCCCACTCTGGGCAGTTTCAGCGGCACTTGGCTGATGTGGAGGGCGTTATTGCTCGACATTTCAGCGGCCAGGAACTGATCGAGGTCGGTTGTGGCAAAGGTTATTTTCTGGAGTTGCTCAAAGAGCGCGGCTACGCCATCACCGGCATCGACCCGGCCTACGAGGGCGATAACGCCGATGTGATCAAGGCGCCGTTCACTCGTGACCTGGGCCTGTCGGCCGACGCGGTGGTGCTTCGTCATGTGCTTGAGCACATCCAGGACCCGCTGAGCTTTCTCGCCGAAATCGCAGCGGCCAATCAGGGCGGACAGATCTACATCGAAGTGCCGTGCCTGGACTGGATCCTGGAGCATCGCGCCTGGTTCGACCTGTTCTACGAACATGTCAATTATTTCCGCCTCGATGACCTGCGCCGAATGTTCGGCGCGGTGCATGAAGCCGGACATCTGTTCGGCGGCCAGTACCTGTACATCGTGGCTGACCTGGCGACGTTGCGCCTGACGCCGGAAGAGCCCGCGGCGGAACTTGCGTTGCCGGACGGATTCACTGCCAGTCTCGGGCGCGCGGTGCAGATTATCCAGGCTGCGCCGCAGCAGGGTTCGGCGATCTGGGGGGCATCTTCCAAAGGCGTGATCTATTCGCTGTTCCTGCAACGTGCTGGTGTGGCGGTGGACTGCGTGGTGGATATCAACCCGGCCAAGCAGGGACGGTATCTGCCCTTGAGTGGCGCGCGCGTCTGCTCACCGGATGAGGCGATGGATACATTGCCTGAAGGGGCGCACGTGTTTGTGATGAATTCCAATTACCTTGAAGAGATCAAACGGATGACCGGTGGGCGCTACGTCTACCACGCCGTTGACAGCGCTTCGTTCCAATAACCACGAGATTCGAACATGACCGACAACACGATCCATAAAGCCTTCGAAGCCCAATGCCAGACCGAAATCGCCGGTCAAGGCCAAGACCAGAAACTCGTCGGCCTGGCCAAGGAGTTTTTCAACGAGTCGGCCCGCCACAAGTACAGCTACCATTTTTCCTGGATGGGCCGCCCCATCATCCAGTTGCCGCAGGACATGATGGCGATGCAGGAGTTGATCTGGCAGATCAAGCCTGACCTGATCATCGAATGCGGCATCGCTCACGGCGGTTCGATCATTTATTACGCCTCGTTGCTGGAGCTGCAAGGCCATGGCGAAGTGCTGGGCATCGACCTGGATATTCGCCCTCATAACCGCGAAGCCATCGAGAGCCACCCGATGAGCAAACGCATCTCGATGATCGAGGGTTCGAGCATCGATCCGGCCATCGCCGAGCAGGTCCATGCAGCGGCCAAAGGCAAGAAAGTCATCCTGGTGCTCGATTCCAACCATACCCATGATCATGTGCTCGAAGAGCTGCGCCTGTATGCGCCGCTGGTCTCGGTGGGGAGCTATTGCGTGGTGATGGACACCGTGGTCGAAGACATGCCAGCGGACTTTTTCCCGGATCGCCCATGGGGCCCTGGCGATAACCCGAAAACCGCCGTATGGAAATACCTTGAGGAAAACGCTGATTTTGAAATTGACCAGCAATTGCAGAACAAGCTGCTGATCACCGTTGCTCCAGACGGTTATCTGCGTCGGGTTCGTTAATCCATCCGTTTCAAGTCATTGGCGTCTGGCAGGTTGTGGGGACAGGAAATATGCAGGTTCGAAACAATATTCAAAACAACGTGGCACCGCTGAGCGAGCGGTTCACGGTGGTGGTGATCTCCCACAACCGCAGCGCATTCCTGCGGCGTACATTGCATTACTACAGCAGCTATCCGTGTTCGGTGCTGGTGCTTGATTCGTCGGTTGAGCGCGATGAGCAAATCGCCCGGGATTTTCCCTCGGTCGATTACCGACATTTGCCTCAGTTCACCTACAAAGGGCTGCAGGACAAACTGGTGTACGGCGTCAATCAGGTCACGACGCCGTACATGGTGTTTGCCGCCGATGACGATTTCCTGCTGCACGATGCCTTGACCGAATCGGTGGAGTTCCTCGAAGCCAATCCTGACTACGGCCTGTGCCATGGCTATGGGATCATGTATTTGTCCTGCGCTACAGAAGTCTGCTACTTCCGCCGTGATCGCAAGGTGCATGAGGATTACAACAGCGAACTGGCCGAGGACCGTGTGATCCGCTTTATGGATCAGTTCCTTCCGCCGTTCTACGCCGTGACCCGCACCGACCTGCTGCAGCAGTGGTACGGCATGCTGCCGCCAGGCACCAATTTCGAATGGCAGGAAATCGGTCATACCTTTTACTTGCTGGCGTGCGCCAAGGCGCGGATCTTGCCGATTCCGTTTGCGGTGCGCGAACTCAACTACGGCGGTTCCGAACACAACACCAATGTGTTGACCGTGCTTAGCTACAAGGACGCCAAAAGCGTTGCCGAGCGGGAACAGTTCGCCGAGTTCCTGGCATCCGTACCTACCCAGCTTACCGAGCAGGCTCCGGAGCGTATCAAACAGATTGCTTTGGACAGTTTTGCGGCCATGGCCGACTGCTTGCAACAAGGGCGTTCACTCAAGGGAACGCAGATCATTCGTTCGGCCTGGCTGGAAGCAGGGGGCGAGCCGATACGTTCGTTTGGCCCCCAGCAGTTTGTCGAAATGCCATTTTATAATCAGAGGGTTTTCGATCTGCTGACCCAGTTTGAATTCCTGCTGCATGCAATGCCAGCCGGTCGTCTTCAGCTTCAGCAGCTAGAAGGCATCCTGCTGCGCCAGCACGAACTGATGCAGGTGCAACCCAACGACAACGAACGCACGATACGCAGCCGCTTGTGGGAAGCCCAAGGTCTTTATGCGTTCAACCGTACCGTGGTCAAACGCTTGGCCGAATCGTTGAAGAGCAGCGATGAGCCTGAGGAAGCGGTGAAGTTGCAAGCCTGGCTCGAACGTCTGGACTCCGTGCCGGTGCAGCAGGATCGTCGGTTGCTGGAGAACATGCACTCCGGTCGCTTGTTGAGCTGGCTTGAAGCACGTAACCCTGAAGAACAGCAACTCAAATCTATCGCCGCCCACCTGGCCGAACATCAGGGCGGGCCACGGTTTGGCATCCTGTTGCTGGATCTGGACGCTGACATGTTCAAGTTGCAGGCCTCTTTCGACAGCCTGGTCAACGGCCATTGCAAAGCATTCAACGTAGTGGTGTTCACCACGGGTGACTTGCCGGCGACCACCACCGCGCGTGACACCGTGCACTTCGTCAAAGTCAGCACCACTAATTACGTCGAGCGCATCAATCAGAGCGTCGGGCAATCCACCGCCGACTGGCTGTTGCTGGCCGAAGCCGGTGACCAGTTCACCCAAAGCGGCCTGCTGCGCGCCAGCCTCGAACTGATCGGTGGCGAAGGTGTGCGCGCCGTGGCCATGGATGAAATCCAGCGCAAGGCCGATGGCAGCCTCACCGACGTGTTCCGTCCGGGCGTCAACCTCGATCTGCTGCAATCGGTGCCTTCGTTGATGGCGCGTCACTGGCTGATTCGTCGTGATGTGCTGGCCCAGTCTCGCGGCTTTACGGCTGAATACACTCAGGCCCTGGAGCTGGATCTGTTGTTGCGCCTGATTGAAGACGCAGGATTGGCCGGCCTGGCGCACCTGGCCGAGCCATTGTTGATCTGCAACGCCCCGGTCCAGGAAGAAAACCTCCAGGAGCGTCAGGTCCTGACACGTCACTTGGCTGCCCGAGGGTATCGAGCTCAAGTCACCTCGGCACAGCCGCTGACTTACCAGATCGACTACCAGCACGCCGAGCGGCCCTTGGTATCGATCATTCTCGAAAGTCGGGACAACTTTGAACAAGTCCAGCAGGCGCTGGTCAGCGTGCTGCAGCGCACGCGCTACCATCGTCATGAAATTCTGATCGCGGACAATCATAGCCAGTCCGAAGCGTTGGCCCAGTGGCTAGACAGTCTGGAAGGGAAGGGCGATCGGATCCGCATCCTGCGCAGCGACCGACGCCTCAGTGCCTCGGCCCTGAACAACTGGGCGAGTGCCCAGGCCAAAGGGGAGTACCTGGTCCTACTGTCGTCCCAGGTGCAGGTGGTCAATTCCAACTGGCTCGACAGTCTGCTCAATCAGGCCCAGCGGCCTGAAGTGGGGATCGTCGGCAGCAAACAAATGGAGATACGCGGTATCACGACCCAGGCTGGCCTGGTGCTCGCTCCCGACGGCCAGGTGAACTCGGTATTTGTGGGCGAACGCAAGGACGCCAAGGGCTACCTCAACGGCCACCAAGTGGAGCAGAACTACTCGGCGGTGTCCGGCGTTTGCCTGATGATCCGCAAGGATTTGTTCGAAGCCGTTGGCGGCCTGGACGAGGATCATTTCGGCGAGGCCTTTGCCGATGTCGACCTATGCCTGAAAATCGCCGACGCGGGTTATCTCACGGTCTGGACACCCCAGGCCCAGATGCTGCACGCAGGTACGTTCCCCGACGCGCCGGAGGCGGCCGATGCCTTGCGCAAAAAGTGGCAGGCGCGCTTCGACCATGACGCGGCTCGTAATCCGAACCTTGCCTTGACCGGCACCGGTTTTGCGCTGGGCACCGCCACGGTTGTCGACTGGGCGCGGTTGCTCGCATAAGCCTGCCAGGCAAAAGGAATCAGGGTATGTTCAACGGTAAATCGATTTTCATCTCCGGCGGCACCGGTTCGTTCGGACGCAATTTCATCCGCCGCTTACTGGAGCAATACCAGCCCAAGCGCGTGGTGGTGTTTTCCCGCGACGAACTCAAGCAGTACGAGATGCAACAAACTTTCAATGCCCCGTGCATGCGTTATTTCCTCGGGGACGTGCGTGATGCCGATCGTTTGCGCCAGGCCATGCGCGGGATTGATTACGTGGTGCACGCGGCCGCCCTCAAACAGGTGCCGGCGGCGGAATACAATCCCACCGAATGCATTCGCACCAACGTCAATGGCGCAGAAAACATCATTGCGGCGGCGATCGATAACGGCGTGAAAAAAGTCGTTGCGCTGTCCACCGACAAAGCGGCCAGTCCGATCAATCTGTACGGAGCAACCAAGTTGCTGTCGGATAAATTGTTCGTGGCGGCCAACAATATCGCGGGTGAGCAGCAGACCCGGTTCGCCGTGGTGCGTTATGGCAATGTCGCCGGTTCGCGAGGCTCGGTGGTGCCATTTTTCAGCAAGTTGATCGCAGAGGGTGCGACGCAGCTGCCGATTACCGATGAGCGCATGACCCGCTTCTGGATCACCCTCGACCACGGCGTGCAGTTTGTGCTCGACAGCTTTGCCCGCATGCACGGTGGTGAAGTCTTCGTGCCGAAAATTCCATCGATTCGTATCGTCGATCTGGCGTTGGGCATGGCTGGGCATTTGCCTCACAAGAACGTCGGGATTCGTCCTGGAGAAAAACTTCATGAGCTAATGGTGCCGCTCGATGACGCGCGCATGACCATTGAGTTTGCCGATCACTACACCATCCAGCCGTCGATTCGCTTTACCAGCGTGGATGTGGATTTCGCGCTGGACAATCTGGGTGAGTGCGGCAAGCCTGTGGCGGAGGACTTCGAATATCGCTCCGACACCAACCCGCACTTTTTGTCGGTGGATCAGATTGCCGACCTTCATGCCCGGTTGCCGACATGATTCCCTACGGTCGGCAAAGCCTCGATCAAGCTGACATCGATGCGGTGGTCGCGGTATTGCACTCCGATTGGCTGACCCAGGGGCCGACTCTTGAGCGTTTCGAACAGGCCATGGCCCTGCGTTGCCAGGCCGATCACGCCGTGGCGGTGTGCAATGCGACCGCCGCGCTGCACATCGCCTGCGTGGTGGCGGGGCTAGGGCCAGGTGATCGTTTATGGACTACCCCCAATACCTTCCTGGCTTCGGCCAACTGCGGGCGGTATTGCGGCGCGCAGGTCGATTTTGTCGATATCGATCCGCTGACCTGGAATCTCGATACCCATGCCCTTACCACAAAGCTTGAAGAGGCCGAGTGCGATGGGACTCTGCCCAAAGTGTTGGTGGCGGTGGCGTTCTCGGGGCAAAGCTGTGACATGCGCAGAATTGGTCAGCTATCGGAGCGATACGGCTTCACTGTGATCGAGGATGCATCCCATGCCGTGGGGGCGTCTTATGCGGGCCGGCCGGTGGGCTGTGGCGAATTCGCGGACATGACCGTGTTCAGCTTCCACCCGGTGAAAATCATCACCAGCGCCGAAGGCGGCATGGTTCTGACCAATCGCCCGGACCTGGCACAGCGCCTGCAACGCCTGCGCAGCCACGGAATGACCCGCGACGCCGGTCAAATGACCGAGCCCAGCCATGGGCCGTGGTACTACCAGCAAGTCGAGTTGGGTTTCAATTACCGCATGACAGATCTTCAGGCCGCGCTGGGGCTCTCGCAGTTGAACAAGTTGGATGGGTTTATCGCACGACGCCGTGAGTTGGCAGCGCGATACCATCGTTTGTTGGGCGGTTTGCCATTGACCTTGCCGGGCTTACAGCCCCAGGCGGAGTCGGCCTGGCATTTGTATGTGGTGCGCTTGCAACTTGATGGCATCACCCTCAGCCACCTTCAGGTATTCGAGGGCTTGCGCGCGGCCGGGATTGGCGTAAACCTGCATTACATTCCGGTTCATTTGCAACCGTATTACCGTGACCTGGGATTCGCCACAGGTGATTTTCCCCAGGCCGAACGTTATTACAGCGAAGCGATCAGCTTGCCCATGTTCCCTTCCCTCAGTGATGAACAGCAGGACTATGTGGTCGAGCAACTACACCGATTGCTTGAGGAGTAACGACACGTGAGCGCAGTCGCGATCATTCCTGCCCGTGGTGGCAGCAAACGGATCCCGCGCAAGAACCTGAAGCTGTTCGATGGCGTCCCGATGATCGTCCGCTCGATTCGTACAGCCCTGGCGTCACGGTTGTTCGATGACGTGATCGTCAGTACCGACGACGAAGAGATCGCTGAGCTGGCGCATGCCCATGGTGCGCAGGTGCCGTTCATGCGACCTACAACATTGGCCGATGATTTCACGGGGACGGCGGCGGTGATTGCCCATGCCTTGGGTGAGTTGCATGAGCGCTCGTTCGATTTTGCCTGTTGCATCTATGCCACTGCGCCGCTGTTGCAGGCTCGGTTCCTGCATGAGGGATTTGAGTTGTTAGGCGAGCACCCTGACAAGTCATTTGCGTTTTCAGTGACCGGTTTCGGTTTTCCCGTACAGCGGGCCTTGACCCTGGATGAGCAGGGTGCGTTGACCCCGCTCTATCCGCAGTTTCGCGATACCCGATCCCAGGACCTGCCCCAAGCGTTTCAGGACGCCGGCCAATTCTACTGGGGGCGCCGGGAGGCTTGGTTGCGCGGTGATAAATTGTTTTCACCCAGCAGCTTGCCGGTGGTCCTGCCTCGCCATTTGGTGCAGGACATCGACACACTCGAAGATTGGAAGCGGGCTGAATACCTCTATGCGGCATTGAAAGCTGGCGGTGAGCTGCAATGAGGGTTCTGATCCGCGCCGACGCTTCGCCAACCATTGGCAGTGGGCACATCGCCCGCTGCCTGACCTTGGCTCGGGTGTTGCGCGAGCAGGGGGCGCACGTCGCGTTTGCCTGTCGTTCGCTGTCAGGGCATCGATTACAGGCATTGGCAACCGAGGGCTTCGAAACATTTGCCTTGCCGGATCTTTATCCTGGCGAGGACCCGCAGCAGGCGATCGAGTCTTTGCTGCCCTGGCAGGCGGATATCACTGCGTTGGAACAGGCCTTGAGCGCTCAGCAGCGTTTCGACTGGATCATCGTCGATCATTACGGCCTGGACCATCATTGGCAAACCGCCGCACGGCGCTTTGCGCCAAGGATCATGGCAGTGGATGACTTGGCCACCCGCACTTATAGCGTTGATTTGCTGCTCAACCAGAACCTGTCCGGGACCCGAGCTGCCTACTCGGGTCTGTTGCCAGCGCATTGCCAGGCGCTGCTGGGGCCGCGTTATGCGCTGTTGCGAGATGAGTTTCGCTGCGGGGCGATTACCATAAAACCCCAGGCCAGGCGTGTACTGGTGAACTTCGGTGGGTTTGACGCGGCGATGCAGACTCACCGTGCCATGCTTGCGCTGGCGGATTTCGATGAGCTTGAAGTCGATTTTGTCGCGGGCGCCGACAACCCAGCCTGGGCTGAGATGCGTGGGATGGTGGCGAGTCGACCTCATTGGCGACTGCACAGCTTCGTCAGCCATTTCCATCAGCTCATGATCGAAGCCGATCTGTTCATTGGTGCCGGTGGTGGTACCAGTTGGGAGCGCGCCGCAATGGGGTTGCCAACAATTTGCATCGCGGTATCGAATAATCAGCAGGCCAATAGCGAGGTGATGGCGATCTCCGGAGCCCATATTTATCTTGGCCGCCACGAGGAGGTCAGTGTCGAACAGTTGCGTCAGGCCATTGGGTTTGTCGCAGGCAATCAAGACCTGCGCAGAAGTTTGGCCGAGCGCTCCCGGCAACTGGTCGATGGCTTGGGCGTCCAACGGGTCGCTGTCGCGTTGGCCGGTGCATTGTTGCAAGTTCGCCCGGCCACACAAGACGACGCCCAATTGCTTTTTGATGGCCGTAACGCCGAGGCTGTGCGCCGTGTATCGCTGGATACATCGGTGATCGACTGGAGCCGCCATTGCCAATGGCTGCAAGCAAGCCTGGTCAATGCGCAACGCCTGTTGCTGATCGGCGAAGCGGCAGATGGCCCGGTGGGCGCATTGCGTTATGACCTGAAGGGTGACGAGGCGCTCGTGTCAATCTATCTGTTCGAAGACCGGATGGGGCTGGGGTGGGGCAAAGCGTTGCTGGCCCGTGGCGAAGCGTTTGCTGCTGTCCATTGGCCTCAATTGCGGGCTCTTACCGCGCAAGTTTTGCCGGCCAATCAAACCTCCCTGAGCCTGTTTCGCCAGGCCGGTTTTATTCAGAGCACTTGCGTGCTCACGCGCGTATTGAAGGACCACCCTCATGAGTAGTTTCAAGATCGGCCACCGCAGCATCGGGGCGCAGGTGCCGCCGTTCATCATTGCCGAGATGAGCGGCAATCATAACCAGTCCCTGGAGGTGGCGTTACAGATCGTCGAGGCCGCCGCCCGGGCCGGCGCCCACGCCTTGAAGCTTCAAACCTACACCGCCGATACCATGACGCTGGATTTGAGCGAGGGTGAGTTCTTCATCAAGGACCCCAACAGCCTGTGGGCTGGGACCTCGCTTTATGACTTGTACGAAAAGGCCCATACACCGTGGGAATGGCATGCGCCGATTTTCGCCCGGGCCAAGGCGCTGGGTATGCTGGCGTTCTCGACGCCGTTTGACGAGACAGCCGTGGATTTCCTCGAGAGCCTGGATGTGCCGGCCTACAAGATCGCCAGCTTCGAAAACACGGACCTGCCGCTGATCCGTCGGGTCGCCGCCACCGGCAAGCCGTTGATCATTTCCACCGGCATGGCAAGCATCGCAGAGCTCGACGAAACCGTGCGTGCCGCCCGCCAAGCCGGTTGCAAGGATCTGGTGCTGCTCAAATGCACCAGCACCTATCCGGCCTCGCCGGCCAACAGCAATGTGCGCACCATCGCTCATTTGCGAGAATTGTTTGGCTGTGAGGTGGGTTTGTCGGACCATTCCATGGGCGTCGGGGTGTCTGTCGCCGCCGTGGCGTTGGGCGCGACCGTGGTGGAAAAACACTTCACCCTCGACCGGGCGGCCGGTGGGGTGGATGCCAGTTTCTCGCTGGAACCGGCGGAACTCGCGGCGCTGGTGATCGAAACCGAACGCGCCTGGCAGGCGCTTGGGCAGGTGCACTATGGTGTGACGGAGGCTGAGCGCAAGTCGCTGGTCTATCGCCGGTCGCTGTATGTGACGCAAGACATGAACCCTGGTGATGCGTTTACACCGCAGAACCTGCGAGCCATCCGGCCGGGCCTGGGGCTGGCTCCCAAGCATGCGGAGTCCGTGATGGGCCGGTGCGCTCGCCAGGCGATCGCGCGGGGTACTCCCCTGGCCTGGGCGCTGGTTGAATAGCTTTGTGATCGAGCTTAATCAGTAAAATCGCGTGACCTGCGAGTCATAACGTGCATCTTCACTGTATTGTATTGACCGGGAAGATGGTGCCTGGCCCTTATCAGGCCCAGTGATAGCCCTTTACACTTCCCGTTTGTCGGCGCCCCTCGATTCCTTGCGAGCGGTGGTATTGGGCTGTTTTTGATTGGGAAGCCGTAATGATTGGCATAAAAAGCATTGCGAGCTACGTTCCTGTAGCCGGCGTGGACAATTACGCACAGGGTGCGAAATTCGAAAAGGATGAAGAGTTCATCCTGGGCAAGATCGGTTCGGCCTTCTTGCCACGCAAGGATGACGGGCAGGAAACCTCGGACCTGTGTGTAGAAGCGGCCAATGCGCTGTTTGCCAACAATCCCGGACTGAAGCGCGAATCTGTCGATGTACTGATCGTCGTCACCCAGAACGGTGACGAAGAAGGTTTGCCTCACACGGCGGCCATTGTTCAGGACAAGCTCGGCTTGCCGACCACCGTGGCGGCGTTTGATATCTCCCTGGGCTGTTCGGGTTATGTCTATGGCATCTACGCCATCAAGGGCTTCATGGAAGCTGCCGGCCTGAAAAATGGCCTGCTGATAACGGCCGATCCGTATTCGAAAATCGTCGATCCGGAAGACCGCAACACCACGATGTTGTTTGGCGACGCCGCCACCGCGACCTGGATGGGTGAAGAGGCGCCTTGGCAGCTGGGCAAGGCCAAGTTCGGCACCGACGGTTCCGGCGCGCCGCACCTGAAGGTCAGCGACGGCGTGTTCTTCATGAACGGCCGCCAGGTGTTCAACTTCGCCTTGCTCAAGGTGCCGGCCCATCTGCATGAGTTGCTCGCCGATTCCGATCTGCAGGCCAGCGACATTGATGCGTTCTGCATTCACCAGGGCAGTGCGGCGATTGTCGATGCCGTGGCGCGGCGTTTCGAGGGTGAGCCGGAAAAGTTCATCAAGGACATGGTCGAGACCGGGAACACCGTGTCGTCGAGCATTCCGTTACTGCTGGAAAAACACGTGCTCGGTTCCGATTGGACCCGCGTGGCATTAAGTGGTTTTGGCGTGGGCCTGTCCTGGGGCTCGGCGATCATCTATCGCCCGTAAACCACTAAAACCCGGGCACAAAAATAGCGTCCAAGGTGTAACCTTGAACGCTATTTTTTTGCCTGATCGAAAAGCGAGGCACCAATGAGCGAGTTTTTTCAGCGCAACCTCCAGGTGATCGAGCAGCGCTGGCCGGCGCTGGCTGATCGGCTGCTGCTGGAGGATGCGGGTGCGTTGCAGGCAGATCTGGTCGAGGGGCTTGGATCGACCTTGAGCATCAATGGGATTCAGTTGACCAGCCGCCATGACCGCCTCGCCGAGGCCCACCTGCAAGCCGCCAGCCTACCGCCGGACGCCGCGGTCGTGCATGTCTATGGCACCGGCTTGGGGGATCTGCAAAATCATATGCTGGAGCGGACAGGGGTTGAACGTCTGTACGTGCATATCCTCAATGGCTCAGTGTTTGCCTTGGTGTTGCAGTTGCTGGATCAATCGCCATGGCTTGCCGACTCGCGGGTCGAATTGCGCTATGCAGGCGATTTGGCGGAAATCCAGCTGCCGTTTTTCGCATTGCCCGCCGAGTTGGTGCTGGCCGATGATTTCAATGCAAAAATTCGCGACCGATTGATCAGTGAAATCCATCTGGCCTTCAGTAACCGGGAATTCGACCCCAAGGCGCCGGAGATCATCGAACGCCTGCAAGCCACTTTCAATCTCGTGCAAGCGGATCACGATGTCACCGAGCTATTTGGCTCCTTCAATGGACGGGAGGCGTTTGTCATTGCCACCGGGCCCAGCCTTGAGCAGCACTTCGAAAAATTGCGCAATCTGAATGACCGCGCCGAGCGGCCGCTATTGATTTGCGTCGATACGGCCTACCGACCGTTGATCAACCACGGCATTCGACCGGATGTCGTGGTCAGCATCGATCAACGCATCTCGGCGCGCCATCTCCCTCCTGAAGACACCGACGATATTGCACTGGTTTACCTGCCAATGGCTGAGCCTTCAGTGATTGAAGCCTGGCAGGGGCGGCGTTATGCCGGTTACTCCGCCAGCCCTGTCTATCACCAGTTGCGACAGCTACTTCGCCGAGGCGAACTGTACGTGGGCGGGAGCGTGATTCATCCGGCGGTGGACCTGGCGGTGAAAATGGGGGCGGCGCAAATCACCCTGTTCGGCGCCGACTTTGCTTTTCCTCATGACAAAACCCACACCGGTTGGGGCGACGGTGATCTGGGGCCACAACTGGGCGTGGCAAAGCACTGGGTGCTCGATGGTCATGGACAGCGGGTCAAGACCCAACTCAACTTCCGCAGCTATCTGTGTGAGCTCGAGCGTTTTATCGCCGGGCATCCCCAGGTGCGTTTCTATAACAGCAGTCGGGACGGGGCGCTGATCGTCGGCGCTGATTTCCATCCGGAGTACGTGCAATGACCGGGTTTCAAGGGGTAATCGATGACGCCCGTGAGTGCGCACGGCTGTTTCGCCTGGGGCGGGATGTCGAGGCGGGGCTGGCGATGGTTGCATTGATCGAGGCGGCGCAACCGTTGGTCGAGCTTATGCCGAGCGACGTCCAATCATCGTGGAACAGGCTGCTGGGGCTGATGTTCAACGATCAGCAGGCTCAGAACTGGCTCTCGCTGGCGGACTATCTTGAGTACGAATGGGTTGAACTGTTGACCGCTGGTCAGGCGGTGTAATTCCTTTCCTTGATGAGCTGGCGCCGCTGTCCAAGCGAATCGCGCCACCGGCATTTCCCTGGCGTCATTTTTTTACCTGCCGAGCGCTGCCAAGCCCTTGATTTACGAGGGGTGGCACCCTGATGGCAAATTTTTTGAAAAAACCGCTAAAGCAAGTTCCGATTACGACGATAACTATTACGAAGGTTCTCTAGGCCACACCCGGCGGTTGCCAGGGCCGGAAGCCGCAGTACCCAACCAACGAGGAATTCGTCATGGCTTTAACAGTAAACACTAACGTCACATCGTTGAACGTTCAGAAGAACCTGAACAAGGCTTCCGATGCTCTGTCCACTTCGATGACCCGTCTGTCTTCCGGTCTGAAAATCAACAGCGCCAAAGACGACGCCGCCGGCCTGCAGATCTCTACTCGTATGACCTCGCAAATCCGCGGTCAGACTGTTGCGATCAAGAACGCCAACGATGGTATCTCCATCGCTCAGACCGCTGAAGGCGCTCTGCAGGAATCCACCAACATCCTGCAACGTATGCGTGAACTGGCTGTCCAGGCTCGAAACGACAACAACGGCACTGCTGACCGTGACGCTCTGAACAAAGAATTTGCTCAGATGTCGGACGAACTGACCCGTATCGCTGATTCGACCAACCTGAACGGCAAGAACCTGATCGACGGTTCCGCTGGCACCATGACCTTCCAGGTCGGCTCCAACACCGGTGCTACCAACCAGATCACTCTGACCCTGAGCGACAGCTTCGACGCTGCGACCTTGAGCGTTGACTCTGCTGCCATCGCGATCAGTGCTGCGGACAGTGCTGAGGCTGAAACCAACACTGCAGCTGCAATCGACGCGATCGACGCTGCTCTGGCGACCATCAACGCCAGCCGTGCGGACCTCGGTGCTGCCCAGAACCGTCTGACCAGCACCATCTCCAACCTGCAGAACATCAACGAAAACGCCGCCGCTGCACTGGGTCGCGTACAAGACACCGACTTCGCTGCTGAAACTGCCCAGCTGACCAAGCAGCAGACTCTGCAACAGGCTTCCACTTCGGTTCTGGCCCAGGCCAACCAACTGCCATCCGCTGTACTGAAGCTGCTTCAGTAATAGCCGGATGAGTTTTAGCGGGGGAGTGCGCTTGCGTACTCTCTCGCTTTTTCCGTTCAAGAGGTGATGGACATGGATATGAGCGTGAAGCTGAACTTGTCTTATCCAGCTGCGAAGCCGGCGACGACATTTGCCGACAAACCAGTGGAAAAGCCTCGAACCGATGCTGCCACCGTGGTACCGGTCAAGGATGAGCCGAAAGACGCTGTGGCCGAGCAAGAGAAACTGAAGAGGGCGGTTCAGGAAATTGAAACCTTCGTTCAGTCGGTCAAGCGCAACCTGGAGTTCTCAATCGATGAGCCTTCAGGCAAAGTAGTTGTCAAAGTGATTGCCAGTGGTTCCGGTGAAGTGATTCGCCAGATCCCTAATGAAGAAGTGCTTAAACTGGCGAACAGTTTGAATGATGCAAGCAGCCTGTTGTTCAGCGCGCAAGCCTGACAGCTGGCACGAATTTTGTTCTTTGGTTCTTTTGAGCGGTTGTAAAGGTCAAAAGGCCGGCGGCACACTGAAGGGAGTCCCATATGGCAAGTCCAATTCTACCTGGCTTGGGTCTAGGCTCTGGCCTTGATACCGGTGCGATCGTCAAGGCATTGGTGGATTCTGACAAAGCAGCCAAGCAAGGTCAGATTGACCGTGCCACCAAGACCAATACGGCCAATATTTCGGGGATCGGCACCCTGAAGTCGCTGCTGGCTACTTTCCAGTCCGCACTTAAAAGTCTGGGTAGTACGACCACGCCCCAATTTACCGGGGTTGCTGCTACTTCGGCCAACACCAGTGCGCTGACGGTGACAGCCGGAAATTCGGCAGTTAGCGGCACTTACTCGGTAAATGTCACTCAGTTGGCGACGTCATCAAAAGTCGCTACCGCCGCGTTCGCGGGTGGTACTTCCAGTGCCGTAGAGGCGGGTACGCTGACCATCAGCCAAAGTGGCACCGATTACACGCTTGATATCCCGGCTGACGCGACGCTGCAGTCGGTTCGGGATGCGATCAATAGCAAGTATTCCTCCAGTGGTTTGACCGCCAACATCGTCACGGATAACTTTGGTTCCCGTTTAGTGGTGGGGTCGACGAAAACCGGCGCTGGAAGTGATATCTCGCTCAGCGGTATTGCCAGCCTGGCCGCCGATGGCTCTACGGAGATGGGGGCGCCCAGCGCAAGCTCTTCGGGTTCAATTGGTCTCGCTAAGGACGCAATTTTTACTGTTGATGGGCTGTCGATGACCAGTCCAACCAACAAGCTGGATGATGTTATTTCGGGCTTGAACATGACATTGCTCGTCGCCGGTTCCGGACCAACGACAGTCACCGTAGCCGCTAACACCGACGGCCTGAAAGCTTCGATCCAGAAATTCGTCGATGCTTATAATGCCATTGCCAAGGCAGTAACATCGTTGACGAAGCCTTCGACGGATGCTAATGGCAATGTTGTTCCAGCAGCGCTGACCGGCGACTCACTGCCACGCTCACTTTTGGCCGCGATTCGCGCACCTTTGTCCGAAACCGGTGCCGGCGATAAGCTGACCGTGTTGTCTCAGTTGGGGATTACTACCAACCAGACGACAGGCGCGCTGGATTTTGACGGTGCGAAATTCGCAACTGCCGTGAACGAAAAGCAGTTGGGGGGAGAAATCCAGACGCTGTTCACCGGGGAGAATGGCCTGATCGAGCGCATGCAGAATGCACTCAATCCCTACACGGAGACCAGTCAGAAGGATTCCAATGGGAAGGCCGTCGATAACATCCTTACGACGCGATCCAAGAACCTGGAAATTCTCAAGGCGAGGCTGAGTGAAGACCAGTTGGCCCTCGATCGCCGGGTCGAAACGCTGACCGCCGTACTGACCAAAAAGTACAACGACATGGACACCCTAGTCGGCAGGCTGAAAGCCACCGCCAGCAACATCACCTCCATGTTCGAAGCGATGACGGCACAACAGAAAAACAGCTGATTTTCGACCGATGCAAAGAGCCCGGCAATGTTTTGACAGCATTCCGGGCTTTCGGCTTTTCGCCCTAAAGTTTTTTGACGCAGCGTCGATACGCTGTTTATACGAACTGAAGTTTTTTGATGAGGTAGAACATGAATCCGATGTTAGCCCTTCGCCAATACCAGAAGATTGGCGCCCAGGCGCAAACCTCCGAGGCAAGTCCCCATCGTCTGGTGCAGATGCTGATGGAGGGCGGGCTGGATCGCATTGCCCAGGCCAAGGGCGCGATGGAGCGTAAGGATATTGCCAACAAAGGCGTACTGATCAGCAAGGCCATCGGCATCGTCGGTGGTTTGCGTGAAGGCTTGGACCTGGAAAACCAGGCCGAGTCGGTAACCGAGCTGGATAACCTCTATACCTACATGATGAAGCGCCTGGCCGAAGCCAACGCCAAGACTGATCCGAAGATCCTCGACGAAGTCGCCGATCTGCTTGGCACGGTCAAGGAAGGCTGGGATGCCATCGCCGCACCTGGTCCGCAATTCTAAGGAGTGCTCTCATGAGTCTTGTCCTGCAGCGAATCGAACAAACCCGTAATGCCCTGGTCGATGCCCTGGCCGAGCGTAATTGGGAGGCAATCGGCCAGTTGGACCTGGCCTGCCGCTCCTGCATGGAAGACGTCCTGAGCGAGTCAGAGGCGGACGAGGCGGCGTTGCGCATTAATCTTGAGGGGTTGCTGGGGGTGTATCGGCAATTGCTGGAGGCGGCGACAGGAGAGCGTCAGGCGATCGTCGACGAGATGCAGCAGATCCATCAAGCACAGAACGCTGCAAAGGTTTACCATCTGTTCGGTTAATGCTCAGTTAATCCGAGCCTGTTGCGCCATAAATTTGACTGTGCACGGTTTTTTGACTTAACTAGTAGCTGTTTACAGATTTAAGGCGTCTACAGGCATGACAAGTCTGCAAGCGTCTAGCTTGCCCCCTAAATTTCGGGCATTGGGTTGACTAGGGAAGTTGTTATTGCATGTGGCGTGAAACCAAAATTCTCCTGATCGATGACGATAGCGTCCGCCGCCGCGACCTGGCGGTGATCTTAAATTTTCTTGGCGAAGAAAATTTACCCTGCGGAAGCCATGACTGGCAGCAGGCCGTCGGCTCTTTGTCGTCCAGTCGCGAGGTCATTTGTGTTCTGATCGGGACCGTGAATGCCCCTGCAACGCTTTTGGGCTTGCTAAAGACACTCTCCACCTGGGATGAGTTCCTTCCGGTTTTGTTGATGGGCGAAAATTCCTCCCTAGACTTGCCCGAAGACCAGCGCCGCCGAGTACTTTCCACGCTCGAAATGCCGCCCAGCTACAGCAAGCTGCTTGATTCGCTGCATCGCGCGCAGGTTTATCGCGAGATGTACGACCAGGCCCGTGAGCGCGGCAGGCATCGCGAACCCAACCTTTTCCGCAGTCTTGTCGGCACCAGCCGGGCGATCCAGCACGTGCGCCAGATGATGCAGCAGGTTGCCGATACTGACGCCAGCGTACTCATCCTGGGCGAGTCGGGCACCGGCAAGGAGGTGGTGGCGCGCAATCTGCATTATCACTCCAAGCGCCGCGAAGCGCCGTTCGTGCCAGTCAACTGTGGCGCGATCCCGGCCGAGTTGTTGGAGAGCGAGCTGTTTGGCCATGAGAAGGGCGCCTTTACCGGCGCGATCACCAGTCGCGCCGGGCGTTTCGAGCTGGCCAATGGCGGCACGCTGTTTCTCGACGAAATCGGCGACATGCCGCTGCCGATGCAGGTCAAGCTGCTGCGGGTCCTGCAGGAGCGCACCTTCGAACGCGTGGGCAGCAACAAGACCCAGAGCGTCGATGTGCGAATCATTGCCGCCACGCACAAGAACCTCGAGAGCATGATCGAGGTTGGCAGTTTCCGCGAAGACCTCTATTACCGCCTCAACGTTTTCCCAATTGAAATGGCGCCACTGCGCGAGCGCGTCGAAGACATTCCGTTGTTGATGAACGAACTGATCTCGCGCATGGAGCATGAAAAGCGCGGTTCGATCCGCTTCAACTCGGCGGCGATCATGTCCCTGTGTCGCCATGGCTGGCCGGGCAACGTCCGTGAGCTGGCCAACCTGGTGGAGCGCATGGCGATCATGCACCCGTACGGGGTGATCGGCGTGAATGAATTGCCGAAGAAATTCCGCTACGTCGACGACGAAGACGAGCAAATGGTCGACAGCTTGCGCAGCGATCTGGAGGAGCGGGTGGCAATCAACGGTCACACGCCGGATTTCACCGCCAATGCCTTGTTGCCACCGGAAGGCCTGGATCTCAAGGATTACCTGGGAGGCCTGGAGCAGGGGCTGATCCAGCAGGCGCTGGACGATGCCAACGGTATCGTGGCCCGCGCGGCAGAACGCCTGCGCATCCGTCGCACCACCCTGGTGGAGAAGATGCGCAAGTACGGCATGAGTCGTCGCGAAGGAGATGAACAGGCGGATGATTGACGCCTGTTTTCCAACCGCCTGATTTTCAGGCGGTTTTTTTTCGGCACGGGTATTGCTATAGCCCTCGCAACGTTCCGTTTAACTGACGGTCAGCCAAGCGAGAGAGCACGATGACCCAAGTCGCCCAGATGTCGCCTGTCCCCGAGCCGGGACACATGCCGTCCGCCGAGCAGGCAAGTCGGCTTGGACTTGAGCAGGCATTTTCGCTGTTCAACCAGATGTCCAATCAACTGACTGATTCCTACAGCCTGCTCGAAGCTCGGGTCACCGAGCTCAAGGGTGAGCTGGCCGTGGTCAGCGCCCAGCGCATGCAGGAGCTGGCGGAAAAGGAACGCCTGGCTAACCGTCTGCAAAATCTCCTCGACCTGTTGCCCGGTGGCGTTATCGTCATCGACGCCCACGGCCGTGTGCGCGAAGCCAACCCGGCGGCTTGCGAGTTGCTCGGCCTGCCGTTGGAAGGCGAGCTGTGGCGGCATGTCATCGCCCGCTGTTTTTCGCCTCGTGAAGACGATGGTCATGAGGTGTCCCTCAAGGATGGCCGGCGCCTGTCCATCTCGACGCGCTCGCTGGATGCCGAGCCGGGGCAGTTGGTGCTGCTCAATGACTTGACTGAAACCCGTCACCTGCAAGACCAACTGGCTCGCCATGAGCGCCTGTCTTCCCTGGGGCGGATGGTGGCGTCGTTGGCCCATCAGATTCGTACGCCGCTTTCTGCCGCGCTGCTCTATGCCAGTCATCTGACTGAACAGCAATTGCCGATGGAAACCCAGCAGCGGTTCGCCGGACGCTTGAAAGAGCGTTTGCACGAACTGGAGCACCAGGTGCGCGACATGCTGGTATTTGCTCGCGGCGAGCTGCCGTTGACCGACCGTGTCACCCCCAAGGCATTGCTGCAATCACTGCAGGCCGCGGCATTGACTCATGTACAGGCACTGCCGATCCGCTGGCAGTGCGACAGCCATGTAGGTGAAGTGTTGTGTAACCGCGACACTTTGGTGGGGGCGGTGTTGAACCTCATCGAAAACGCGATCCAGGCCAGCGGCGGCGACGTCCGGCTGAAAGTGCACTTATATACACGCGAGAACACCTTGCGCCTGTGTGTCAGCGACAACGGCAGTGGTATCGAACCGGTCGTGCTGGCGCGCTTGGGCGAGCCATTTTTCACCACCAAGATCACTGGCACCGGCTTGGGTCTGACCGTGGTCAAGGCTGTGGCGCGTGCCCATCAGGGAGAATTGCAACTGCGCTCGCGGCTGGGCCGTGGCACCTGTGCGACGGTGTGCTTGCCGCTGTTTTCCAATGCGCCGGGGGTGGAGTGAAAGCAATGGCGATCAAGGTGTTACTGGTTGAGGATGATCGGGCCCTGCGCGAGGCGCTGGCCGATACGCTGATGCTGGCCGGGCACGACTACACTGACGTCGGCTCGGCGGAGGAAGCGCTGCTGGCGGTGGGCCGCGAAGCATTCAGCCTGGTGGTCAGTGACGTCAATATGCCGGGCATGGACGGCCATCAATTGCTCGGCCTGTTGCGCGCCCGTCAGCCGCAACTGCCGGTGCTGTTGATGACCGCTCACGGCGCCGTCGAGCGAGCGGTGGATGCCATGCGCCAGGGCGCAGCGGATTACCTGGTCAAGCCGTTCGAGCCAAAGGCGCTGCTGGACCTGGTCGCGCGTCATGCCTTGGGCAGTCTCGCGGTCGAGGGCGAAGGCCCGGTGGCCATCGAGCCGGCCAGTGCGCAACTGCTGGAATTGGCCGCGCGGGTGGCACGCAGCGATTCAACCGTGTTGATTTCCGGCGAGTCGGGGACGGGTAAGGAAGTGCTGGCGCGCTATATCCATCAACAATCCCGGCGTGCCAGCGAGCCGTTCATTGCCATCAATTGCGCGGCGATTCCCGACAACATGCTCGAGGCGACACTGTTCGGTCACGAAAAAGGCTCGTTCACGGGGGCCATCGCGGCCCAGGCCGGTAAGTTCGAGCAGGCCGACGGCGGCACGATCCTGCTCGATGAGATTTCCGAAATGCCGATGGGCTTGCAGGCCAAGTTGCTGCGGGTATTGCAGGAGCGGGAAGTGGAGCGGGTCGGTGCGCGCAAGCCCATTAGCCTGGACATCCGCGTGGTGGCAACCACCAACCGCGACCTGGCCGGCGAAGTGGCGGCGGGACGCTTTCGTGAGGATCTCTATTATCGCCTGTCGGTCTTCCCGCTGGCCTGGTGTCCGTTGCGCGAGCGCACTGCCGACATCCTGCCGTTGGCCGAGCGTCTGCTGAACAAGCACGTCAATAAAATGAAGCATGCGGCTGCCCGGCTTTCAGCCGACGCCCGGGCCTGCCTGATCGCCTACCCGTGGCCGGGCAATGTCCGAGAGCTCGATAACGCCATCCAGCGGGCCTTGATCCTGCAGCAGGGCGGCTTGATCCAGCCGGAGGATTTCTGCCTGGCGGGCCCTGTGGCCTGCGCGCCATTACCTGCACTGTCGCCGGTACCCGCAGCGGCCTTTGCGCCCCCGGTGGAAGTGGAGGGCGAGTCGGTCGGCGCCTTGGGAGATGACCTGCGTCGTCGCGAGTTCCAGATGATCATCGACACCCTGCGTGCCGAACGCGGTCGTCGCAAGGAGGCGGCAGAACGCCTGGGGATCAGCCCCCGGACCCTGCGCTACAAGCTGGCGCAAATGCGCGACGCTGGCATGGACGTCGAGGCTTGCCTGTTCGCCAGTTGAGTAGTATTCGCCGAATATTCTCTTGCGGGGGCGGGCTTGCTCGCGAAAGCAATTTGTCAGTCACCGTTGCATTGACTGAACCACCGCCTTCGCGAGCAGACCTGCTCCCACATGCATTTGTTTCCTGCGACCATGGAGCTGGCACCCTTGTTGCTAATACCCGAATACCCGCTGCGTAAGTGTCAAAAAAATGCGGGCCGCCAGAGAGAGTAGACCATGAGCCAAGGTGTTGAATTTAATCGGTTGATGTTGGACATGCGGGCCATGCAAATGGACGCCATGGCCCAGCCTAAATCGGTCGCGGTCCCCCAAGTGGGTGGCAGCAGCTTTTCCGACATGCTCGGTCAGGCCGTCAATAAAGTAAACGATACCCAGCAGGCGTCGAACCAGTTGGCCAGTGCTTTCGAGATTGGCAAAAGTGGCGTCGACCTGACGGACGTAATGATCTCCTCGCAGAAAGCCAGTGTCTCGTTTCAGGCGTTGACCCAGGTTCGTAACAAACTGGTTCAAGCCTACCAAGACATCATGCAGATGCCGGTTTAAGGAAATTATTGAGTCATGGCAGAAGCAGCCGTTGATAACGTTCCGGCCAAGGCCACTCCGGTAGACGGCAAACCGCCGTTGTTCGGTCTGTCCTTCCTGGAAAATCTCTCCGAGATGACCATGCTGCGTCAGGTAGGCCTGTTGGTCGGCCTGGCGGCCAGCGTGGCGATTGGTTTTGCCGTGGTGCTGTGGTCCCAGCAACCGGACTACCGTCCATTGTATGGCAGCCTGGCGGGCATGGACGCCAAGCAAGTCATGGAAACCCTGGCTTCCGCCGACATTTCTTACACCGTCGAACCCAGCTCCGGGGCGTTGTTGGTCAAGGCCGATGACGTTGCCCGTGCGCGCCTCAAGCTTGCTGCGGCTGGCGTGACGCCTACCGATGGCAACATCGGTTTCGAGATCCTCGACAAGGACCAAGGCCTGGGTACCAGCCAGTTCATGGAAGCGACCCGTTATCGTCGCGGCCTGGAAGGTGAGCTGGCGCGGACCATTTCCAGTCTGAACAACGTCAAGGGCGCCCGCGTGCACCTGGCGATTCCGAAAAGCTCGGTGTTCGTCCGTGATGAGCGCAAGCCTAGCGCTTCGGTATTGGTCGAGTTGTATTCGGGCCGCTCCCTGGAGCCAGGCCAGGTCGTTGCCATCGTCAATCTGGTGGCGACCAGCGTACCTGAGCTGAGCAAATCGCAGATCACGGTGGTCGACCAGAAGGGCAACCTGTTGTCCGATCTGGCGGAAAACTCTGAACTGACCATGGCCGGCAAGCAATTCGATTACAGCCGTCGCATGGAAGGCATGCTGACCCAGCGGGTGCACAACATCCTGCAACCGATCCTGGGTAACGATCGCTATAAGGCCGAAGTGTCTGCCGATGTCGACTTCAGTGCCGTCGAGTCCACTTCCGAGCAGTTCAACCCCGACCAACCGGCGCTACGCAGCGAGCAGTCGGTCAACGAACAACGTACCGCCAGCAATGGCCCGCAAGGCGTACCAGGTGCCCTGAGCAACCAGCCGCCGTCGCCAGCCAGCGCGCCGCAAACAACCGGGGGCGCCGCGGCGGCGGCCGGCATGGTGCAGCCAGGCCAGCCGCTGATCGATGCAAATGGCCAGCAGATCATGGACCCGGCCACCGGCCAGCCGATGCTGGCGCCGTACCCGGCCGACAAGCGTCAACAGTCGACCAAGAACTTCGAGCTTGACCGTTCCATCAGCCACACCAAGCAGCAGCAGGGTCGTTTGAATCGGCTGTCGGTCGCCGTGGTGGTGGACGATCAGGTCAAGATCAACCCGGCCAACGGCGAAACCAGTCGTGCGCCATGGACTGCCGACGAATTGGCGCGTTTTACTCGCCTGGTGCAGGACGCTGTCGGTTTCGACGCCAGCCGCGGCGACAGCGTCAGCGTGATCAACGTACCGTTCTCCCAGGAACGCGGTGAAGTGGTCGCCGATATTCCGTTTTATTCGCAACCCTGGTTCTGGGATGTGGTCAAGCAAGTATTGGGTGTGCTGTTCATCCTGGTACTGGTGTTTGGCGTGCTGCGTCCGGTGCTCAACAACATCACTGGCGGCGGAAAGAGCAAGCAGTTGGCAGGTTTTGGTGATGTCGAGTTGGGAGGCATGGGCGGCCTGGATGGCGAATTGGCCAACGATCGCGTCAGCCTCGGCGGGCCGCAGAGCATTCTGCTGCCAAGCCCGAGCGAAGGCTATGACGCTCAGTTGAACGCCATCAAGAGTCTGGTGGCAGAAGATCCGGGTCGTGTGGCCCAGGTCGTGAAAGAGTGGATTAACGCAGATGAGTGATAATCGAGCCGCTGTTGCCAAATTGTCCCGGGTCGACAAAGCCGCGATCCTGCTGCTGTCCCTGGGTTCGACCGACGCTGCCCAGGTGCTGCGCCACATGGGCCCCAAAGAGGTCCAGCGTGTGGGCGTGGCCATGGCACAAATGGGCAACGTGCACCGTGAGCAGGTCGAGCAGGTGATGAGTGAGTTCGTCGACATCGTCGGCGATCAGACCAGCCTGGGCGTCGGTTCCGACGACTATGTGCGCAAGATGCTCACCCAGGCACTGGGTGAGGACAAGGCCAACGGCCTGATCGACCGGATCCTGTTGGGCGGCAACACCAGCGGCCTGGACAGCCTCAAGTGGATGGAGCCGCGGGCGGTTGCCGACGTGATCCGTTACGAGCACCCGCAGATCCAGGCGATCGTGGTGGCTTACCTCGACCCGGACCAGGCCGGTGAAGTGCTGGGCAACTTCGACCATAAGGTGCGCCTGGACATCATCCTGCGGGTGTCGTCACTCAACACCGTGCAGCCGGCGGCCCTGAAAGAATTGAACCAGATTCTCGAGAAACAGTTCTCGGGCAACTCCAATGCCTCGCGCACCACCTTGGGTGGCATCAAGCGCGCGGCGGACATCATGAACTTCCTCGACAGTTCGATCGAAGGTCAGTTGATGGACTCGATCCGCGAGTTCGACGAAGACCTGTCCGGTCAGATCGAAGACCTCATGTTCGTGTTCAACAACCTGTCCGATGTCGACGATCGTGGCATCCAGGCGCTGTTGCGCGAAGTGTCGTCCGACGTACTGGTGCTGGCGCTCAAGGGGTCGGACGAAGGCGTCAAGGAAAAGATCTTCAAGAACATGTCCAAACGGGCGGCCGAACTGTTGCGCGACGATCTCGAGGCCAAGGGCCCGGTACGCGTCAGCGACGTGGAAACCGCACAGAAGGAAATCCTCACCATCGCCCGCCGCATGGCCGAAGCCGGGGAGATCGTTCTCGGTGGCAAGGGCGGCGAAGAGATGATTTAAGGTCGTTATGTCTGCCAAGAGTGATGAAGCACCCAGCGACCTGATCCGCGCCCGGGACGTCGGTGGTTTCGACGTCTGGTCGCTGCCCAGCTTCGACCCCCATGTTCCCGAGCCTGAGCCGGAACCGGTGGAAGAGTTGCCGGAGCCGGAGGAAGTGCCGCTGGAAGAAGTCCAGCCACTGACCCTCGAGGAAGTCGAGAGCATTCGCCAGGAAGCCTACAACGAAGGCTTTGCCGTGGGTGAGAAGGAAGGCTTCCACAGCACCACGCTCAAGGTCCGCCAGGAAGCCGACGTGGCGCTGACGGCCAAGCTCCGTGCATTGGAATCGCTGATGCTCAACCTGTTCGACCCTATTGCCGAGCAGGACACCCAGATCGAGAAAGCCCTGGTGGGGCTGGTGCAACACATTGCCCGGCAAGTGATCCAGCGCGAACTGGCCATCGATTCGACTCAGATCGAACACGTCATGCGCGAAGCGCTCAAGTTGTTGCCATTGGGCGTGGGTAACGTGCGGCTGTACATCAATCCCCAGGACTTCGAGCTGGTCAAAGCCCTGCGCGAACGCCATGAAGAAACCTGGCGCATCGTCGAGGACGCTTCGCTGCTGCCTGGCGGCTGCCGTGTGGAAACCGAACACAGCCGCATCGACGCAACCGTTGAAACCCGCATCAGCCAGATCATGGCCAAATTGTTCGACCAGTTGCACGAACAGGCCCTGCACCCGGCCGCTCCCGACCTGAGCCTGGAGTTGCCGGACGAGCCCCTGGTGGCTGCTGATGCAGCGCCGGCCGATGCGGGGTTGAATGCTGGGTTGCAGATGCCTGAATTGGACGCTTCTGCACTGGACAGCCGCGATGCGCCTTGAGCGAACCAGTTTCGGCAAGCGCCTGGGCAGCTACGCCGAGGCCAGCGAGCTGGCCGGCCAACCGATCTTGGAAGGCCGCCTGCTGCGCATGGTCGGCCTGACCCTCGAAGCCGAGGGCCTACGTGCCGCCATGGGCAGCCGCTGCATGGTGATCAACGACGACAGCTATCACCCGGTGCAAGTCGAAGCCGAAGTGATGGGCTTCTCCGGCAGCAAGGTCTTCTTGATGCCAGTGGGCAGCGTCGCTGGCATCGCCCCGGGTGCGCGCGTGGTGCCCCTGGCCGACAACGGCCGCCTGCCCATGGGTATGAGCATGCTCGGGCGGGTGTTGGACGGGGCCGGACGCGCCCTGGACGGCAAAGGCGGCATGAAGGCTGAAGACTGGGTGCCGATGGACGGGCCGACGATCAACCCCCTCAAGCGCGACCCCATCAGCGTACCGCTGGACGTGGGTATCCGCTGCATCAACGGTTTATTGACGGTCGGACGCGGCCAGCGCCTGGGCCTGTTTGCCGGTACCGGGGTGGGCAAGAGTGTGCTGCTGGGCATGATGACCCGCTTCACCGAAGCCGACATCATCGTGGTGGGATTGATCGGCGAGCGGGGTCGTGAGGTGAAGGAGTTCATCGAGCACATTCTCGGCGAGGAAGGGCTCAAGCGTTCGGTGGTGGTGGCTTCGCCAGCGGACGATGCGCCATTGATGCGCCTGCGGGCAGCCATGTACTGCACACGCATTGCCGAATACTTCCGCGACAAGGGCAAGAACGTCCTGTTGCTTATGGATTCGCTGACCCGTTTCGCCCAGGCCCAGCGGGAAATCGCCCTGGCCATCGGCGAGCCGCCGGCCACCAAGGGTTATCCGCCTTCGGTATTCGCCAAGCTGCCGAAACTGGTGGAGCGCGCCGGCAATGCGGAAAAGGGCGGTGGTTCGATCACCGCGTTCTATACCGTGCTGTCCGAAGGCGACGACCAACAGGACCCCATCGCCGACTCGGCCCGGGGCGTACTCGACGGCCACATCGTGCTGTCCAGACGCTTGGCCGAAGAAGGGCATTACCCAGCCATCGACATCGAGGCGTCCATCAGTCGGGTCATGCCGTCGGTGATCAGTGCCGAACACATGAAGCGCGCCCAGCAGTTCAAGCAGTACTGGTCGCGCTACCAGCAAAGTCGCGACCTGATCAGCGTCGGCGCCTATGTTCCCGGCGGTGACCGCGAGACCGACACTGCCATCAGTCTTTACCCGGCCATGGCCGTTTACCTGCGCCAGAGCCTGAACGACAATATCGGCATGGGGGCCAGTGAAGCGCACTTGCAGACGCTTTTCGCCCCGGTCTCAGGCACGTAACTGGCCATGGCCACGAGTCGTGCGGCACGCCTGGCGCCAGTGGTGGAGATGGCCGAAAAGGCCGAGAAGACTGCCGTCCAGCGACTGGCGTATTTCCAGGGCCAGGTCAAAGTCGCCGAAAGTAAACTGGCCGATCTCGAAAACTTTCGGCTCGAATACCAGGAGCAGTGGATTGCCCGTGGTGCCCACGGGGTTTCCGGGCAGTGGTTGTTGGGTTACCAGGGATTTCTCGCGCAGTTGGGTACCGCTATCGACCAGCAGCGCCAGAGCCTGGTCTGGCACCAGAACAACCTGGAGAAGGCCCGCCAGAGCTGGCAAGAGGCATTTGCCCGGGTCGAAGGGCTGCGCAAACTGGTGCAGCGTTATATTGATGAGGCACGGCAACTGGAAGACAGGCGCGAACAGAAACTGCTCGATGAATTGTCCCAACGCCTGCCACGTCAGAATCCCTATTAATGTGAAGCCTGGATTTTTTCGGATGAATGAGGCAAACCCTTGCTCAGACCTTTACCAGATGCTACACCTTGTACACGTATGTCCATGACAAGGAAGCCGAGCATGTCAGTTGTTACCGAACTATCCCCCGATGGGCATAAGCTGACGATCTCGATCAAAGGTCGATTTGATTTCGGACGGCATCAGGAGTTTCGCCACTCCTATGAACAGCTCAGCAAGAAACCTGACTCCATCGTGGTGGATTTGAAAGACGCCACTTATCTCGATAGTTCCGCCTTGGGCATGCTCCTGCTGTTGCGGGACCATGCCGGTGGCGACGCGTCAGATATCCGGGTCATCAACAGCAACAATGACGTCAAGAAAATCCTCGCGATCTCCAATTTCGACAAGCTGTTCGACATCAGTTGATCGCCATGCAATCGTCGTCGGAGTCGCTGACGGTCCTGATTGCCGAAGACAGTGCCGCTGATCGACTGCTGTTGTCGACCATCGTCCGTCGCCAGGGGCATCATGTGCTCACTGCGGCCGATGGCGCTGAAGCGGTCGAGGTCTATCTGGAGCAGCGTCCGCACCTGGTGCTGATGGACGCAATGATGCCGGTGATGGACGGCTTCGAAGCCGCGCAGAAAATCAAGCAGTTGGCCGGGGACCAGTTGGTCCCGATCATTTTCCTCACCTCGTTGACTGAAGGCGAAGCCTTGGCCCGTTGCGTGGAGGCGGGCGGTGACGATTTCCTGGCCAAACCCTACAACCAAGTGATCCTGGCGGCCAAGATCAAGGCCATGGACCGCTTGCGTCGGTTGCAGGCCACGGTGGTGGAGCAGCGCGACCAGATTGCCCGGCACCATGACTACTTGCTCAACGAGCAACGGGTCGCCAAGGCTGTGTTCGACAAGATCGCCCACTCCGGCTGTCTGAGCTCGCCGAACATCCGTTACTTTCAATCGCCTTATGCCTTGTTCAACGGTGACCTGCTGTTGGCCGCGTTCAATCCGGCCGGCGACATGCACGTCCTGCTGGGGGATTTCACCGGCCACGGTTTGCCGGCGGCGGTCGGCGCGATGCCGCTGGCAGAAGTGTTCTACGGGATGACCGCCAAGGGCTATGGCCTGGCGCAAATCCTGCGAGAGATGAATGCCAAGCTCAAACGCATCCTGCCCGTGGACATGTTCTGTTGCGCGACGTTGTTATGCCTGAGCTTCCAGCGCTGCACGGTAGAGATCTGGAACGGCGGCATGCCCGATGGATACCTGCATGACAGCCTCAGTGGCGTGCGTACGCCATTGCTGGCGCGGCACTTGCCGTTGGGCGTGCTCACTCCTCAATTATTCGATGACCGCACCGAAGTGCATGCCATGTCGTTGGGTGATCGGGTGTTCCTGTTGTCCGATGGCGTGATCGATACCGCCGACGAAGACGAGCAACTGTTCGGTGTGGAGCGGTTGCAACAGGTGTTCGCCGCCAACCTTGAACCTGACCTATTGTTTGAAGATATCCAGCAGGCCCTGCGAGATTTTCGTGGTGAGTCGCGGGATGACTTCAGCATGGTCGAGTTGCGACTGGTCGCACCGACGCAACTCAACCCGCCGCCACCGGTCTATTCCGATAGCGGCCAGTCCAGCCCGCTGGATTGGTCGGTGAGTTTCGAGTTCCGGGCACAAACGCTCAAGCGCTTCAACCCGATGCCCTACTTGCTGCAATTGCTGCTTGAGGTCCATGGGCTCAGGACGCAGAGTGGCGCCCTTTACAGCGTCATGTCGGAGCTGTATTCCAATGCCCTGGATCATGGGGTGCTGGGGCTCGACTCCAGCCTCAAGCGTGACGCGGCGGGTTTTGCCCGCTATTACAGGGCGCGCAATGCGCGCCTGGATGAGCTGAGCGACGGCTACGTGCGGGTTCACTTGCATGTCTCGCCAAGCGGCGAGGGTGGTCGCTTGGCCATAGAGGTCGAGGACAGTGGTGAGGGCTTTGATGTCGCCAGGGTGCTGGCGCGTCCTGTGGACGCTGATCGGTTGTCGGGGCGCGGCGTGAGCCTGGTACGCCAGTTGAGCCACCAAGCCAGTTGGTCAGACGATGGTCGTAGTGCGCGTGTGGAGTTTTTCTGGGAGGCTCCGGCATAATCGGGGCCATTCTTGATCAGGGAGCGAACAAGTGAACGAGATTCATCTGGACCGCGACGTGCTCAGCACGTTGAAGGAAGTCATGGAAGAGGGGTATCTGGAGTTGCTGGATACGTTTCTCAACGACTCCGAGGCTCGCCTGCGCGTGCTGCATGAGGCACGGGACGCTGAAAAACTGAGCGCCACGGCCCACAGCTTCAAGGGCAGCAGCAGCAACATGGGCGCCATCCGCCTGGCCGAACTGTGCGGCGAACTGGAGCAGCGTGCCAAGCAACCGTCATTGGGCGGTATTGAGCAACTGGTCAGCGAAATCGACTGCGAATTTGCCCATGTTCGCAAGCTTTGCAGGGAAGAGCGTGAAGGCTTCCACTGCTGAGATTTGACGGCTGGGTAGACGTTGGCCCGTGCCTTGCATTGCCTAGTCTCGACTGTACCTATGATTCCAGTGCAGCGGAGACCTTTTTATGCCCGTTACCCCCAATACACTGCTTCAGGCCTCTGCCCAGGCCAAGCCCCAGGTCGCCGTCAATTCACCGGCAGCGGCCCCGGATTTCGGGGATAGAGCCTCCAGCTTCGCTCAAGTCTTCGCCAGGCAGGCGCCTGCCAAAACGTCGGCAGCCCCTGAGCCAACGGTGAAATCGGTGCGCGACAAGACCGCCGACAACACCGTCAAAAAAGACGCAGGCAACGAAACCCCTGCCGCCCCGGAGCCGGCGGTTGCCGATAGCGGCAAACCCTTGCCCGCGAACAAACCGGCCAGCGCCGACGACAAGGCTGCCAGTGACGACCCGGCGGAAACGACTGTGGCGGAGGCTGCACCTGTCGATCCGAGTCTTGATCCAGGGCTGCTGCCGGACATGACGGCGGCGCCGATCGCGATAGCCGCGTCGGAGCCTGCGCCTGTGGTCGCGACTGAGGCTCCGCCAGCCACTGCGTTGGCGGCCCCCGTTGCATCGCTGGCGACGCCGGCCCAGGCTGCGGCCCCGGTGGACGATCCGGCCTTTGACCCTCAAACTGACCCACTCGACGCATTGCCAGCGTTGCGCTTGGCGATGGAGCAGGGCGGTCATGTTTCCGCCACCAGCCAAGCCCAGCCCAAGAGTGCTGCCCCGGCGTCGCCCGACGGTGAACCGACTTCGGCGCAGACCTTTGCCGCCGGCATGGCGAGCATGCTCAGCGTGCAAGCCGATCAGAACAGTACCGAGTCCGGCAGCCAGGGTGGTGACAAGGCATTCGGTGGCTTGATCAGCGAAGGTCTCAAGGATCTGGGTGCTGCCTCCAGTGACACGCGCGTGGACGATTTCGCCAATCGCCTGGCTGCACTGACCCAAGCCGCCACGCCCAAGACCGCCAACGCGGTGCCGGTCAACCAACCTATCGCGATGAATCAGAGCGGTTGGACCGAAGAGGTGGTCAACCGGGTGATGTACCTGTCTAGCGTCAATCTGAAGGCGGCCGACATCCAGTTGCAACCCGCCGAACTCGGACGCCTGGATATCCGGGTGAGCATGGTTCCGGACCAGCAGACGCAGGTCACGTTCATGAGTGCCCACTCCGGCGTTCGCGAAGCCCTCGAAGGCCAGTTGCATCGCTTGCGGGACGGTTTCGCCCAGCAGGGCATGGGCCAGGTCGACGTCAGCGTATCCGATCAATCCCGTGGTTCGCAGAATCAGGAGCAGCAGGCCCAACAACAAGCTCAGGCCGGGCGCACCACGTCGTCTGGTGGGCGAGTGGACTCGGTGGATGAAAGCTCGCCGGCCAGCCTCGCGGAAGTGACGGCCAGTACCACCAGCGTCATCGGCACCAGCGCGGTCGACTACTACGCCTGATCCAGCGACGTTTTCCCCCTGTGGGAGCGAGCTTGCTCGCGATAGCGGTTTGTCAGTCACCATTTGCTGGGATTGATCCACCGCTATCGCGAGCAAGCTCGCTCCCACATTGGTTTTATGGGGGATTGGAGATCGCATCTGCCCATCATCCTTAGTACCGACACTTCTGGCATAACACTTGCTCCAGCCTTGCCGTGCAACAGTGAAAACCCCGATTAGTGACGGATTATTGGCATGGCGAAGAGTGAAGCAGCAGCTGTAAAAGACCCTGCAACCAAAGGCAAACTCAAGCTGATCATCATGATCGTGGTGGGTTTTCTCCTGGCGGTCGGTGTGTCCGTGGGCGCGACCTGGTATTTCATGCACGGCGCTCAAAGCAAGCCGGCAGTCGCGGCCGAAGCCGCGCCAGTGGGCAAGCAACCGGCGATTTTCGAACCGATGGCGCCAGCCTTCGTGGCCAACTACACCCAGAACGGTCGTCAACGCTACATGCAGGTGAGCATTACCCTGTTGGGTCGCAACCAGGCTGACCTGGAGGCGCTGCGGGCACATATGCCCCTGATCCGCAATAACCTGGTGATGCTGTTTTCCGGACAGAGTTTCGACACCCTGGCCACTCCGGTCGGCCAGGAAATGCTGCGTCAAAAAGCCACGGCCAGCGTGCAGGAAGTGGCTCAGAAAGAGCTCGGCAAAGTGGTGATCGAACAGTTGCTCTTCACTAACTTCGTATTGCAGTAGGAACACGACATGGCCGTGCAGGACCTGCTGTCCCAGGACGAAATCGATGCGCTGTTGCATGGTGTCGACGACGGTCTGGTGCAGACCGAAAACGCTGCTGAACCGGGCAGCGTCAAAAGCTACGACCTGACCAGCCAAGATCGCATCGTTCGCGGACGCATGCCGACCCTGGAAATGATCAACGAACGTTTCGCCCGCTACACCCGCATCAGCATGTTCAACATGTTGCGCCGCTCGGCCGATGTGGCCGTTGGTGGCGTGCAGGTGATGAAGTTTGGTGAGTACGTGCACTCGCTGTACGTGCCCACCAGCCTCAACCTGGTGAAGATCAAGCCGTTGCGCGGCACCGCGTTGTTCATTCTTGATGCCAAGTTGGTGTTCAAGCTGGTGGACAACTTCTTCGGTGGCGACGGTCGTCACGCCAAGATCGAAGGTCGTGAATTCACCCCGACCGAGCTGCGGGTAGTGCGGATGGTGCTGGAGCAGGCCTTCGTCGACTTGAAGGAAGCCTGGCAGGCGATCATGGAAGTGAACTTCGAGTACATCAACTCGGAAGTGAACCCGGCCATGGCCAACATCGTCGGTCCGAGCGAAGCCATCGTGGTCTCGACTTTCCACATCGAACTCGATGGTGGTGGCGGTGACCTGCACGTGACCATGCCGTACTCGATGATCGAGCCGGTGCGCGAAATGCTCGACGCCGGTTTCCAGTCAGACCTCGACGACCAGGACGAGCGCTGGATCAACGCTTTGCGCCAGGACGTGCTGGATGTCGACGTACCGATCGGCGCGACAGTTGCTCGGCGTCAACTGCGTCTGCGGGACATCCTGCACATGCAGCCGGGGGACATCATCCCCGTCGAGATGCCGGAAGACATGATCATGCGCGCCAATGGCGTGCCGGCCTTCAAGGTCAAGATGGGCTCTCACAAAGGCAACCTGGCGTTGCAGGTGATCGAGCCGATCGAACGCCGCTGAGCGGTGTCGAACCCCTTAAGTTTGTAACGGATTTTTGCTCCTAACTGAATTTTTGCCCGCCGAGGACAAATGATGGCTGACGATATGAATACCCAGGATGACCAGGCGCTGGCTGATGAGTGGGCTGCAGCCCTGGAAGAAACCGGCGATGCGGGGCAAGCCGACATCGACGCTTTGCTGGCTGCCGACACTGACGCCCATGCGTCCAGCCGCCTGCAGATGGAAGAATTTGGCAGCGTGCCGAAGAGTCATGAGCCGGTGACGCTCGATGGCCCGAACCTGGATGTGATCCTTGACATCCCAGTGTCGATCTCCATGGAAGTGGGCAGCACCGACATCAACATCCGCAACCTGCTGCAGCTCAATCAGGGCTCGGTGATCGAGCTGGACCGGCTGGCCGGCGAGCCGCTCGACGTGCTGGTCAACGGCACCTTGATCGCCCATGGAGAGGTGGTGGTGGTCAACGAGAAGTTTGGCATTCGCCTGACGGACGTGATCAGCCCGAGCGAACGCATCAAGAAGTTGCGCTGAGTGAGAGGTTTCTTCGCAGCAGCCGCGATGCTGCCATTGAGTGTGCTGGCGGCCGAACCGGTTGCCACGGCCGCCGCCGCGCCGGCTGCGGGCAGTGGTATTGCTGGGCAATTGGCTCAATTGCTGCTCGGCTTGCTGCTGGTGCTGGGCTTGATTTTCTTTCTCGCCTGGCTGTTGCGGCGCGTGCAGCAGGCGGGGCCGACTGGCAAGGGGCAGGTCATCGACATCGTCGGTTCCCGCGCGCTCGGGCCGCGAGACCGGTTGGTGCTGGTGCAGGTTGGCAGCGAGCAGATCCTGCTGGGCCTGAGCCCGGGCACTATTACCGCCTTGCACGTCCTCAAGGAGCCGGTGCAGGTGCCCTCCGCCGAGCAGGCCAGCCCCGAATTTGCCCAGCGCCTCATGGAGTTGCTGGGGAAAGATCAGAAGGATAAAAAGTAATGCCGTTGCGCATTCTGTTGGCATTGGCCCTGATGCTGGCCGCACCGTTGGCGTTCGCCGCCGATCCGCTGTCGATCCCGGCGATCACCCTCGGAACCAACGCCGAAGGGGCCCAGGAATACTCGGTCAGCCTGCAGATCCTGCTGATCATGACCGCGCTGAGTTTCATCCCGGCGTTCGTCATGCTGATGACCAGCTTCACTCGGATCATCATTGTCTTTTCGATCCTGCGCCAGGCCCTGGGCCTGCAACAGACGCCCTCGAACCAGATCCTCACCGGCATGGCGCTGTTCCTGACCATGTTCATCATGGCGCCAGTGTTCGACCGGGTGAACCAGGATGCGCTGCAACCTTACCTGGCAGAAAAAATCACCGCCCAGGATGCCGTGGCCAAGGCTGAAGTGCCGATCAAGGATTTCATGCTGGCCCAGACCCGCAGCAGCGACCTGGAGCTGTTCATGCGCCTGTCCAAGCGCACCGATATCCCCAGTGCCGATCAGGCGCCGCTGACCATCCTGGTGCCGGCGTTCGTGACGTCCGAGCTCAAGACCGCTTTCCAGATCGGCTTCATGATTTTCATCCCGTTCCTGATCATTGACCTGGTGGTCGCCAGTATCCTGATGGCCATGGGCATGATGATGCTCTCGCCGCTGATCATTTCCCTGCCGTTCAAGATCATGCTGTTTGTGCTGGTGGATGGCTGGGCGCTGATCATCGGTACCCTGGCGGGCAGTTTCGGTGGTGTTTAGGCCTTTTGTGCAGGTAGGACGATATGACGCCTGAAGTAGCGGTAGACCTGTTCCGTGAAGCGCTCTGGCTGACGACCATGATGGTCGCGATCCTGGTGGTCCCGAGCCTGCTGGTGGGGTTGCTGGTGGCAATGTTCCAGGCCGCGACCCAGATCAACGAGCAGACCTTGAGCTTCTTGCCGCGCCTACTGGTGATGCTGGTAACGCTGATCGTCGCCGGTCCCTGGCTGGTACAAACCTTCATGGAATACATCCTGCAGTTGTACGGCAGTATTCCGCAGTTGATCGGCTGACCTCATGTCGATGCTCGCGCTGACGGACACCCAGATCAGTTCCTGGGTGGCATCGTTCATCCTGCCACTGTTTCGCGTCACCGCGGTGCTGATGAGTATGCCGGTCTTCGGCACGACCCTGGTGCCCCGGCGCGTGCGCTTGTATTTCGCGCTGGCGATCACGGTGGTGATCGCGCCCGGATTGCCACCGATGCCGCCGGTCAATGCCTTGGATCTCAGCGCCCTGATGTTGATCGCCGAGCAGATTCTCATCGGTGCCTTGATGGGCTTTTCGCTGCAGTTGTTTTTCCAGGCGTTCGTGGTAGCGGGACAAATCATTTCCATCCAGATGGGCATGGCCTTCGCGTCCATGGTCGACCCTGCCAATGGCGTGACGACGGCAGTGATCGGTCAGTTCCTGACGATGCTGGTGACCCTGTTGTTCCTCGCCATGAATGGGCATCTGGTGGTGTTCGAGGTCTTGACCGAGAGCTTTACCACCCTGCCGGTGGGCAGTGCGTTGCTGGTCAATCATTTCTGGGAAATTGCCGGCAAGCTCGGCTGGGTCCTGGGCGCGGCGATGGTGCTGGTATTGCCGGCGATCACTGCGTTGCTGGTGGTCAACATCGCGTTTGGTGTGATGACCCGTGCGGCGCCGCAACTGAATATTTTTTCCATTGGCTTCCCGCTGACCCTCGTGCTGGGCATGGTGATTTTCTGGGTCAGCCTGGGGGATATCCTCAATCAGTATCAGCCGCTGGCCACCCAGGCCTTGCAGCTTTTACGCGACATGGCACAGGCACGCTGAACCATGGCCGAGAGCGAGAGTGGTCAGGACAAGACAGAAGACCCCACGGAAAAGCGTCTGCGCGAATCTCGGGAGAAGGGTGAGATTGCCCGATCCAAGGAGCTCAACACGCTGGCGGTGATGCTGGCCGGGGCGGGCGGGTTGTTGATTTATGGTGGCGGGTTGGCCCTGGACCTGCTGGAAATCATGCGCCTTAACTTCTCCCTGCCCCGTGAGGTGCTGCTCAGTCCGGGCGCGATGGGTCTGTATTTGCTGCATTCAGGCAAAATCGCGATTCTGGCGGTACAGCCGGTGCTGATTTGCCTCCTGCTGGCCGCCATCATTGGCCCTATTTCTTTGGGGGGCTGGTTGTTCGCCGGGAAGAGCCTGGCGCCGAAATTCAGCCGGATGAACCCGGCCAGCGGCCTTAAGCGGATGTTTTCCACGAATGCCTTGATGGAGTTGCTCAAGGCTCTTGGGAAATTCTTGCTGATTCTCTTCGTCGCGTTAACGGTCTTACAAGCCGACATCGACGACCTGCTGCGCATCGCCCATGAGCCCCTCGAGCAAGCCATTATCCATAGCGTGCAATTGGTCGGTTGGAGTGCGTTGTGGATGGCTTGCGGCCTGATCCTGATCGCCGCCATCGACGTGCCGATCCAGCTGTATCAAAGCAAGCAGAAACTGCTGATGACCAAGCAGGAAGTGCGCGACGAGCACAAGGACGCGGAGGGCAAGCCGGAGGTCAAGCAGCGCATTCGTCAATTGCAGCGCGAGGTCTCTCAGCGGCGGATGATGGCGGCAATCCCTGATGCTGATGTGGTCATCACCAACCCGACTCACTACGCCGTCGCCCTCAAGTACGACCCCGAAAAAGGCAACGCTCCCGTGTTGTTGGCCAAGGGCAGCGACTTCCTGGCGCTGAAGATCCGTGAGATCGCCGTGGCCAATGAGGTGATGCTGCTCGAGTCCCCAGCACTGGCGCGATCGATTTACTACTCCACCGAACTCGACCAGGAAATCCCCGGAGGCCTGTACCTGGCCGTGGCCCAGGTGCTGGCCTACGTCTACCAGATCCGCCAACACCGCGCCGGCAAGGGCAAACGCCCCGAACCGCTCAAGGATCTGCCGATCCCGCCGGATTTGCGGCGTGATTCCTGAATGCCGGATGAAGTACCTGTGGGGGCGAGCCTGCTTGCGAATGCGGTGACCCGGTCGATACAGGTGTCGACTGACAAACCGCTATCGCGAGCAGGCTCGCTCCCACAGGGTTAAAGTCGCCTCGACCCTTCTATTTCAGCCGTTGGCAAAAGTTGGAAGGCTTCTTGCAATACCCCGTCTGCGCCCCCTCCGGGCGTCAAAAGTTTGCTTCACAGGAACGGGGAATATTGGTGGATCGCTCTCAGTTATTCAGCACCGCACGCAACAACGTAGCAGACCTCAGCCGAGGTAATGTGGGCGTGCCGCTGTTGCTGCTGGTCATGCTCGCCATGATGATGCTGCCGGTGCCGCCGTTCCTGCTGGACGTGTTCTTCACGTTTAACATCGCCTTGTCGATCGTCGTGCTGCTGGTGTGTGTCTACGCCCTGCGACCACTGGACTTCGGGGTGTTCCCGACCATTTTGCTGGTGGCGACGCTCATGCGTCTGGCGCTGAACGTGGCGTCCACCCGCGTTGTGATGATCCATGGTCATGAGGGCCACGAGGCTGCCGGTAAGGTGATCCAAGCCTTCGGTGAGGTGGTGATCGGCGGCAACTACGTGGTCGGCATCGTGGTCTTCGCCATCTTGATGATCATCAACTTCGTCGTGGTGACCAAGGGCGCCGGGCGGATTTCCGAGGTGAGTGCGCGCTTTACCCTCGACGCGATGCCCGGCAAACAAATGGCGATCGACGCCGACCTCAACGCTGGGCTGATCGACCAGAGCCAGGCCAAGCTGCGTCGTCAGGAAGTGGCCCAGGAAGCCGAGTTCTACGGTTCCATGGACGGTGCCAGCAAGTTCGTACGCGGTGACGCCATCGCCGGTTTGCTGATTCTGTTCATCAACCTGATCGGTGGCATGGCTGTCGGCATCTTCCAGCACAACATGACGTTCGGCGGCGCCGGCAAGGTCTACGCCTTGTTGACCATCGGTGACGGTTTGGTGGCGCAATTGCCATCACTGTTGTTATCTACAGCTGCGGCGATCATGGTGACCCGTGCTTCGGGTTCCGAAGACATGGGCAAGCAGATCGGCCGGCAAATGTTCGCCTCGCCCAAGGCCCTGGCGGTTGCCGCCGGTCTGATGGCGGTGATGGGCCTGGTGCCGGGCATGCCGCACTTTTCCTTCCTGAGCATGGCTGCTCTGGCGGCTGGCGGCGCCTACCTGTTCTGGAAAAAACAGAACGTGCAGAAAGTCCAGGCCCTGCAAGAGGTCAAGCGCCAGCAGGAACTGCTGCCGTCGCCGGCCCGCGCCATGGAAACCAAGGAGCTGGGCTGGGATGACGTGACACCAATCGACATGATCGGCCTGGAAGTCGGTTATCGCCTGATTCCATTGGTCGACCGCAACCAGGGTGGTCAGTTGCTGGCGCGGATCAAGGGGGTGCGCAAGAAGCTCTCCCAAGACCTGGGCTTTCTGATGCCTACTGTGCATATCCGCGACAACCTCGACCTAGCGCCGAGCGCCTATCGCCTGACCTTGATGGGGGTGATCCTGGCCGAAGCCGAGATCTATCCCGACCGCGAATTGGCGATCAACCCCGGACAGGTCTACGGCAGCCTCAACGGCATCACCGCCAAGGATCCGGCTTTCGGCCTGGAAGCGGTGTGGATCGAAGTCAGCCAGCGGGCCCAGGCGCAGTCCCTCGGCTACACCGTGGTGGACGCCAGTACGGTGGTGGCGACCCACTTGAACCAGATCCTGTACAAGCACTCCAGCGAGCTGATCGGCCACGAAGAAGTCCAGCAACTCCTGCAAGTGCTGGCCAAAGGCTCGCCGAAGCTGGCTGAAGAGCTGGTGCCGGGTGTGGTTTCGTTGTCGCAGTTGCTCAAGGTGCTGCAGGCGCTGTTGGCCGAACAGGTGCCCGTGCGCGATATACGCAGTATTGCCGAGGCTATCGCCAACAACGCCTCCAAGAGTCAAGATACCGCCGCCCTGGTGGCTGCGGTTCGGGTCGGGGTGTCCCGCGCAATCGTCCAAAGTATTGTAGGTACTGAGTCTGAGCTGCCTGTGATCACCTTGGAACCAAGGTTGGAACAGATATTGCTCAATAGTCTGCAGAAGGCAGGACAAGGCTCGGAAGAGGGTGTTCTGCTGGAGCCAAGCATGGCCGAGAAGCTGCAGCGTTCGCTGATCGAAGCAGCCCAGCGGCAAGAGATGCAAGGCCAGCCGGTGATCCTGCTGGTGGCCGGTCCGATTCGCGCGATGCTCTCGCGATTCGGCCGCCTCGCGGTCCCGGGGCTGCATGTGCTGGCGTACCAGGAAATACCGGACAACAAGCAAGTGACCATCGTTGCGACAGTAGGGCCCAACGGCTGAGGTAGTGGTTTATGCAAGTGAAGCGTTTTTTCGCCGCCGATATGCGTCAGGCCATGAAGCTGGTTCGTGACGAGCTGGGCGCTGAAGCGGCCATCATCGGTAATCGCCGGATCGCTGGCGGTGTCGAGCTGACGGCGGCTCTGGATTACAAATTGTCGGCGCTGGCTCCACGGGTTCCGAACATGGAGCTCGAAGACGAGCTGCGCAAGACCCAATCGCGCATCGCCAGCGCCCAGGCCGAACTGAGCCTGCGCAGCAGCGAAGGCGAGGGCGGGGCAGGTATCAATCGTCAATTGTTCGCCGGTCAGCCGCTGACGGCCGGCCTGCCGTTGACCGCTGCCGAACCGCTGATCGAGCAGGCCCACGCCGAACCGCGTCGTCCTGAGCCGGCGCCCGCGGCGCCTGCCCGGGGTGTCGATCCGCGCGCCCTGGACTCGATGCGCTTTGAACTCAACAGCCTGCGCGAGCTGATGGAAGTCCAGCTCGGCTCCCTGGCCTGGAACCAGCTGCAAGGCAGCCGTCCAGCCCAGGCCAACCTGTGGCGTCGTCTGCAACGCATCGGCCTGTCCGGCCCATTGTCCCGGGACCTGCTGGCGTTGATCAATGGTATCGAAGAACCACGCCAGGCCTGGCGCATGTTGCTGGCGCACCTGGCGCGGATGATCGCGACCCCGGAAGTCGAGCCGCTGGAAGAAGGCGGGGTGATTGCCATGGTCGGTCCTGCCGGCATGGGCAAGACCACCACCCTGGCCAAGCTCGCCGCCCGTTATGTACTCAAGTACGGCGCCCAGAGCATTGCCCTGGTGAGCATGGACAGTTTTCGCATCGGTGCCCAGGAGCAACTCAAGACCCTCGGCCGGATCCTCAATGTGTCCGTGACCCATGTGGATCCGGGCCAGTCCCTGGCCCAGGCGTTGGAGCCGCTGCTGCGCAAACGCGTCGTGCTGATCGATACCGCAGGCCTGCAAGCCAGCGATCCGGCCCTGCGCATGCAGCTCGAAAGTCTGGCCGGACGAGGCATCAAGTCAAAAAATTATCTCGTGTTGGCAACCACCAGCCAAAAACAGGTTCTAACCGCCGCATACCACAGCTACAAACGCTGCGGGCTGGCCGGCTGCATCCTGACTAAACTGGACGAAACGGCAAGCCTGGGCGAGGTGTTGAGCCTGGCGATCGGTCATGAACTACCGGTGGCCTACCTGACCGACGGGCCGCGGATCCCGGATGATTTGCATCTGCCGCGCCGTCATCAACTGGTCAGTCGTGCCGTGAGTGTGCAAATGCAGGAAGAACCCAGCGAAGAAGCCATGGCTGATATGTTCGCTGATATCTACCACAGCCCGACCAAGCAGGTCGGCTGAGGTAATCATGAATATTTTTTGTACCTACATCGATGGTCTGCCATGCATTGTTCCGTATGCGAACGCGCAGCCAGTAATGTGGCCTCCGTCTAAGTAAGACAAGGTAAAGAACGAACATGGGCAGCATGCATCCCGTACAGGTGATCGCGGTGACCGGCGGCAAAGGTGGCGTCGGGAAGACTAACGTGTCAGTGAATTTGTCCCTGGCTCTGGCAGAGCTTGGCCGACGGGTCATGCTGCTGGACGCCGACCTGGGCCTGGCGAACGTCGACGTGTTGTTGGGGCTTACACCCAAACGCACGCTGGCGGACGTGATTGAAGGGCGCTGTGAGCTGCGCGACGTGTTGTTGCAGGGGCCGGGCGGGATTCGCATCGTGCCGGCTGCCTCAGGCACCCAGAGCATGGTTCACCTGACCCCGGCCCAGCACGCGGGCCTGATCCAGGCTTTCAGCGACATTGGCGACAATCTCGATGTGCTGGTGATCGACACCGCGGCCGGTATCGGTGACTCGGTCGTCAGTTTCGTGCGCGCGGCCCAGGAAGTGCTGCTGGTGGTCTGCGACGAACCGACGTCCATCACCGACGCCTACGCCCTGATCAAGTTGCTTAACCGCGACTATGGCATGAACCGCTTCCGCGTCCTGGCCAACATGGCCCAGAGCCCGCAGGAAGGACGCAACCTGTTCGCCAAGTTGACAAAGGTCACGGATCGCTTCCTGGACGTCGCCCTACAATACGTCGGCGCAGTGCCTTACGACGAAAGCGTACGCAAGGCCGTCCAGAAGCAACGTGCCGTTTATGAAGCTTTTCCACGTTCCAAATGCGCGCTGGCGTTCAAGGCCATCGCCCAGAAGGTCGATACCTGGCCACTGCCGGCCAACCCTCGCGGGCATTTGGAATTTTTCGTCGAGCGTCTTGTGCAACAAACAGCAGGGCCCGTGCTATGACAGCCAGCGGTTACAACCATCTCTACAAGAAATCGGCACGGGACGCCCAATACGAATTGATCGAGCGCTACGCGCCACTGGTCAAGCGTATCGCCTATCACTTGCTGGCGCGGTTGCCGGCCAGTGTCCAGGTTGAAGACTTGATCCAGGCGGGCATGATCGGCCTGCTCGAAGTGTCGAACAAATACGACGCGAGCAAGGGCGCGAGTTTCGAGACGTATGCCGGTATTCGCATTCGCGGCGCCATGCTCGATGAAGTCCGCAAGGGCGATTGGGCGCCGCGTTCGGTACACCGCAATACCCGCATGGTCAGTGATGCAATTCGTGCAATTGAAGCTAAAACCGGGCGTGACGCTAAAGATCACGAGGTTGCGGCCGAACTCCAGTTAAGTCTCGACGATTATTACGGGATTTTGAACGATACCTTGGGCAGCCGCCTGTTCAGTTTCGACGACCTGTTACAGGACGGCGAACACGAAGGGCTGCACGAGGATAACGCGAGTGCTCACATGGAGCCGTCGCGTGACCTGGAAGATGAACGTTTCCAGAGTGCGCTGGCGGATGCGATTGCCAATTTGCCGGAGCGTGAGCGACTGGTCTTGGCGCTGTACTACGACGAAGAGCTGAACCTCAAGGAAATCGGTGAGGTGTTGGGGGTCAGCGAATCGCGGGTCAGCCAGTTACACAGCCAGTGCGCGGCCCGTTTGCGGGGGCGTTTGGGGGAGTGGCGAGCGCGTTGACGGGCAGTGTGGGGACACTGCGAACGAGGCTGGCCTGGCAGGTGCTGTGCCAGTCTCCATCTGTTGTGCTCCAGACCGTTGTCGAGTGTTGTGCCGGATTGATTGAAATGGCGCGTCCAGGTGCTGGGCGCGTTTAAGACTGCTTGGAGGTCGAATTGGACAAGAACATGAAAATCCTCATCGTTGATGACTTCTCAACGATGCGGCGGATCATAAAAAACCTGTTGCGTGACCTTGGGTTCACCAATACGGTCGAGGCGGATGATGGCATCACAGCCATTCCGGTCCTCAACAGCGGGAGCATCGACTTTCTAGTGACTGACTGGAACATGCCCGGCATGACCGGTATCGACTTGCTGCGTCATGTGCGCGCCGACGAAAAGCTTAAGCATCTTCCGGTGCTGATGGTCACTGCCGAAGCCAAGCGCGAGCAGATCATCGAAGCGGCCCAGGCCGGTGTAAACGGCTATGTGGTCAAACCCTTCACGGCCCAGGCGTTGAAAGAGAAGATCGAAAAAATCTTCGAACGCATCGGTTAACGGCGCCACGGGGGAGCTATGGACAACGAATCTTCAATGGGTGATTTCGAATCAACCCTGAAAAAACATGCCCGCGAACTGGTCGACAGCCTTGAAAAAGGTCGCTTTGGCGATGCGGTTCAAATGATCCATGAGCTCAACCAGACCCGTGACCGCGGTCTGTATCAGGAGGTGGGCAAGCTCACGCGTGAATTGCACAGCGCGATTGTCAATTTCCAGATCGACCCGAATATGCCGCAGGCCGAGGAGGTCTCGCAGATCACCGACGCCACCGAGCGTCTGGGTTATGTGGTCAAGCTGACCGAGGCTGCGGCCAACCGCACCATGGACCTGGTGGAGAGCGCAACGCCGCTGGTCAATGGCCTGAGCGAAGAAGCCCAGGCCTTGAGCACCGACTGGGGGCGGTTCATGCGGCGCGAAGTCGGCGCCGAAGAGTTTCGGGAGCTGGCCCGTCGGGTCGACGGTTTCCTGACGCGCAGCGGCACCGAGAACCGCGCCGTGGCAAGTAATCTCAACGACATTCTGCTGGCCCAGGACTATCAGGACCTGACCGGCCAGGTGATCAAGCGTGTGACCCAACTGGTCACCGAAGTGGAAAGCAACCTGCTCAAACTGGTGTTGATGGCTAGCCAGGTCGACCGCTTTGCGGGCATCGAACACGACCGTGAAGCGATGCTTGCTGAAAAAGATCCACAAAAACATCTCTCTCAGGGTGAAGGTCCGCAAATTCATGCCGATAAAAGAGAAGACGTTATGTCCGGTCAGGACGATGTGGACGATTTGCTGTCCAGCCTTGGATTTTGAGTTTTAGCCCTATTTGGAGCAGCCACTAATGAGCTTCGGCGCCGATGAAGAGATCCTTCAGGATTTCCTGGTTGAGGCCGGCGAGATTCTAGAGCAACTGTCCGAACAGCTGGTCGAGCTGGAAAGCCGACCAGATGATGCGGATCTGCTCAATGCAATTTTTCGCGGTTTCCACACTGTAAAAGGAGGCGCCGGCTTCCTCCAGCTCAATGAGCTGGTGGAGTGCTGTCACATTGCCGAGAACGTGTTCGACATCCTGCGCAAGGGTGAGCGTCGCGTTGATTCGGAGTTGATGGACGTGGTGCTTGAAGCGCTGGATGCAGTCAACAGTATGTTCAGCGAAGTGCGTGAGCGCTCGCCGATTACGGCTGCCACCCCCGAGTTGCTCGCCGCGCTGTCGCGCTTGGCCGAGCCGCAATCGGCTGACGAAGCGGCCCCGGTTGCCGAGGCCCTGGTTGAAGAACCGATCGCCGAGGAATCGGGCGACGTCACCGATAACGAATTCGAACAACTGCTCGATTCCCTGAATACCGTCAAGGCCCAGGCCGAGGCACCGGCCGCTCCGGTTGCACCTACTGCGCCGGCCGCCGATGGGGCTGCCAGCGATGAAATCACCGATGCCGAGTTCGAGTCACTGCTCGACCAGCTCCATGGCAAGGGCCAGTTCGCGGCTGATGCCGTGGTCCCGCCGGCAGCCCCGGCCCCGGCCGCGCCGAACGCCGCGGGCGACAGCTCGGACATCACCGACGACGAATTCGAAGCGTTGCTAGATCAGTTGCACGGCAAGGGCACCTTTGCCGTTGACGCGCTGGATTCAGCCATCGCTTCGGCGCCGACACCGGCCAAGCCCGCTGCCGCTGCCGCTGGCAGCGACCTGATCAGCGATCACGAATTCGAATCACTGCTCGACGAGCTGCATGGCAAGGGCAAGTTCAGCGAAGTCGGCACCGCTTCTGCTGCGCCTGTTGCTACTGCGCCTGCTGCCGCTACTGCGGCTGCACCGGCGGCCAAGGCTGCGCCTAAACCTGCGGTCCAAGCACCGGAGCCGAAGGCTGAGCCCGCCAAGCCTGCGGCTGCCGCTCCGGCGCCAGCCCGTGCTCCAGCGGCTGCGCCAGCGGACAAACCGGCCAGCGAAGCCGAGACCACCGTTCGGGTCGATACCGCACGCCTGGATGAGATCATGAACATGGTCGGCGAACTGGTGCTGGTGCGTAACCGTCTGGTGCGCCTGGGCCTCAACAGCCAGGACGAAGCCATGTCCAAGGCCGTGTCGAACCTCGACGTGGTCACGGCAGACCTGCAGACCGCGGTCATGAAGACCCGGATGCAGCCGATCAAGAAAGTCTTCGGGCGCTTCCCGCGCCTGGTTCGCGACCTGGCTCGCCAGCTCAAGAAAGAAATCAACCTGGAACTGGTGGGTGAAGAGACCGACCTCGACAAAAACCTTGTCGAGGCCCTGGCCGACCCGCTGGTCCACTTGGTGCGCAACGCGGTCGACCACGGCATCGAGTCGCCGCAAGAGCGCGAAGACTCGGGCAAGGTCCGCAGCGGCAAGGTGATCCTGGCCGCCGAGCAGGAAGGCGACCACATCCTGCTGTCGATCTCCGACGACGGCAAAGGCATGGACCCGAACGTGCTGCGTTCCATCGCGGTGAAACGCGGCGTGATGGACAAGGATGCCGCCGACCGCCTGAGCGACACCGAGTGCTACAACCTGATCTTCGCCCCGGGTTTCTCGACCAAGACCGAGATTTCCGACGTGTCGGGCCGTGGGGTGGGCATGGACGTGGTGAAAACCAAGATTTCCCAGCTCAACGGTTCGATCAATATCTACTCGACCAAGGGCCAGGGCTCGAAGATCGTCATCAAGGTCCCGTTGACCCTGGCGATCATGCCGACCCTGATGGTGATGCTGGGCAACCAGGCCTTCGCCTTCCCGCTGGTCAACGTCAACGAGATATTCCATCTCGACCTGTCGCGCACCAACGTGGTGGACGGCCAGGAAGTGGTGATCGTACGGGACAAGGCACTGCCACTGTTCTACCTCAAGCGCTGGCTGGTCAGCTCCGCCGCTCATGTGGAGCAAGGCGAGGGCCATGTGGTGATCCTTTCGGTGGGCACCCAGCGGATCGGCTTCGTCGTCGACCAATTGGTGGGTCAGGAAGAAGTGGTCATCAAGCCGTTGGGCAAGATGCTCCAGGGCACTCCGGGCATGTCCGGCGCCACCATCACCGGCGACGGCCGCATCGCGTTGATTCTCGATGTACCAAGCATGCTCAAGCGTTACGCCGCCCGGCGTATTTGATTCTGGAGGGGCGTGGCCCAGGGCCGCGCCTCGTCTAACGGAGTGTTTATGGTAGTTAAAGTCCTGGTGGTGGACGATTCGGGGTTTTTCCGCCGCCGCGTTTCGGAAATTCTTTCGGCGGACACGAGTATTCAGGTCGTCGGTACCGCGACCAACGGCAAAGAGGCGATTGATCAGGCCCTGGCACTCAAGCCGGACGTGATCACCATGGACTACGAGATGCCAATGATGGACGGCATCACGGCCGTGCGGCATATCATGCAGCGCTGCCCGACCCCGGTATTGATGTTCTCCTCCCTGACCCACGAAGGCGCCCGAGTGACCCTCGATGCGCTGGACGCCGGGGCGGTGGATTTCCTGCCGAAGAATTTCGAAGACATTTCGCGCAACCCTGACAAAGTCCGGCAGTTGCTGTGCGAAAAAGTCCACAGCATTTCCCGCAGCAATCGCCGTGTCGGTGCCTACAGCGCACCGGCGCCAGCCCCTGTTGCGGTCCCAAGCCCGACGCCGACTGCCTCGAGCAGCTTCAAGTCGGCACCGGTACGCAGCGCCCCGGCACCTGCGCCGGCTCGTTCGGCGGCGCCCGCCAGTGCCTCGTCACCGGCACCCAAGCGCAAAGCCTACAAGCTGGTCGCTATCGGCACGTCCACGGGTGGCCCAGTGGCGCTGCAACGGGTCCTGACCCAGTTGCCGGCCAACTTCCCGGCCCCCATCGTGCTGATCCAGCACATGCCGGCGGCGTTCACCAAGGCTTTCGCGGAGCGTCTGGACAAGCTGTGCAACATCAGCGTCAAGGAAGCCGAGGATGGCGACATCCTGCGTCCAGGCCTGGCGTTGCTGGCACCCGGTGGCAAGCAGATGATGATCGATGGCCGCGGCGCGGTGAAAATCCTGCCGGGTGACGAGCGTTTGAACTACAAGCCTTGCGTGGACATTACCTTCGGTTCTGCGGCCAAGTCCTACGGTGACAAAGTTCTGGCGGTGGTGCTCACCGGCATGGGCGCCGATGGTCGCGAAGGCGCGCGCCTGCTCAAGCAGGGCGGCAGTGCAATCTGGGCCCAGGACGAAGCCAGTTGCGTGATCTACGGCATGCCAATGGCCATCGTAAAAGCCGATCTTGCCGATGCGGTATACGGATTGGACGACATCGGTAGGCACCTGGTCGAGGCCTGCATTTAATGGATGTGCTCAGCCTGATTGGCATCATCATGGCGTTCGTCGCCATCATTGGCGGCAATTATCTGGAAGGCGGTCATCTGGGTGCGCTGGCCAACGGCCCTGCGGCGTTGATCGTGATCGGTGGCACCGTTGGCGCAGCGCTGTTGCAGTCGCCCATGAGCGCTTTCAAGCGCGCCATGCAGGTGCTGATCTGGATTCTGTTCCCGCCCCGTGTCGACTTGGCCGGTGGTATCGATCGGGTGGTGAACTGGAGCCTGACCGCTCGCAAGGAAGGCCTGCTGGGCCTGGAAGGGGTGGCCGACGCCGAGCCCGACAACTACTCACGCAAAGGCCTGCAATTGCTGGTGGACGGCGCCGAGCCGGAAGCCATTCGCAGCATCCTGGAGGTGGACTTCTATACCCAGGAAAGCCGCGATATCGAAGCGGCCAAGGTGTTCGAAAGCATGGGCGGCTACGCGCCGACCATTGGCATCATCGGTGCGGTGATGGGCCTGATCCATGTAATGGGCAACCTGGCCGATCCATCGCAACTGGGCAGCGGCATCGCCGTGGCGTTCGTCGCCACGATCTACGGCGTGGCGAGTGCCAACCTGGTGCTGCTGCCGATCGCGGCCAAGCTCAAGTCCATCGCGTTGCGCCAGTCGCGCTATCGCGAAATGCTGCTGGAAGGGATCCTGTCGATTGCCGAAGGTGAAAATCCACGCTCCATTGAGTTGAAGCTGCAAGGCTTCATGGACTAATGGGGGAGATGGAGCATGGCACGTCGCAGGCATCGTGAAGAACACGTCAACCATGAACGCTGGCTGGTTTCCTACGCCGACTTCATCACGTTGCTGTTCGCTTTTTTCGTGGTCATGTATTCGATCTCGTCGGTCAACGAAGGCAAGTACAAAGTCATTTCCGAGGCGTTGATCGGTGTCTTTACCGACTCCGACCGTGCCCTCAAGCCTATCCCTATCGGTGAGGAGCGGCCGAAGACCACGACCCCGGCCAAGCCGTTGATCAAGGACAGCGAGCAGGTCGATGCCGGTATCGCCGGTGGTAGCGATCCGTTGAAAAGCATCGCCGACGACATCAGCGCGGCGTTCGGCGACCTGATCAGCTCCAACCAGATGACCGTGCGCGGCAACGAGTTGTGGGTCGAGATCGAACTCAATTCCAGCCTGTTGTTCGGCAGCGGCGACGCCATGCCCAGCGACATGGCGTTCAACATCATCGATAGGGTCGCGGCGATCCTCAAACCCTTCGACAACCCGATCCATGTCGAAGGTTTCACGGACGACCAGCCGATCCGTACCGCGCAGTATCCGACCAACTGGGAGCTGTCCTCGGCCCGTTCGGCGAGCATCGTGCGCATGCTGGCGATGCAGGGGGTGAACCCCGGTCGCCTGGCCTCGGTGGGCTACGGCGAGTTCCAGCCGGTCGCCAACAACGCCACGGCCGAGGGGCGTGCGCGCAACCGGCGGGTGGTGCTGGTGGTGTCGCGCAACCTCGATGTGCGTCGCAGCCTGACCGGTACCGGTACGGCCAATGCAACTCCGGATGCGGCATTGAAGCGGGCTGGCACACAAACTGCACCGGCTCCGGTCAAGTCGCCGGGAAGACAGAGTGCCGTCAATTCTCCGTCACCCGCTTTATAACCGAGCTATTTCTCGGTCGAGCCTGTTTCGGCCGGGAGGAACGATCCGAATGAGAGTCTGGGCAGTCGCCAATCAAAAAGGTGGTGTGGGCAAGACCACATCTTCCATCGCTTTAGCCGGGTTGCTGGCCGAGGCGGGCAAGCGTGTGGTCATCGTCGACCTGGACCCCCATGGCTCGATGACCAGCTATTTCGGCTACGATCCCGACAGCCTGGAGCACAGCAACTACGACCTGTTCCTGCACAAGGGCGTTGTGCCCGAGGGCCTGCCGGGGCAGTTGCTGTTGTCCACCAGCGACGAGCGGATTTCCCTGTTGCCATCGAGCACCGCCCTCGCCACCCTGGAGCGACAGTCGCCAGGGCAGAGCGGGCTGGGCCTGGTGATCGCCAAGAGTCTGGCGCAGCTGTGGCAGGATTTCGATTACGCGATCATCGACAGCCCGCCGTTGTTGGGGCTGCTGATGGTCAATGCCCTGGCAGCCAGCCAGCAATTGGTGATCCCGGTGCAAACCGAGCACTTGGCCGTAAAGGGCCTGGAGCGCATGGTCAATACACTGGCGATGGTCAACCGCTCGCGCAAGCAGACGCTGGCCTTCAACATCGTGCCAACCCTGTTCGATCGTCGCACCCAGGCGTCCCTGGGCACCCTGCGGGTGTTGCGGGACATGTACCCGGATGACATCTGGCAAGGCTACATCCCTGTCGATACCCGCTTGCGAGACGCCAGCCGCGCGGGTGTGACCCCTCCGCAATTCGATGGCAAGAGCCGTGGCGTGCTGGCCTACCGGGCGCTGCTCAAGCACCTGTTGGCCCAGCAGCTCGTTCCACAGCAGGTGGCTTAAGGTGACGAGGCTTTCCATTGGCATTGTGTTCGCTTGCGAACGCTCAAGTCCTACCGCATTCATGCCGATAACCTTTTCAAGTGGCGCACTGTTCCTATGAGCCGCCCGATAAAGACAACCTCGCGTCCACAAATGGCCCTGCAATCCTATCTGGACGGGCTGTTGCAGGAAGCGACCGAAGAACTGCCACCACAGCCAAGCGTGATCGAGGCGTTGCCCGAGAACGTCGAAGCCAAGGGGGTGCTGGATGAGTTTCAGGCGGCCGTGCTCGAAGAGCAGGCTCGTGATGCACAAAAAACAGTAGTGGCTGCAGCGGTCGAGGCACCGTTTATCAAGCCTCAGCTAGCGGTCATGGACGCGCCTGCGCCGATCCTGGCGCCGGTCTCGACCGTTGCCCCGTTGCTGCAGGGCCTGGTGACGCCAGTGGTGGAAATCCACCTGCCGCCGAGCAACCCGCCGCCACCGGTGCCGGGCGACGACCGTCCGGACTGGGCCGCCGAGCCGTTCGAGTGTTTGTTGTTCGATGTGGCCGGGTTGACCCTGGCGGTGCCGCTGGTATGCCTGGGGTCGATTTATTCCCTGGCCGGGCAGGAATTGACGCCGTTGTTTGGCCAGCCGCAATGGTTCCTCGGAATCCTGCCGAGCCAGGCCGGCAACCTGAAGGTTCTGGATACGGCGCGCTGGGTCATGCCGGACCGTTATCGCGATGACTTTCGCCAGGGCTTGCAGTACGTGATTTCAGTGCAGGGTTACGAGTGGGGTTTGGCGGTGCATCAGGTCAGTCGCTCGCTGCGCCTGGACCCGAACGAGATCAAGTGGCGCAGCCATCGAGGGCAACGGCCATGGCTGGCCGGTACGGTGATCGAGCATATGTGCGCCTTGCTGGACGTTTCCGAGCTGGCGGAGCTGATCGCCAGCGGCGGGGCAAAACACCTGGGCGGCAGCAAGAAGCCGGTCCAGAAACCGAAATAAGACAACCGGCGGCGCACCGCGTCGCCGGACAGAATACACGCCGCCACAGGCGGTTTTTCGAGGGGTCAGGGTATGAATGATAAGGCGTCGTCTCAAAAGGGTTCTGAAGATCCGATTCTGCAATGGGTAACCTTCAAGCTCGATAACGAAACCTACGGCATCAACGTGATGCGCGTTCAGGAAGTGCTGCGCTATACCGAGATCGCCCCGGTACCGGGTGCGCCGAGCTACGTGCTGGGCATCATCAACCTGCGTGGCAACGTGGTGACGGTGATCGATACCCGCCAGCGCTTCGGCCTGATGAATGCCGAGATCAGCGACAACACACGGATCGTCATCATCGAAGCCGACAAGCAAGTGGTTGGCATCATGGTCGACAGCGTCGCCGAAGTGGTTTACCTGCGTCAGTCGGAAATCGAGACTGCGCCGAACGTGGGTAACGAAGAGTCCGCCAAGTTCATTCAAGGCGTGTGCAACAAGAACAACGAGTTGCTGATTCTGGTTGAACTGGACAAGATGATGAGCGAAGAAGAGTGGTCGGAACTGGAGAGTATCTGATTTGATTCTTGAGGTAGCAGTCATTGTCCTGTTCCTTTTCTGGGCAGGCACGCTGGGGATGTTCTTGGCGTATATACGTGGCCAGCGGCAGATCGCCGCTCAGCAGGCCCAGGGCGATGCGCTGCGTGACCAGCGCATCAAAGACCTGGCCAAGCGCGTCGACGATTACCAGAACGGCACCGTGCGCATGGGCGAAGCGCTCCATGAGCTGCGTGCCGTGCTCGCGCCGTTGCCGGATAAACTCGCCCAGTTGGAACAGCGCGACCCCTCCAGCCTGTCCTTCGCCCAGGCCGCCCGCCTGGTGGGCATGGGCGCCAGTGTCGACGAACTGACCCAAGCCTGCGGTCTGACCCAGGCCGAGGCAGAGCTGATGAGTAAGCTGCACAAGGGCGGCTGATCGCCATGTAGGAGCTGCCGAGCGAAGCGAGGCTGCGATCTTTTGATCTTGATCTTGATCTTTCGCTTGCGATTCAATTGCCTGGGGAAAGATCGTAGCCTCGCTTCGCGAGGCAGCTCCTACACGGCGCCTGGCCTTCAAATCGCTGAAGGCTCAGTAATCGTCGCCGCGGTCGGTCACATCCTTTTCGACACTCGGCGCATTCGGGTCATGGCCTTGGGGAAACTTGCCCTTGAGGTTCCAGGCGAACGCAATGATCTCGGCAATCGTGCGGTACAGCTCTTCCGGGATGCTGTCTCCCAATTCCATCCGTGCCAGCAGTTTCACCAGCTCGGCATTTTCATAGATTGGTACTTCACTCTCCCGGGCGATGCGCAGGATTTCCAGGCCGAGGCGGAGCTGATAAGCAAGCTGCACCGGGGCGGCTGAACGTTTCAAGCTACAGGCTGTGAGGAAAACAGTAGATCGCAGCCTTGTTAGCTATATCGCGCTTAGACTCTTCCTTGTTTTGTAAAATAGCTAACAATCTCCTTCGCACTCGGGCACTGTGGGTGCGAAGCCGCTTGGCGAATGCTGAAGCCATAATGCTTGACCATTTTCTTTGCGAATGCGGTTTTGTTGCCCGGACCCCGTTTACCAAGCCCATTTGATATTTCTTTGAGACGGTCCCATGGCTTGTTCGGTGTTTGCTCGGGCTGTGGCTCATCAAAGTTGTGCACACCAAGCCATTTGCCTATGGCATTTGAGTCAGCCAAGAACCATCCTTCCAATGCTTTCACAGCGACAAATGTGATATCTATTCGTGCGTTTGAGATACGTTCTTTAACGGTATCAACTGAGTCTTCGTCTTCGAGGTCGGTCAGCACCACGATTCTATCTACCTCTTGCTGATCCAGACGTGCCAGATAAGCATCGATATTTTGCGGCAGTAGATTGCCGCCACCCTTGGCATTGACCCATTGACCACGGGGTTGACCAACTCAAAGTCGTTCGCCTGCAAAAACGCTTTGAAGTCGGCCGATTCGATGACGATTTTTTCGCTATCGCCTTCCACGATGAACCCAACTTTTACCATGGCAGACCTCCATCAAAAAGGTTGGTCAGCCACGCCGTATCCAAGGGAATATCTTTTTTATCCACCGCCGAGTCCGAAGCACACTTGATCTTGGTCTTGCCATCCTCTTTATTCACTAACCGAAGCTCTTCAAGGTCCAGATTGCGAACAACGGATTCGCTATGAGTGGTGATGAGAACAGGATGCTCCACAGACGCATTTTCACGCATCAACTGAACCAGTTCGCCGATCGCTTTCGGATGAATGCCTCGCTCCGGCTCCTCTATGATTGTTATGCCTGGTTTGTCTGAACGGCTTAACACAGCGGTCATGATGCAGAGAGCATAAATGGTACCGTCTGAAATTAGCCGTGCCGGGAATCGAGCTTTTGTTCCTTCTTCCTTAAAGGTTATTACTGTAGAGCCGTCCAGCCTTTGCTTTTCGGTAGACACATTTTCCATTCCTGGAACTATCAATTCGATCCATTCAAGAACTTGGTCGCGAAAGCGCTCGTTTTTCTCCAGAATTGACAACATGGTTGCCACGTTCCGACCGTGGCTATCAAGTGTCGTCGCGTCTGCTGTCGAACTGTCAGGTTCCTTGGCTTCCAGCGGGTCGATTCGAAATACCTGGATATTGGTAAGCATTCGATACAGCGGCGAATGGCTGAGCAGCATTAGCGCAGTCATGTCCTGTGCATACTCAGGCAGGAGATGCAGTCCCTGAGTGTTACTCAAGACAATCTGCGTCTCATCGCTGCTCTTGCGGTCAATGACCTGTTTGTCGTTGACTTTTAAGCTCTCAAGTATTCGAGGTACGCGGTCTATGTCCGATATTTTCAGGCTGTAATCGAAAGTCTCTCCCTTAAGCTTTATCCGGATGGCGAAAGAGATTGTCGTGCGCTTTTCCTTTCGATGCTTGAAGCAGTGAATTTGCGGGAACCCCCCGAAGTCGCGTATTGCCTGAGCCGCTCCTCGTTTCACTACCGCTCCCAAAAAAGCCAGCGCATCAGTGATATTGCTCTTACCGGCGCCATTCGAGCCGGCAAAAGCCGTAAAGGGCGGCACATCCCTCAGGACTATATTGGCTGCGCTCTTGAAGCCTTTGATTTCGAGGTATTCAATTTTCATCGCAAATCCTCAGCGTTCTTCAGTCACCGTTTCAGCACGGAAATTCTTGAGGTCGGGTGCTTGAAATCATTTTTCGCAACGTATTCTACTCAAGGGCGCTGATTCTATAGACAATTTGAAACGTGCGCCCCTAGACAAAATGAGTCAGTGCCATGAGACAGAGGTCATTCAAGAACCAAGGACGGTGGTTCCTGCTTTTTTATGGCAATTTTAAAATGCGTTGTTTCAGCGCTTCGAAATTATGAGTCAGGAAAGCAACAACCCGCCGAAGCGGGTTGCGTGGTTGAAAAACGTTATTGTCCCTCCGGTACCTCGAATCCCCGTTGCTCAATCACCCCAAACATATCGCTTACATCCTGAACCAGGATCCGAGCAATGTTAGTTACGGTATTGATGTCGTTTTCGGCGTAGTCGGGCAGGGTGGTGCAGGCCATGAGATTGAGGTATTTGAGGACGGCGTCAAGGCGTTCGTTGAGGCAGCTGTGGAGTTCACCCAGTGGCGCGTCGGCGTCAATGAGGAGGACGGGATGTTCGGTGGCGAAGTGAGACATGGGGGTGTGGTTGAGCGGGTGTCGAGTCGTCATGGTGTTAATCCTGATGAAAATTGAATTGCCACCGTTCTGCTGCGAAACAGGATGGGTGGCAGCTATGCGCGGGTTCGCAGACCGGAGGATTAACACCAAGACCCGGCAGACCCGAAGGTCTCCCACGCACAACCGCCATGGAACGAGTGCGACCAAGAGCCGACCGTACATGACAGGATAAGGCATTAATCTTAAGGGCTGCGAAACCCTTCGCCAACCAATGTCAGCGACAGATCAACTTTAGGCAGCGATTTTGGTTGCCGCAACCTGGCTGTAGGATTCCAGGGGGCGTATCTGGCGAGTGATTTTCCTCGACTTGTGATGCAAACCCGGTAAAGCCGCGTGTTGCACTACGTCTTATGAGACGGGGGCGTGAGATTTGGCTTACTTCGCGTTCCAGGGGGACCAAGCTCCGTCGCAATAGACAGTTATTTCCTACAAGATTTGCAGACTTTAAATCTGTGGCGTCATTATCAAATGAGTGATTTTCGGTAGCGGAGGGCTTGGTTCCGTTTGGTATCGTCGTCGGGCTCAGTAATCGTCACCGCGCTCGGTCATATCCTTCTCGACACTTGGCGCATTCGGGTCATAGCCCTGGGGAAACTTGCCCTTGAGGTTCCAGGCGAACGCAATGATCTCGGCAATCGTGCGGTACAACTCTTCCGGGATGCTGTCCCCCAACTCCATTCGCGCCAACAGCTTCACCAATTCGGCGTTTTCATAGATCGGTACTTCGCTTTCGCGGGCGATGCGCAGGATTTCCTCGGCCAGGGCTTCGTCGCCCTTGGCGGTGAGGGTCGGGGCGTGGTGGCCGTCGTACTTGAGGGCGATGGCCTGGCGGGGTTCGGTGTGGGTTGTCATGCGGTTTCATCCACCCAGCGTTGTTCCAGGCGAGTCTTGGGGCCTTGGGGCGGGGTGCCGAGGTGGCAGTCCAGGTCGCCGACGTTCAGGCCACAGGTCACCAGGCGTTCACGCAATGCTGTCAGGTTGCTTTCGATCAGGTTTGCGGTGTACGGCCGCTCGGCCCACAGTTGGCTGGACAGACTGCCGCTGAGCAACTGGGCCTGAATCTGTAAGGGACCGAGCGGTTCCATGTCGAACGCCAATTCCACCCGCCAGAGTTGCTGCTTCGGCTCGCGTTCTTCCCGACGTTCCTGTGGTTGCTCCTGGGGTGGGGTTTCCTCGCGCTGGAACTTGACCTGCAACGGCACGATGTCCTGCAGGTTACGCATCGGGATTTCCAGTTGCCAAGTGCTCATCAGCCGACCGTCGTCGGTCAGGCCGGTCTGCTCCAGGCTCGACAACTGATGGCTTTGCAGGCGTGACACGGCGGCAGCGGCCAGGCGCAGCAGGTGTTCCAGGCTGCCTTCTTCGTCCTGGCCTTTCATCAGGCGCGAGGGCAGGGGGAAGCTGGTGGCTGGCGGCTTGGCGCTGACCTGCCCGAGCATCCCCAAGGCGCTGCGTACGAAGCTCGGCAGGGCCTGGGCCAGCGTATTGGCGGCAATGATGGCGCTGAGGTTGGTGGAGGCGGGCAGGGCCGGTGTCAACTGGGCGATCAGTTTCAGCAGGTCGCCTTTGATGTCTGGCGCCAGGCCCGGTGGCTGTCCGGCGAGCAACTTGCTTTCCAGGAACACACCGCTGGCGACCATGGCTTGGGCCAGCCCCTTGGGCGTGCTCAGTTGCTGGACATCCGGCAGGCCGGCCAACAGGCGTGTCACCGCGGCGCGCAGCTCGGCACCGGTGTCGTCGGTGGCCGGCAGGTTTTGCAGGGCCGTGATCAGGCCGTCCAGCGAGCCCTGGCGGCTCACTTGGGTGACCAGTTGCTGGCTCACCGCCAGCTGCTCCTGGCGGTTGCTCAGCGGAACGAATTTCAGCGTCTGGGAATCTTGCACCTGGGCACTCAAGAGTGTGCCGATGCGCAGTGGTTGCGGGCTGTCGATGTCCAGAGTATTGCCAGCCTGGGCGGTGTTGAGCAGGCTCACCAATGACCGATAGACCGCCGGTTGCCCAGGCAACTGCGGCAACGCCTGACTGGTCAGCACTTTACCTTGCAGCAAGGTGCCGATCGGTAACTGCGCGGTGTCGATTCGGGTGAGGGTGGCGACGCTGGAGGCCACGGCCTGTTGCACGGCAATCGCCAGATTGCTGGCCGACGGCTGGGTCACGACCAGGCTGCTGCCTTGGGGCAACGGCTGGGTGCTGGTGGCCTGCACGGTGGTCTGGCGGCCGCTCTCCAGCGTGACCTTGAGCAATAGCTGGAAAGTCTGGTCGGCCTGCTTGAGCGACAGCACTTCGGCCCGGGCGATCTGGCCCGAGCTGATCAGGCCTTCGGTCGGCACCAGCAGTTTGAGCAGCTCGCCACTGACCACTGGCGCGCGCGTCGTTGCCGTGGGCTGGGGCAGCGGCAGGATGTTCATGTCGCCTGTCATTTGCGGTCTTACCTTGGGGAAATAAGCTCTCTTGAGAGTGGGTTAGGGCATGTATAATGCCGCCCGTCTTCCAGGGCATGGCGAAAACCTTGCAATTGTTTGACGCAGCTCTGTGGAACAGACCGTCAATGCATTTATGCTGCATCTCTTTAACGGCCGCTGCACCGCCGACTTGAACCGTATAAGGCCCGCGATCCCTTGACCAGTCCTCTCCTGCAAACCGTCGGCCTCGCCTGTGAGCGAGACTTGCGACTGCTTTTCGAAAATCTCGAATTGAGACTCTCGCGTGGCGATATGGTGCAAATCAGTGGTCCCAACGGCAGTGGCAAGACCAGCCTGCTGCGCCTGCTGGCCGGGTTGATGCAACCCACCGCCGGCCAAGTGTTGCTCAATGGCCAGCCCTTGCACAGCCAGCGCAGCGAACTGGCCCGCAACCTGCTCTGGATCGGCCATGCCGCCGGTATCAAGGATTTGCTGACCCCCGAAGAAAACCTCAGTTGGCTCTGCGCATTGCATACGCCGGTCGGCCGCGAAGCGATCTGGCAGGCGTTGGCGGCGGTGGGGCTGCGCGGCTTTGAGGACGTGCCGAGCCACACCTTGTCCGCCGGCCAGCAACGCCGCGTGGCCCTGGCCCGTCTGTACTTGGACAGCCCTGCGTTGTGGATTCTAGACGAACCGTTCACCGCCCTGGACAAGCAGGGCGTCGCGCAGCTCGAAGAGCACTTGGCCCGGCACTGTGAAAACGGTGGCATGGTGCTCTTGACCACCCACCACACGCTGGCGCGGATGCCGGCCGGTTATCGCAACATTGATCTGGGGAACTGGGCCGCATGAGTGTGTTTGGCCTGTTGCTTGCCCGCGAGGCGCGCCTGCTGTTCCGTCGCCCGGCCGAATTGGCCAATCCGCTGGTGTTCTTCGCCATTGTCATTGCATTGTTCCCGTTGGCGGTCGGACCGGAGACTCAATTGTTGCAAACCTTGTCTCCGGGACTGGTCTGGGTCGCCGCGCTTTTATCGGTCCTGCTCTCGCTGGACGGGCTTTTCCGCAGTGATTTCGAAGACGGTTCACTGGAACAGTGGGTCCTTTCGTCGCACCCCCTGGCCCTTCTGGTTTTGGCCAAGGTACTGGCACACTGGGTTTTTTCCGGGCTGGCGCTGGTATTGCTCTCGCCACTGCTGGCGATGATGCTGGGGCTGCCTGGCGCGTGCGTGCCGGTGCTGCTGGTGTCGCTGCTGCTGGGCACGCCGGTGCTAAGCCTGCTCGGTGCGGTGGGGGCGGCGTTGACGGTGGGGTTGAAGCGCGGCGGCCTGTTGCTGGCGCTGCTGATCCTGCCGTTGTATATCCCGGTCTTGATCCTGGGCAGCGGTGCCTTGCAAGCGGCGTTGCAAGGCATGCCCGCGACCGGTTATCTGCTGTGGCTTGGGAGCCTGACCGCCCTGGCGATAACCCTGACACCCTTTGCAATAGCCGCTGGCCTGAAAATCAGCGTCGGCGAATAATAACGAGGCCTGGTCAAAAACTGACCACTTCTTTGGAAGTAAAGGCTGACTCGGCGGTTCGTGAAGGCGAGCCGCAACCGTGATGGAAACAGCAATGAACTGGACCTGGTTTCACAAGCTCGGCTCACCCAAGTGGTTCTACGGCATCAGCGGCAAACTGCTCCCTTGGTTGAGCATCTCTGCACTGTTGTTGATTGGTTTTGGCGTGGTCTGGGGCCTGGCCTTCGCACCGCCGGACTACCAGCAAGGCAACAGCTTTCGCATCATCTACATCCACGTGCCCACGGCGATGCTGGCCCAGTCCGTCTACGTGATGCTGGCGGTGTGCGGTGTGGTCGGGCTGGTGTGGAAGATGAAGCTGGCCGACGTGGCCCTGCAATGCGCCGCGCCCATCGGTGCCTGGATGACCGCCGTGGCGCTGGTCACCGGGGCGATCTGGGGCAAGCCGACCTGGGGGTCGTGGTGGGTCTGGGATGCGCGACTGACGTCGATGCTGATCCTGCTGTTCCTGTACTTCGGTCTTATTGCGTTGGGCAACGCCATCAGCAATCGTGACAGTGCCGCCAAGGCTTGCGCGGTACTGGCGATTGTCGGCGTGATCAACATCCCGATCATCAAGTACTCGGTGGAGTGGTGGAACACCCTGCACCAGGGCGCGACCTTCACCCTCACCGAAAAACCGGCAATGCCCGTCGAAATGTGGCTGCCGCTGTTGCTGACCGTGCTGGGTTTCTACTGTTTCTTCGGCGCGGTGCTATTGCTGCGCATGCGCCTGGAAGTGCTCAAGCGCGAGTCCCGGGCCAGTTGGGTGAAAGCCGAAGTACAGAACAGTCTGGAGGCCGCTCGATGAGTTTCGCTTCATTCGGCGATTTCCTCGCCATGGGCCATCATGGCCTGTATGTCTGGTCAGCCTATGGCATCTGCCTGCTGGTGCTGGTCCTCAACGTGGCGGTGCCGATCCTGGCCCGCAAGCGGTATCTGCAACAAGAGGCGCGTCGTCTGCGCCGGGAGAACGGTCAGTGAATCCGCTGCGCAAAAAACGTCTTATCATCATTCTTGCGATCCTGGTGGGTGTCGGTGCCGCGGTCGCCCTGGCCCTGAGCGCCCTGCAGCAGAACATCAACCTGTTCTACACCCCAACCCAGATTGCCAACGGCGAAGCGCCGAAAGACACGCGAATCCGTGCCGGCGGCATGGTGGAAAAAGGTTCGCTGGTGCGTTCCGGGGATTCGCTGGACGTGAAGTTCAACGTCACCGACTTCAGCAAGACCGTGACCATCACCTATCGCGGCATCCTCCCGGACCTGTTCCGCGAAGGGCAGGGCATCGTGGCCTTGGGCAAGCTCAACGCCAACGGCGTGGTGGTGGCCGATGAAGTGCTGGCCAAGCACGACGAAAAATACATGCCGCCGGAAGTGACCAAGGCGCTGAAAGACAGCGGCCAGTCGGCGCCCACTCCCGTGAAGGAGGGTTGATCGATGACCACCGGCATCTTTATTCCCGAATTGGGCCACCTGGCGATGATCCTGGCCCTGTGCTTTGCCCTGGTGCAAGCCGTGGTGCCATTGCTGGGAGCCTGGCGCGGCGACCGTTTGTGGATGAGCTTGGCCCAGCCGGCGGCATGGGGGCAGTTTGCTTTTATGCTGTTCGCCTTCGGTTGCCTGACCTATGCGTTCATGGCCGACGATTTTTCCGTGGAATACGTCGCCAGCAACTCCAACAGCGCCTTGCCCTGGTACTACAAGTTCAGCGCGGTGTGGGGCGCCCATGAGGGTTCGCTGTTGCTCTGGGCGTTGATCCTTGCCGGCTGGACTTTCGCCGTCTCGGTGTTCTCCCGGCAGTTGCCCCAGGTGATGCTGGCCAGGGTGCTGGCGGTGATGGGCATGATCAGCACCGGTTTCCTGCTGTTTTTGATCGTCACCTCCAACCCGTTCGAGCGCATCCTGCCGCAGATGCCGACGGATGGCCGTGACCTCAACCCGTTGTTGCAAGACATCGGCCTGATCGTTCACCCGCCGATGCTCTACATGGGCTACGTCGGCTTCTCCGTGGCCTTTGCCTTCGCCATCGCCGCGTTGCTCGGTGGGCGCCTCGATGCGGCGTGGGCACGCTGGTCACGTCCCTGGACCATCGTTGCCTGGGCCTTCCTCGGCATCGGCATCACCCTCGGCTCGTGGTGGGCCTACTACGAACTCGGCTGGGGCGGTTGGTGGTTCTGGGATCCGGTGGAAAACGCCTCGTTCATGCCCTGGTTGGTGGGCACGGCGCTGATCCACTCCTTGGCGGTCACGGAAAAACGCGGTGTGTTCAAGAGCTGGACCGTGCTGCTGGCCATCGCGGCATTTTCGCTGAGCCTGCTGGGGACGTTCCTGGTGCGCTCCGGCGTGCTGACGTCGGTGCATGCCTTCGCCTCGGACCCTGAGCGTGGCGTGTTCATCCTGATGTTCCTGCTGTTCGTGGTCGGCGGTTCGCTGACGCTGTTCGCCCTGCGTGCACCGGTGGTCAAGAGCCAGGTCGGCTTCAACCTCTGGTCACGGGAAACCCTGTTGCTGGGCAACAACCTGGTGCTGGTGGTGGCCGCGTCGATGATCCTGCTGGGGACGCTGTACCCGCTGGTGCTCGATGCGTTGTCCGGGGCCAAGTTGTCGGTCGGGCCGCCGTACTTCAATGCGCTGTTCATTCCGCTGATGGCGATCCTGATGGTGGTGATGGCCGTCGGTGTGCTGGTGCGCTGGAAAGACACCCCGGTCAAATGGCTGCTGGGCATGTTGACCCCGGTACTGCTGGGCACGGCTGCCCTGGCCGTGGTGGCCGGCGTGGCCTATGGCGACTTCAACTGGGCGGTGCTGGCGACGTTCGTGCTGGCGGCCTGGGTGTTGCTGGCGGGAGTACGGGACATCTTCGACAAGACCCGGCACAAAGGCCTGATCAAGGGGCTGCCAACCTTGACCCGCAGCTACTGGGGCATGCAGGTCGCCCACCTGGGTATCGCTGTCTGCGCCCTGGGCGTGGTGCTGTCCAGCCAGAACAGCGCCGAGCGTGACCTGCGCCTGGCTCCGGGTGAGTCCATGGACCTGGCTGGCTATCAGTTCGTGTTCGAGGGCGCCAAACATTTCGAGGGCCCGAACTTCACGTCCGACAAGGGCACCGTGCGGGTCATTCGCCACGGCCAGGAAATCGCCGTGTTGCACCCGGAAAAACGTCTCTACACCGTGCAGAATTCGGTGATGACCGAAGCCGGCATCGACGCCGGTTTCACCCGCGATCTTTACGTGGCGCTGGGCGAGTCCCTGGGCGACGGCGCGTGGGCGGTACGGGTCCACGTCAAGCCGTTCGTGCGCTGGATCTGGTTCGGTGGCTTGCTCACCGGCCTGGGTGGGGTGCTGGCGGCGCTGGATCGGCGTTATCGAGTCAAAGTGAAAACCCGGGTGCGTGAGACCCTGGGCATGACGGGAGCCACTGCATGAAACGTTGGTTGATGGTGGTGCCGCTGGCGCTGTTCCTGTTGATGGCGGTGTTTTTGTACCGGGGGTTGTACCTGAATCCGACCGAGTTGCCCTCGGCGATGATCGGCAAGCCGTTCCCGGAGTTTTCCCTGCCATCGGTTCAAGGCGACAAGACCCTGACCCGTGCCGACCTGCTGGGCAAGCCGGCGCTGGTCAACGTGTGGGGCACCTGGTGCATCTCCTGCCGGGTCGAGCACCCGGTGTTGAACAAACTGGCCCAGAACGGCGTGGTGATCTACGGCGTCAATTACAAGGACGTCAATGCCGACGCCTTGAAGTGGCTGGCCGAGTTTCACAACCCGTATCAACTGGACATTCGTGACGAAGACGGCTCCCTGGGCCTTAACCTGGGGGTCTACGGCGCGCCGGAAACGTTCTTCATCGATGCCAAGGGCGTGATCCGCGACAAGTTCGTCGGCGTGATCGACGAACAGGTCTGGCGCGAGAAACTGGCCGCCAAGTATCAGGCTCTGGTGGACGAGGCCAAGCCATGAAGCGCTGGTTAGCCGCCGCCATCCTCGGCCTGAGCCTTGCCGGTGTGGCCCACGCCGCCATCGACACTTACGAGTTCGCCAACGACGGCGAGCGCGAACGGTTTCGCGAACTGACCAAGGAACTGCGCTGCCCCAAGTGCCAGAACCAGGACATCGCCGACTCCAACGCACCGATTGCCGCCGACCTGCGCAAGGAAATCTTCCGTATGCTCGGCGAGGGCAAGGACAACCAGCAGATCATCGATTTCATGGTCGACCGCTACGGTGAGTTCGTGCGCTACAACCCCGCCCTGTCCTCCAAGACCGCGCTGCTCTGGTTCGGCCCCGCCGGGCTGTTGTTCGGTGGTTTCGTCGTCATTGCAGTGATCGTGCGCCGCCGCCGGGTCCTGCGCACGGCCGCCCCGGACACGCTTTCTGTCGAAGAGCGCCAGCGCCTCGACCAACTGTTGGATAAAACCAAGCATGATTGATTTCTGGCTCGCCGCAGGTCTGCTTCTTCTGGTTGCCCTGAGTTTTCTGTTGATCCCTGTACTGCGTGGTCGTCGCGCTCAACGCGAGGAGGACCGTACCGCGCTCAACGTGGCGCTGTACCAGGAACGTGTTGCCGAACTACAAACCGAGCGGGAGGAGGGCGTGCTCAACTCGGCGCAACTGGACACCGGTCGCGCCGAAGCTGCCCGTGAATTGCTCGCCGACACCGAGGGCGCCGATGTGCCGCGCGAATCCCGGTTGGGCAAGCCGTTGCCGTTGCTCGCCGCTGTGCTGGTGCCGGTGTTGGGCCTGGCGCTGTACCTGCATTTCGGTGCCAGCGACAAGGTCGAACTGACCCGTGAATTCGCCCAGGCGCCGCAGTCGATGGAAGAGATGACCCTGCGCCTGGAACGTGCGGTGGCGGCGCAACCGGATAACGCCGAGGGCCTGTATTTCCTCGGGCGTACCTACATGGCGCAGGACCGGCCCGCAGAGGCGGCGAAGATCTTCGAGCGCACCGTGGCAGTGGCCGGTCGACAACCCGACCTGCTGGGCCAATGGGCCCAGGCGCAGTATTTTGCCGACGGCAAGAAATGGTCGGACACGCTTCAGGCGCTGACCGACGAAGCGCTGAAGCTCGATCCGAAGGAGGTCACCAGCCTCGGCCTGTTGGGTATCGCCGCGTTTGAGAGCGAACGCTATCAGGACGCGATCGATTACTGGGGACGCCTACTGGTGGAACTGCCGGTGGGCGACCAGTCCCGTGAAGCGCTGCAGGGCGGCATTACCCGTGCCACCGAGAAGCTGCAAGCCAGTGGCGGCAAGGTCGCTCAGGCTCCGGCGGCCAAGGCTGCGGCACTGCTCAAGGTGCGCGTCGACCTGGCGCCGGCACTCAAGGCCAAGGTGCAGCCGGGCGACAGCGTGTTCATCTTCGCCCGCGCCGTTTCCGGCCCTCCCGCGCCGCTGGCCGCCAAGCGCCTGACGGTCGCCGATCTGCCGGTCACAGTAGAGCTGGGTGACGCGGACGCCATGATGCCGCAGTTGAAACTGTCGAACTTCCACGAAGTCCAACTGGTGGCGCGTATCTCCCGGGCCGGCCAGCCGACCGCCGGTGAGTGGATCGGCCGCAGCCAACCCCTGGCGAGCAGCACCACGGCGCAGCAACAACTGACCATCGACAGCCCGGACAAATAACAGGAATTCGCACCATGACCGCCATCGCTCGTATCACCCTGCTCACGCTCGTCATGGGCCTGAGTGCTTGTGCGGTCCAGCGCCCCTCGGCGCCGCTGCCACCGATCCCAGCGTCGACGCCGACCACCAAACCGGCCCCATCCACACCGCCGGGCAAGCCTGTCATCCCGAACAAGCCGGCCAAGCCGCTGCCGCGCACCTCCGCCAGTTTCGCCCCACCGCCGGGTGGCAACAGCCATTGGGACGCCAAGCTTGGGGTCTATGTGCTGGACAACCAGACGAACACGTTCTATCGCCAGCGAACCTATTACCGTTGGAACAACGGTTGGAGTCGTTCCATCAGCCCGAATGGCCCATGGGAAGACACCACCATCGAAGGCGTGCCAGCGGGCTTGGGGCGCCAGTTCCATTAAGCAGCGGAAGACCTTGCCCCCGCGGGACTCTGTAGGAGCTGCCGAAGGCTGCGATCTTTTGATCTTTTGATCTTTTGATCTTTCGCTTGGGATTCAAGTGTTTGGGGAAAGATCGCAGCCTCGTTGCCACTCGACAGCTCCTACGCAGCTCCTACACAGTTCCTACGCAGCTCCCGCATAGAGGGAGTAAGCGCTCTCGCCACCGTAGTGTTCGGCTCAACCGCATCGGCAGGCCGGGATTTTTGTGTTCCTGAATACTCTTTGAACGAAATTTTCACCCAGTCTTGCGGACAATCTCCCGCGCTCATATCGCCGCCGGTTATTTAATGGCTATGCCATAGCTGTTCGTGCAAGATCTGCGCACTCGCGCAAGCCCCAAGGCCAAGGCTTTGGTCAACAGAGGGCGCGCTGTTGTTTCTGTTTGTCACTCCAACTCCAATAGGGTCCTTAAACGACATGGCAATCCCGGACGCCCTGAGTCAGCAGCGCGCTACACATCGCCTGCTGCAACCGACCGTCAAATCGCACCTGTCCTACACGTTGCTTTGTGCCCTGGTGATGATGGTCATGTTCAGCCTGCTGCGCGTGGCGCTGCTGGTCTATAACCGCGAGATGATCCTCGACACCCCGGCCTCGACCTTCGTTGAAGCATTCGTCAACGGCCTGCGTTTCGACTTGCGCCTGGTGGTCTACCTTTGCATCCCGTTGTTGCTGGCGTTGTTCAGCGTAAGGGCCATGGCGGCCCGTGGGTTCTTTCGTTTCTGGTTGACCGTCACTTCCAGCATCGCGCTGTTCCTGGGCTTGATGGAGATGGACTTCTACCGTGAATTCCACCAGCGCCTCAATGGCCTGGTCTTCCAGTATGTAAAGGAAGACCCGAAAACCGTGATGAGCATGCTCTGGTACGGTTTTCCGGTGGTGCGCTACCTGCTGGCTTGGGTCGGTGGCACCCTCATCCTCAGCCTGGCGTTCAAGGGCGCCGACCGCGCCACGCGTCCCCGTGGGCCGTTCAGTGGCGGCACCATCGGCACCCGCCAGATCGCCCCCTGGTATGGGCGTGTCGCGGTGTTTGTCGTTTGCCTGCTGGTTGCCGTGACCGCCGCGCGCGGTACCTTGCGCCAAGGGCCGCCTCTGCGCTGGGGCGACGTCTACACCACCGATTCGAACTTCGCCAACCAGTTGGGCCTCAATGGCACGCTGTCGCTAGTGGCCGCGGCCAAGAACCGGATGTCCGAAGAGCGTGACAACATCTGGAAGGCCACCCTCGAGCAACCGCTGGCGCAGCAGACCGTGCGCGACATGCTGGTGATGCCCGACGATACACTCGTGGACCCCGAGACAGCCGCCGTGCGCCGCGACTACACGCCGCCGGCCGACAAGACCCTGCCGATCAAAAATGTGGTCGTGATCCTCATGGAAAGCATGGCCGGTCACTCGGTGGGCGCCTTGGGCGCGCCGGGCAACATCACGCCTTACCTGGACAAACTGTCCAAGGAAGGCCTGTTGTTCGACCGTTTCTTCTCCAACGGTACCCACACCCACCAAGGCATGTTCGCCACCATGGCGTGCTTCCCGAACCTGCCCGGTTTCGAATACCTGATGCAAACGCCAGAGGGCAGTCACAAGCTGTCGGGCCTGCCGCAACTGCTCAGCGCCCGTGACTACGACGACGTGTACGTCTACAACGGCGATTTCGCCTGGGACAACCAGTCGGGTTTCTTCAGCAGCCAGGGCATGACTACATTCATCGGGCGCAACGACTTTGTGAACCCGGTGTTCTCCGATCCGACCTGGGGTGTCTCCGACCAGGACATGTTCGACCGTGGCCTGATCGAGCTCAAGGCGCGGGAAAACGGCAAGCCGTTCTATGCCTTGCTGCAAAGCCTGTCCAACCACACTCCTTATGCGTTGCCGACGCCGTTGCCGGTCGAGCGGGTCACCGACCGCGGCAGCCTGAACGAACACCTGACCGCCATGCGCTACTCCGACTGGGCGCTGGGCCAGTTCTTCGAGAAGGCCCGCAAGGAGCCTTACTTCAAGGAAACCCTGTTCGTCGTGGTCGGCGATCATGGCTTTGGCAACGAGCGCCAGCTCACCGAGATGGATCTGGGCCGTTTCAACGTGCCGATGCTGTTGATCGGCCCGGGCGTCCAGGAAAAGTTCGGCCAGCGTAACCACACCGTGGGCACCCAGGTCGACATCGTGCCGACCATCATGGGCCGGATCGGTGGGCAAGTACGCAACCAGTGCTGGGGCCGGGACCTGTTGAACCTGCCGCAAGGCGATCCCGGCTTTGGTGTGATCAAACCGTCGGGCAGTGATCAAACCACCGCGATCATCCGGGGTGACGCGGTCCTGATGCTACCGAAGGAAAAGGAAATGGCGCCGAAGATGTATCGCTATGAGCTGGGCGCCAATCCGCGTGCGGAAGTCATCCCGGATGCACCGGACACTGCCGAGATGAAACTCAAGCTCGAAGCTTTCCTGCAAACCGCGACCAAGAGCCTGGTGGATAACACCGCTGGCGTCGTTGACGGCAAGCCGGACTGATAAACGGCGCACATAAAAAAGAGGCCTGCAAAGGCCTCTTTTTTTTTGCGTTTACTGAGTGGTTTATATCTTGCCCAGTAGTAGCAGGACCAACAGCACCACCAACACCACACCGATGATACCGGACGGGCCGTAACCCCAACTTCTGGAGTGCGGGAAGACAGGGAGACCACCGATCAGCAGGAGGATCAGGATAATGATAAGTATTGTGCCCATTGTAGATTTCCTTATTGGTCAGTTCTGGAGTGATACAACTTCCAACTACCAGCGCGCATGCGTTAAATCCGGGCGGCTTAATAACTTCGACCGTAGCGTCTTGTAGAAAATTCAAAGTTTTTGTTGGCCCTCGTAGGCGCTGTCGAGTGAAACGAGGCTGCGATCTTTTCTGGGGCTTTCATTCGACAGCCCCTGGCAGCGCCCACAGTTTGCCCTCGCCATTCAGCAATCTGATGGAGCGTGGGTCCGTTGAACACCTTCGCTACACTCGGCCTATCTCTCCCGGAACAACAAGGCTGTTTGCTATGCAAAATCGCATGATGATCACTGGTGCCGGCTCCGGCCTGGGTCGCGAAATCGCGCTGCGCTGGGCCCGCGAAGGATGGCGTCTGGCCTTATCGGATGTCAGCGAGCCGGGCCTTGTGCAAACCCTCAAGCTTGTACGTGGTGCCGGTGGCGACGGCTTCATCCAGCGCTGCGATGTACGCGACTACAGCCAATTGACTGCGTTCGCCCAGGCCTGCGAAGAAAAGTTCGGCGGTATCGATATCATCGTCAACAATGCCGGCGTGGCCTCGGGCGGCTTCTTCAGCGAGCTTTCCCTGGAGGATTGGGACTGGCAGATCGCGATCAACCTCATGGGCGTGGTCAAGGGCTGCAAGGCGTTCCTGCCGTTGCTGGAAAAAAGCCGCGGCAAGATCATCAACATCGCTTCTATGGCAGCCCTGATGCAGGGCCCGGCCATGAGCAACTACAACGTGGCCAAGGCGGGTGTCGTGGCGCTGTCGGAAAGTCTGCTGGTGGAACTGGCGCAGCAGGAAGTTGGCGTACACGTGGTGTGCCCGTCATTCTTCCAGACCAATCTGCTGGACTCCTTCCGCGGCCCGACCCCGGCCATGAAAGCCCAGGTTGGCAAGTTGCTGGAAAGCTCACCGATCAGCGCCACGGATATTGCTGACTACATCTACCAGCAGGTCGCCCAGGGTCAGTTCATGATCCTGCCCCACGAACAGGGGCGTATGGCTTGGGCCCTCAAGCAGAAGAACCCACAGCTGCTGTACGACGAAATGACCGTTATGGCCGACAAGATGCGCGCCAAGGCCCGGCAAACCCCCAATTGACCTGAATGCCCGATGTCCTCAGGATGGCGCCATTCGACCCTCCTGATGGACATCTGCATGCTCAATTACCTGTGGTTTTTTCTCGCCGCGCTGTTTGAGATCGCGGGCTGCTACGCCTTCTGGATGTGGTTGCGCCAGGGCAAAAGCGCCTGGTGGATCGCCCCGGCGTTGCTCAGCCTCACGTTGTTCGCCTTGTTGCTGACCCGCGTCGAAGCGACGTACGCCGGGCGCGCCTACGCCGCTTATGGCGGCCTCTATATCATTGCCTCGATCGGCTGGCTGACGGTGGTTGAGCGAGTGCGGCCACTGGGGTCCGACTGGATTGGCGTGGCGCTCTGCGTGTTGGGGGCGAGTGTGATTCTATTCGGTCCGCGGTTCTCGGCGCCCTGAAATAACCGGCGGTCCGACAGGGTTTTGCAGGAAGTTTCCGTCAGTCACAAGAACTTTGCTTGTAGGGCCTTACTGAATTCTCGCGGGTGTCTTGAGAACGGGAAACAGGCCGGGCATGGTCAGGGTCCAGACATTCTTAAGGACAAGAACCATGCTTGTATTAAGCCGCGCTGTAGGTGAGTTGATTTCCATCGGTGACGATATTTCCGTCCGTGTGCTGTCGATCAGCGGTGGCACGGTGCGTTTTGGCGTGGAAGCGCCACGACACGTCGATGTCCATCGCTCCGAAATCTACGAGAAGATCCAGAAGAGAAAGGCCCATGCCACTCGCAAGGCCTGTTCAGTCGAATAGGTGTTTGGGCACGTCGTGCTTGAGCATCAGTTGACACTGTTCACTTTCGGGGTCGAAGACAATCAACGCCTGGCCTTTGGTCAGGGCTTGCCTGACCCGTAGAACCCTTGTTTCCAGGGGCGTGTCGTCACCATTGTCGGTGCCGTCGCGGGTCACGAAATCCTCGATCAGGCGGGTGAGCGTGTCGACTTCGAGTTGGTCGTGGGGGATGAGCATGGGGTACCTCGGCTAGACAATAGAGCGATGCTACGGCCAATGGGCTTTTGCGGCTAGCCTTGGGTTTTGCGGCGTTTGTTCAGACCTCATCGCGAGCAGACTCGCTCCCACATTGGTTCTGCGTCGAGCGCAAAGTTCAAGTCCAATGAAGATCAACCTGTGGGAGCGAGCCTGCTCGCGATGGCGATATGCCTGGCAATGAAAATGCTGGGTCAGTTATCGGAGCGTTGCCCCAGCAGGCTATCCACCGATGGCACTCGGGTATCACTTTCCATCTGAGTATCGTGTTCGATCTGATGACTGAAGCGGTCCAGTGAGCCTTGGGCTGGTTGCGCGTCGCTGGCGAACACCGGTGGGCTGAGGATGTAGGCGCCGAGCAGGCGACTGAGGGCGGCCAGGCTGTCAATGTGGGTGCGCTCGTAGCCATGGGTGGCGTCGCAGCCGAAGGCGAGCAGGGCGGTGCGGATATCGTGGCCAGCGGTGATGGCCGAATGAGCGTCGCTGAAGTAGTAGCGGAACAGGTCACGGCATGCGGGTACCTCGTTCTCCTTGGCCAGTTTCAACAAATGCCGCGACAGGTGATAGTCGTAGGGGCCTCCGGAGTCCTGCATGGCCACGCTGACCGAATGTTCGCTTGAGTGCTGGCCAGGGGCGACGGGCGCGATGTCGATGCCGACGAATTCGCTGACGTCCCAAGGCAGTGCGGCCGCTGCACCGCTGCCGGTTTCCTCGGTGATGGTGAACAACGGGTGACAATCGATCAGCAGTTCTTCACCGCTGTCAACAATCGCCTTGAGCGCTGCCAGCAGCGCCGCGACCCCGGCCTTGTCGTCCAGGTGCCGGGCGCTGATGTGGCCGCTTTCGGTGAATTCCGGCAGGGGATCGAAGGCGACGTAATCGCCGATGCCCACCCCCAGGGTTTCGCAATCGGCGCGAGTGGCGCAGTAGGCGTCCAGGCGCAGCTCGATGTGGTCCCAACTGATGGGCAGTTCATCCACGGCGGTATTGAACGCGTGCCCGGACGCCATCAACGGCAGCACGCTGCCACGAATCACGCCGGTGTCGGTAAACAGGCTGACCCGGCTGCCTTCGGCAAATCGGCTGGACCAGCAGCCCACCGGTGCCAGTGTCAGGCGGCCGTTGTCCTTGATGGCTCGCACCGAGGCTCCGATGGTATCCAGGTGCGCCGACACGGCCCGGTCGGGGCTGCTCTTGCGGCCCTTGAGGGTGGCGCGGATCGTGCCGCGGCGGGTCATTTCAAAATCGATACCCAGCTCTTCGAGCCGCTCGGCGACATAACGCACGATGGTGTCGGTAAAACCGGTAGGGCTGGGAATGGCGAGCATCTCCAGCAGGACCTTTTGCAGGTATTCGAGATCCGGTTCGGGAATTTTACTGATCATGGAAACTCCTCACGGAACAATAAGTTGAAGTAGGGGAACCTTGTGGCCAGAGATTGCTCCCACTGGGCTCTGTAGGAGCTGGCGAAGCCTGCGATCTTTTGATCTTTTGATCTTTCGCTTGAGATTTAAGTGTTTGGGGAAAGATCGCAGCCTCGTTGCACTCGACAGCTCCTACACAGCTCCTACACAGCGCCTACACGGCTTCTGCGCGGTTTCTGCGCGGCTTCTGTGGCCTAGCGGGAGCAAAGGGTTAAGCCACCGCCTGGCTATGGGGAAATAACAAGTCCACAAAGCGTTCGGCGGTGGGTTGTGGTTCGTGGTTGGCCAGGCCTGCGCGTTCGTTGGCTTCGATGAACACGTACTCCGGTTGATCGGCCGCCGGCACCAGCAGGTCGAGGCCGACCATGGGGATGTCCAGCGCCCGCGCGGCGCGCACCGCCGCGTCGACAAGGGTCGGATGCAGGATGCCGGTGACATCCTCCAGCACGCCGCCGGTATGAAGGTTCGCCGTACGCCGTACGAACAGGTGCTCCCCTGCGGGCAGCACGCTGTCGTAGTCGAACCCCGCCGCGCTGAGCGTGCGCAGGGTCTCGGTATCCATCGGGATTTTGCTTTCGCCACCCGTGGCGGCTTGCCGTCGTCGGCTCTGGGCTTCGATCAACGCGCCGATGGTGTGCCGGCCGTCGCCGATCACCTCCGCCGGGCGCCGGATCGCCGCCGCCGCCACTTCAAAGCCGATCACCAGGATGCGCAGGTCCAGCCCCTCGTGGAAACTTTCCAGCAAGACCTGGCTATCGAACTGCCGAGCCGTTTCGATGGCGCTCTGCACCTCCTCGATGGTGCGCAGATCCACCGCCACGCCTTGGCCCTGTTCACCGTCCAGCGGCTTGACCACCACCTGTTCGTGCTCATCGAGAAACGCCAGGTTGTCATCGGCATTGCCCGCCAACTGTTGGGCCGGCAGGTTCAGACCGGCGTTTTTCAGCACCTTGTGGGTCAGGCTTTTGTTCTGGCACAGGGTCATGCTGATGGCGCTGGTCAGGTCGCTCAGGGATTCGCGGCATCGCACCCGGCGGCTGCCGTGGACCAGGGTGAACAAGCCGGCCTCGGCATCGTCCACCTGCACGTCGATGCCTCGACGGTGGGCTTCTTCGACAATGATTCGCGCATAAGGATTGAACTGCGCTTCGGGGCCTGGCCCCAGGAACAACGGCTGGTTGATACAGTTCTTGCGTTTGATGGCGAAGGTCGAGAGATTGCGAAAACCGAGTTTGGCGTAGAGGTTTTTCGCCAGGCGGTTGTCGTGCAACACCGACAAGTCGAGGTAACTCAAGCCACGGCTCATGAAATGCTCGATGAGGTGACGCACCAGCACTTCGCCAACCCCGGGCCGCGGGCATTGCGGATCGACGGCCAGGCACCAGAGGCTGCTGCCGTTTTCCGGGTCGTTGAAGGCCTTCTGATGATTGAGGCCCATGACGCTGCCGATCACCGCGCCGGTGTCGTCATCTTCGGCCAGCCAGTAGACCGGGCCACCCTCATGACGCGGGGTCAGGCGCAGCGGGTCGATGGGCAACATGCCCCGGGCCTGGTAGAGCTGGTTGATGGCCTGCCAGTCGGTTTCGCTCTGGGCCCGACGGATCCGAAAGCCGCGAAACACACGGGTGGACTGGCGATAGTCGCTGAACCAAAGGCGCAAGGTGTCGGATGGATCGAGGAACAGTTGTGCCGGTTCCAGCCCCAGCACTTGCTGGGGCGCGGCCACGTACAAGGCAATGTCGCGCTCGCCGGTTTGTTCGTTGAGCAGTTCCCGGGCCAGGCTTGCCGGGTCCGGGAAGGTGTGGCCGATCAAAAGTCGGCCCCAGCCGCAATGCACTGCGATCGGGTCGGCACCCAACTCGCTACCGTCTTCGGCCAGGCGCGCCTGCAGGCGTTCGTAGGAGGGCGCCTGGCCGCGCAAGAGGCGTTGGTTGTGAACCGTTGCATGAGGTTTCATCGATCAGATTCCTTGCTCGCTGAGCCACAGGTTCAGTGCCGCCAGTTGCCACAGCCGGGAACCGCGCAAGGGTGTGAGCTGGCCGTTGGGGTCGGTCAGCAGACGGTCGAGCATGGCCGGGTTGAACAGGCCGCGGTCCTGGCTCGGATCCAGTAGCAATTCACGGACCCAGGCCAGGGTGTTGCCTTCCAGGTGCTTGAGGCCTGGCACCGGGAAATAGCCCTTCTTGCGGTCGATCACCTCGCTGGGGATCACTCGCCGGGCGGCTTCCTTGAGCACCTGCTTGCCGCCATCGGGCAGCTTGAACTTCGCCGGGACCCGGGCCGAAAGTTCCACCAGGCGGTAGTCCAGGAAGGGCGTGCGCGCTTCCAGGCCCCAGGCCATGGTCATGTTGTCGACGCGCTTGACCGGGTCATCCACCAGCATCACGGTGCTGTCCAGGCGCAGGGCCTTGTCTACCGCCGCATCGGCCCCGGGCTGGGCGAAATGCTCTTTGACGAAATCACCGGCCGCATCATTGGCTGTCAACCATTTGGGCTGCACGGTGGCGGCATATTCTTCGTAGCTGCGGTCGAAGAAGGCGGCGCGATAGGCCGCGTACGGATCGCTGGCACCATCGACTTGCGGGTACCAGTGATAACCGGCGAACAGCTCGTCGGCGCCCTGGCCGCTTTGCACCACTTTGCAGTGCTTGGCCACTTCCCGCGACAGCAGGTAGAAGGCGATGCAGTCGTGGCTGACCATCGGCTCGCTCATGGCACGGAACGCTGCCGGCAGTTGCTCGATGATCTCTTTCTCGTCGATGCGCAGTTGGTGGTGGCGGGTGCCGTAGTGCTTGGCGATCAGGTCCGAATACTGGAATTCGTCACCGCGCTCACCGCCGGCATCCTGGAAACCGATAGAGAAGGTCGACAGGTCTTCTACACCGACTTCCCGCAGCAGGCCCACGAGCATGCTCGAGTCCACGCCGCCGGAAAGCAGCACGCCGACATCCACGGCGGCGCGTTGGCGAATGGCGACCGCATCACGGGTGCTGTCGAGCACGCGGTCGATCCAGTCTTCCAGGTTCAGGTGCTGTTCGTCGGCCCGGGGACCGTAGGGCAGGGTCCACCAGGTTTTCTGCTCGGTGCTGCCGTCGGCTTCGATGCGCATCCAGGTGGCGGGCGGCAGTTTTTCAACGCCAGCCAGCAAGGTGCGAGGCGCCGGGACCACGGCGTGGAAATTCAGGTAATGGTTGAGGGCTACCGGGTCGAGCATCGGGTTGATATCGCCGCCCTTGAGCAGCGCCGGTAATGCCGAGGCAAAACGTAGCCGCTGGCCGGTGCGCGACAGGTACAGGGGCTTGACGCCGAGGCGGTCGCGGGCAATGAACAGCCGCTTGGCATCGCGTTCCCAGATGGCGAAGGCGAACATGCCGTTGAGTTTGGGCAGCAGCGCTTCGCCCCAGGCGTGGTAGCCCTTGAGCAGCACTTCGGTGTCGCCACCGGAATAGAAGGTGTAGCCCAGGCCTTCGAGCTCGCTGCGCAGTTCCGGGTAGTTGTAGATCGCGCCGTTGAAGGCCAGGGACAGGCCCAGTTGGTTGTCGATCATCGGCTGGGCCGAGCCGTCCGACAGGTCCATGATTTTCAGGCGCCGATGGCCCAGGGCAATGGGGCCCTGGCTATGGAAGCCCCAGGCGTCGGGGCCGCGAGGGGCCAGGTGATGGGTGATTCGCTCTACGGCCGCAAGGTCCGCAGGTTGTTGATCGAAACGTAACTCTCCAGCTAATCCGCACATAAGTCCTTACCGGTTTTTCCGTTGGGGAGGGGTCACAAGCATACACGCCGAAAGAGCGAGTATCCTAAAACTGACCGAAGGGATTGCTGTGAGTTTTAGATCAATTCGTTATAAGCCGGAGAGATGGGGGGCTGGCCTGCCACAGGATTTGGGGTGAGCCCGGCATCTGTGTCAGGCCTTACCCCGAATCAATGCCCGCAACGCAAACCGGTTCGGATGGCAGGCCTCGGCCACGCTGCGGGGCAGTGGCAGGGGTTCGTTGTCCAGCCAGGCGGCGATCAGTTCACCCGACAGGGGGGCGGTGATCAGGCCGCGGGAGCCGTGACCGCTGTTGATGTACAGGCCATCGAGCCACGGGCAGGGAGTGTCTGGCACCTGGCGGGCGTCCTTGCCCAGGGCCGCATAGGCCTCGGCAAAGGTCTGGCGGTCCGCTAATGGGCCGACAATCGGCAGGTAATCCGGGCTGGTGCAACGGAATGCCGCACGGCCTTCGAGGCGTTCCGGGTCCAGGCTGCCAGCGTTCAGGCGGTTCACCAAGTCTTGGGAGATTTCTTCGAGCATCTGCAGGTTGCCAGCGTGTTCGGCGGCGGTGGGGGTGAGGTCGTCGCTGTTGAAATCGAAACTGGCGCCCAGGGTGTGCTCGCCCTGCCGCGGCGGGGCCACATAGCCTTCGGCACAAACCACGGTCGCCAGGCTCTGGCTGCGGGTGGTTTGCGGCAACCGGGTGATTTGCCCGCGAATACGCTTGAGCGGTAATTCGGCGGCTGGTTCGAAACGCTTGATCTCGGCAGCGCTGGCCAGGATCACCACCGGCGCACTGGCCAGGCATCGTTCGCCGTCCCACGCCTGCCACTGGCCGTCCACGCGGCGCAGTGACAAGACGTCATGATGGGGCTGGACGTCAATCGTCGTGCCCGAGGCTTGCCAGCGACACAATGCCGGCGGATGCACCCAGCCGCCCTCGGGATAAAACAGACCACCACAGGCCAGGTCGATGCCGGCCCGCACCTGGGCCTCGGGCTGATCGAGGGTGTGCAGCAGATCCCTTGGGAACGCCTCGGCCAGTTGCGCCTGACGCTCGGCTTCCTTGCTATTGAAGGCCAGTTGCAAGACCCCGCAGGCGTCCCAATCAATGCCGCGTTGCAGTTGCTCCAACACACGCCGGGTGTAACCGAAACCGCTGAGGATCATTTGCGACAGCGCCGTGCCATGGGCCGATAGCTTGAGGTACAGCACGCCTTGCGGGTTGCCGGAGGCTTCCTCGGCCAACCGGGCATGACGCTCCAGCAGCGTCACCTGCCAGCCACGCGCGGCGAGGCTGGCAGCGCTGGCACAACCGGCCAGGCCGCCACCGATCACCAGTGCCCGGCGTTCGCCGGTTTGCGGCATGGGGCGGGCGTACCAGGGTTTTGCCGGGGACGGTGCTGGTGTCTGCTCCGGCCAGCCGAGAAACACACCGCGCAGGATTTCCCACTTATGGCCGATGCCCGGCGTGCGCTTCATCTTGAAGCCTGCCGCGTTCAGCAATCGCCGGACCCAACCGGTGCTGGTGAAGGTGCTGAGGGTGGCGCCGGGAGCCGCCAGCCGGGCCAGTTCGGCGAACAGCTCGGCGGTCCACATCTCGGGGTTCCTGGCTGGCGCGAAGCCGTCCAGGAACCAGGCGTCGATCTGTCCGTCCAGCTGCGGTAGCTGCTGCAGGGCATCGCCGATCAACAAGGTCAGCGTCACCCGTCCGTTCGCCAAGACCAGGCGTTGGAAACCCTGGTGGATCGCCACGTACTGCTCAAGCAACGGCTCGGCTTGAAGGCTGAGTTGCGGCCACAGGGCCAGGGCCCGGCGCAGGTCCTGGGGGCTCAAGGGGTATTTCTCGACACTGACAAAATGCAGCCGGGCGCCTGCCGGTGCGCACTGTTCGAACAGTTGCCAGGCGCAGAGGAAATTCAAGCCGGTGCCAAATCCGGTTTCGCCGATCACTAGCCGCCCGTCATCGGCCAGGGCGGCGAAGCGCTCGGCCAGGTTGTTCTGCTCAAGGAACACATACCGGGTTTCTTCCAGCCCCGACTGGTCGGAAAAATACACATCGTCGAAGACCCGCGAACGCGGGCGACCCTGATCATCCCAGTCGAGTTGGGCGTGTTGCTGGATGGGTGTCATGGCAGGCTCGGTCAAAACTGAGCGGCCATTCTAGCCGATCGCTTGCCGATTGCCGCTGCATACGCACCAGTGGAGCTGACGAGTGCAACGAGGCTGCGATCTTGCCCCAAACAACTGAGTCGAAAGCGAATGATCAAGATCAAAGGATCGCAGTCTTGCTTCGCTCGGCAGCTCCTACACAAAGCACACGGGCCGCATCCAATCCGCTAATCTTGGCCCATCCCCGGAAGGAGCTGCCCATGTTTGAATCCGCTGAAATCGGCCATGCCATTGATAAAGACACCTTCGAGGCCGAAGTGCCGGCCCTGCGTGAAGCGCTGTTGGAGGCGCAGTTCGAGTTGCAGCAGCAGGGCCGGTTTCCGGTCATCGTGCTGATCAATGGTGTCGAAGGCGCGGGCAAGGGCGAGACGGTGAAGTTGCTCAACGAGTGGATGGACCCGCGGCTGATCGAAGTGCGCACCTTCGACCAACAGACTGACGAGGAACTGGCGCGGCCTCCGGCGTGGCGCTACTGGCGGAAGCTGCCGGCCAAGGGACGCATGGGGATTTTTTTTGGCAACTGGTACAGCCAGATGCTGCAAGGCCGGGTCCATGGCGAGTTCAAGGACCCACGGCTCGACCAGGCGATTGCCGGTGCCGAGCGCCTGGAAAAAATGCTCTGCGACGAAGGCGCGCTGATCTTCAAGTTCTGGTTCCATTTGTCCAAGAAGCAGATGAAGGCCCGGCTCAAGGGGCTCAAGGACGACCCGCTGCACAGCTGGCGCATCAGCCCGCTGGACTGGCAGCAGTCCCAGACCTACGACAAGTTCGTCAAATACGGCGAGCGCATACTGCGGCGCACCAGTCGCGATTATGCACCCTGGCATGTGATCGAAGGCATGGACAGCTATTATCGCAGCCTCACCGTCGGGCGGATCCTGCTCGATGGCATGCGACAGGCCCTGGACCGGCAGAAGGTCAAGCCGCAAAAGGTTAGCGTGGCGCCGCTGCCCGCGCTGGACGGCCAGGTCACGCTGCTCGACAGCCTGGACATGACCCGACGCCTGGACAAGGCCGATTACGAAGAGCAACTGATCACCGAGCAGGCGCGGTTCTCCGGCCTGCTGCGGGACAAACGCATGCGCCAGCATGCCTTGGTGGCGGTGTTCGAAGGCAATGACGCGGCAGGCAAGGGCGGGGCGATCCGGCGGGTCGCGGCCGCCCTGGACCCGCGTCAATACAACATCGTGCCGATTGCCGCGCCCACTGAAGAGGAGCGCGCCCATCCCTACATGTGGCGGTTCTGGCGGCATATTCCCGCGCGGGGCAAGTTCACCATGTTCGACCGCTCCTGGTACGGCCGGGTGCTGGTGGAGCGGGTCGAAGGGTTTTGCAGCCAGGCCGACTGGCTGAGGGCCTACGGAGAAATCAACGACTTCGAAGAGCAGATTGCCGATGCCGGCGTGGTGGTGGTCAAGTTCTGGCTGGCCATCGACAAGCAAACCCAGCTGGAGCGTTTCCAGGAGCGCGAGGAAATCCCGTTCAAACGCTTCAAGATCACCGAGGATGACTGGCGCAACCGCGACAAGTGGGACGCTTACCGGGCCGCGGTATGCGACATGGTCGACCGCACCAGCACCGAGATTTCCCCTTGGACATTGGTGGAAGCCAACGACAAGCGCTGGGCGCGGGTGAAGGTGTTGCGCACCCTCAACCAGGCGCTGGAGGCGGCTTTCGAGCGGAGCGCAAGGCAGGCTCGCAAGAAAAAGAAACGCTAGAACGATGGGGGCGCATACGCGGGGTGAATGATTGTCGCAGTCGGTTGTGCAGTGGATTTATGCTCGATTCACTCTCAACCGACTCCAACAATGAGGTACAGCCATGCGTGAAGTGGTGATCGTCGACAGCGTACGGACCGGCCTGGCCAAGTCCTTTCGTGGCAAGTTCAACATGACCCGTCCAGACGACCTGGCGGCCCATTGTGTCGATGCCTTGCTGGCGCGCAACGACATCAACCCGGCCAGTGTCGAGGATTGCATCGTGGGGGCCGGGTCCAATGAAGGCGCCCAGGGCTACAACATCGGGCGCAACGTGGCGGTGCTCTCGCAACTGGGCACCGGCACGGCCGGCATGACCCTCAACCGCTTCTGTTCCTCGGGCCTGCAAGCCATTGCCATCGCCGCCAACCAGATCGCTTCCGGTTGCAGCGACATCATCGTTGCCGGCGGGGTGGAATCCATCAGCCTGACGATGAAAAGCGTCAACACCGACCACCTGATCAACCCGCTGCTCAAGGAGCAGGTGCCCGGGATTTATTTCCCCATGGGCCAGACGGCCGAGATCGTCGCCCGCCGTTACCAGGTCAGTCGCGAGGAGCAGGACCGCTACGCCTTGCAGAGCCAGCAGCGCACCGCCAAGGCCCAAGCGGCCGGGTTGTTCGATGATGAAATCGTCCCGATGGCGGTCAAGTACCGAGTCGAGGACAAGCAGACCGGTGCGGTGCAGATGCTCGAGGGCATGGTCGATCGCGATGATTGCAACCGCCCGGACACCACCTATGAAAGTCTGGCCGGCCTGAAACCGGTGTTCGCCGAAGACGGTTCGGTAACGGCGGGTAACTCGTCGCAGTTGTCCGACGGGGCGTCGATGACCTTGGTGATGAGCCTGGAAAAAGCCCTGGCGCTGGGGCTCAAGCCCAAAGCGTTTTTCCGCGGCTTCACCGTGGCCGGTTGCGAGCCGGACGAGATGGGCATCGGCCCGGTGTTTTCGGTGCCCAAGCTGCTCAAGGCCAAGGGCTTGCAGATCGCCGATATCGACCTGTGGGAACTCAACGAGGCGTTTGCTTCCCAGTGCCTGTACAGCCGCAACCGGCTGGAAATCGATCCCGAGAAATACAACGTCAACGGCGGCTCGATCTCCATCGGCCATCCGTTCGGCATGACCGGCTCGCGGCAAGTGGGGCATCTGGTGCGTGAGCTGCAACGACGCAACCTGCGCTACGGCATCGTGACCATGTGCGTGGGCGGCGGGATGGGGGCTACGGGGTTGTTTGAAGCGGTGAGATAACCGCTGTGTAGGAGCTGCCGAGTGCAACGAGGCTGCGATCTTTCCCAAGACACTTGAATCTCAAGCGAAAGATCAAAAGATCGCAGGCTTCGCCAGCGCCTACAGAGCCCAGCTGCGCTAGCTGGCTTCCTGAGTCAGTTGCAGCACTTGCTGGATATACGCCTCCACCTCCCGCAACGCCTCCTCGCGACTGGCGAACGGCCCTTCCTCGGTGTCTTCCCGGGTGTTGAAGTAGAACTCGCCGTTTATCCGGCAAATCCGGTCACTGGGGAAGACCATCACAGGGGTGACGTCCTGGGCGCGTTTGCCAAGCATGGGAGGCTCCAAAGAAAGCAGGTATCAAGTTGAGTGAAGTTTAGGGGCTGGCGTTGAAGGCTGCTCGGCGAGCCGATAGGCGGCCATGTGCCATGTCCGTGCCTGGATTATTAATCGCCAACTGTTCCTGTGTCGTTCGACGAGAGACGCCTAGAATGGACGTCTTTTGTCTTGGGCTTCGAGGGTTGCATGCACATATCGTCCGGTCGTTGGGTCTACGGTCTGTTCCTCGCCCTGCTGACTGCCCTGCTATGGGGAATCCTGCCGATCAAGCTCAAGCAAGTGCTGCAAGTGATGGACCCGGTCACCGTGACCTGGTTTCGCTTGCTGGTGTCCGGCGGTTTGCTGTTCATCTATTTGGCGGCCTCCCGGCGCCTGCCCAGTCGCAAGGTCCTTGGCCCACGCGGCGGCTGGCTGGTGGCGATGGCGGTGCTTGGGCTGGTGGGCAACTACGTGTTGTACCTGATGGGTCTGAGCCGCTTGAGCCCTGGCACCGCGCAACTGGTGGTGCAGATGGGGCCGATCATGTTGCTGGTCGCCAGCCTGTTCGTGTTCAAGGAGCGCTTCAGCGTGGGGCAGGGCATCGGCCTGCTGGTGTTGCTGATCGGTTTTACGCTGTTTTTCAACCAGCGCCTGGGCGAGTTGCTGACGTCCCTGAGCGACTACACCGCCGGGGTGTTGATGGTGTTGCTGGCGTCGACGGTCTGGACGTTTTATGCCCTGGGCCAAAAGCAATTGTTGACGGTGTGGAATTCGTTGCAGGTGATGATGGTGATCTACCTGTTCTGCGCGTTGCTGCTCACGCCCTGGGTGCATCCGCTGGAGGCGCTGCAGTTGAGCCCGTTGCAAGGCTGGCTGTTGCTCGCGTGCTGTCTCAACACGCTGATTGCCTATGGCGCGTTTGCCGAAGCCTTGGCCCATTGGGAGGCGTCGCGGGTCAGCGCGACCCTGGCGATCACACCACTGGTGACGTTCGCCGCGGTGGCGATGGCGGCCTGGTGGTGGCCCGCCTATGTCCATGCCGAACAGATCAATTTGCTGGGGTATGGCGGGGCGGTGCTGGTGGTGCTGGGGTCGGCGCTGGTTGCCCTGGGCCCGTCGCTGATCGCCGGGCTCAGGGCCCGGCGCGTGGGGCGTTAGCCCCCTGTGGGAGCGAGCCTGCTCGCGATGGCGGCCTGACAGGCAATAGAGATGTCGAGCCTGCCGGCCCCATCGCGAGCAGGCTGCTCGCTCCCACAGGGTAGGGCGTTAACCCTGGCTACCCGCCTCCAGCATATTTTCCGGTCGTACCCAGGCATCGAACTCTTGATCGGTCAGATACCCCAGTTGCAGCGCCGCCTCACGCAGGGTCAGCCCTTCGCCGTAGGCTTTCTTGGCGATTTCGGCTGACTTGTCGTAGCCGATGTGCGGGTTCAGCGCGGTCACCAGCATCAACCCACGCTCCAGGTGTGCGGCCATCTGCTCGGCATCCGGTTCGAGCCCGGCGATGCAGTGCTGCTGGAAGTTGCCGCAGCCATCGGCCAACAGGCGAATCGATTGCAGCAGGTTATGGATGATTACCGGTTTGAACACGTTCAACTGCAAATGCCCCTGGCTGGCGGCAAAACCGATGGTCACGTCGTTGCCCATGACCTGGCAGGCCAGCATCGACAAGGCTTCGCATTGGGTCGGGTTGACCTTGCCGGGCATGATGGAGCTGCCCGGTTCATTGGCCGGCAATTTCACCTCGGCGAAGCCGGCCCGTGGCCCGGAGCCGAGCAGGCGCAGGTCGTTGGCGATCTTCATCAAGGTCACGGCCAGGGTTTTCAGCGCGCCGGACAGGGCGGTCAGGGGCTCATGGCCGGCCAGCGCGGCAAACTTGTTCGGCGCAGTGACGAACGGCAGGCCCGACAGCGCCGCCAGTTCAGCGGCCATCGCCTCGCCGAAACCGTGGGGTGAATTGAGTCCGGTGCCCACCGCCGTGCCGCCCTGGGCCAGTTCGCAGACCGCCGGTAGCGCGGCGCGGATCGTCCGTTCGGCGTAATCGAGCTGGGCAATGAACGCCGACAGTTCCTGGCCAAAGGTGATGGGCGTGGCATCCATCAGGTGAGTGCGACCGGTCTTGACCAGTTTCATGTGGCGCGCGGCCAGTTCCGCCAGGCCGCCGGACAGCTCACTGATGGCCGGGAGCAATTGTTGGTGGACGGCCTGGGCGGCCGCAATATGCATCGCGGTGGGGAAACAGTCATTGGAGCTCTGGGAGCGATTGACGTGGTCGTTGGGGTGCACCGGGCTCTTGCCGCCGCGGGGGTTGCCGGCCAGTTCGTTGGCGCGCCCGGCGATCACCTCGTTTGCGTTCATATTGCTCTGGGTTCCGCTGCCGGTCTGCCAGACCACCAATGGGAACTGGTCGTCATGCTGGCCGGCCAGCACTTCGTCGGCGGCCTGTTCGATCAGGCGAGCGATATCGGCCGGGAGGTCGCCATTGCGATCATTGACCCGCGCGGCGGCTTTCTTGATCAGTGCCAAGGCGTGCAACACCGACAGCGGCATGCGTTCGTTGCCAATGGCAAAGTTGATCATGGAACGCTGCGTCTGGGCGCCCCAGTAGGCGTCGTCCGGGACTTCAACCTGGCCAAGGCTGTCGGTTTCGATACGGCTCATCGGGTCAAACTCCTTAAAGGGCTGAATGCGCAGTTTAGGCCCAGATGGGCGGCTCTGGTTCCCTCAATCTAGGAGCGGCGGGTTCGCCCCGCCAATCGGAGCTGCCAAGCGTCGGGGTTGAGGCCCGGCGTTTTTTAGGCGCAGAATGGTCGCCCTTGGGGTTTAACCTCGCCTGTAATAAAGGAAACTCGATGACCCGTCTTCGTGCCATCTGTACCGCCGTTGCTCTGGTGTGTGCCAGCGGCCCTGTTTTCGCCGATACCGCCAGCCACAGCGCCAGCGCCGAAGCGTTCCTGACCCTGGCACACGCTGACAAATTGGGCACGCCGGTCTACATGCAAGTGCAGCAGATGTTTGCCCAGCGCTTTGAACAGACCAAGGCACCTGAGTCGAAAAAAGCCACCCTGGAAACCTACCAGGCCAAGGCCAATGCCGCGCTGGACCGGGCTATCGGCTGGAACAAGCTCAAGCCGGACATGGTCAAGCTCTACACCAGCAACTTCAGCGAGTCGGAGCTCAAGGATCTGGTCGCTTTCTACCAATCGCCATTAGGCAAGAAAGTCCTCGAGAAAATGCCGCAGTTGACCCAGCAATCGGCTCAACTGACCCAGGCCAAGCTTGAAAGCGCGGTGCCGGTGGTCAACAAGCTGCTGGCGGACATGACGGCCGAGCTCGAGCCAAAAGCTGCCCCAGCCAAGAAAAAGCCGTAAGCGGAGCCCAGTATGAGCATGCAACAACGCATCGAATCAACACTCGGGCTCTTGCAGCCCGAGCACTTGCAAGTGCTGGATGAAAGCCACATGCACAGCCGTGGCCTGCAGACCCACTTCAAGGCCGTGGTGGTCAGCCAGCAGTTCGAAGGGCTCAATCGCGTCAAGCGTCACCAGAAGGTCTACGGCACGCTGGGCGAGCTGATGGGGGAGTTCCATGCGTTGGCGCTGCACACCTACACCCCCGAAGAATGGGCCCGGATCGACGCGGCCCCGGCTTCGCCGACGTGTGCCGGTGGCAGCAAGCACTGATCGATAGGGTGTGAGGCTTTTGTGGCGGGGGCTGTAGGAGCTGTCGAGTGCAACGAGGCTGCGATCTTTTTCCTCACACTTGAATCTCAAGCGAAAGATTAAAAGATCGCCGGCTTCGCCAGCTCCTACAGAGCAGCCGGGAGCAAGCTCCCTCGCCACGATAAGCGCTTCGCTCCAGGGCACTTCGCTCCTAAAGCCACATTGTTTTTGTTAGAATCCGCAACGCGCCGCTTACCCGGCGCGTTTTTTTTCGTATCCGGTTCACCCTTTACGAGGGTAGCCACCTGGAGAAACACCCATGACACAACCCATTGTCGTGGCGGCACTGTATAAGTTCGTCACCCTTGAAGATTACGTCGAGCTGCGTGAGCCCTTGCTCAAGGCCATGCTCGACAACGGCATCAAAGGCACGTTGCTGGTCGCCGAAGAAGGCATCAACGGCACGGTCTCCGGCACTCGCGAAGGCATCGACGGCCTGCTGGCCTGGCTCAAGAACGATCCGCGCATGATCGACATCGATCATAAAGAGTCCTACTGCGATGAGCAGCCGTTCTACCGCACCAAGGTCAAGCTCAAGAAAGAAATCGTCACCCTCGGCGTCGAAGGCGTGGACCCGAACAAGCAGGTCGGTACCTATGTCGAGCCGCAGGACTGGAACGCGCTGATCAGCGATCCGGAAGTGTTGTTGATCGACACCCGTAACGATTACGAAGTGTCCATCGGCACCTTCGAAGGCGCCATCGACCCCAGGACCACCAGCTTTCGTGAGTTCCCTGAGTACATCAAGGCCAACTTCGACCCGGCCAGGCACAAGAAAGTCGCGATGTTCTGCACGGGCGGCATTCGTTGTGAAAAAGCCTCCAGCTACATGCTCGGCCAGGGTTTCGACGAGGTCTATCATCTCAAGGGCGGCATCCTGAAATACCTCGAAGAGGTCCCTCAGGAAGAAACCAAGTGGCGCGGCGACTGCTTCGTGTTCGACAACCGCGTGACCGTTCGCCACGACCTCAGCGAAGGGGACTACGATCAATGTCACGCTTGTCGTACCCCGGTGAGCGTAGAAGACCGAGCCTCGGAGCACTATGTGCCTGGCATCAGTTGCCCGCACTGCTGGGATAAACTGAGCGAGAAGACCCGTCGCAGCGCCATCGACCGGCAAAAGCAGATTGAGTTGGCCAAGGCTCGTAACATGCCGCACCCGATCGGCTACAACTACAAGCAATCATTTTCCGAGGCTTGAACCATGGCGTCACGCCTGCTCTATGTGATGGACCCGATGTGTTCCTGGTGCTGGGGCTTTGCGCCGGTGGCCGAGGCGTTGGTAGAGCAGGCGCAGGCCGCGGGGGTGGAGTTGCACCTGGTGGTGGGCGGTTTGCGCACTGGCAGCGGTTCTGCGCTGGAGCCGACCACCCGGCGCTACATTCTTGAACACTGGCAGGCGGTCACCCAGGCCACCGGCCAGCCCTTCAAGCTCGAAGGCGCGTTGCCGGACGGTTTCGTCTACGACACCGAGCCTGCCTGCCGGGCACTGGTGACGGCTCGCAGCCTGGCCCCGGACCTGGCCTGGAAGTTGGTGAAGCTGATCCAGCAGGCTTTTTATGTGCAAGGCCGCGACGTGACCCACGCCAGTGTGCTGGTGGAGCTGGCCGAACAGGCCGGGCTGCCACGCATCGAATTCGCCGCGGCCTTCGACCGCGCCGACCAGCATGCGGCCACCGCTGCGGATTTCACCTGGGTGCAGGACTTAGGCATTGCCGGGTTCCCCACACTGTTGGCCGAGCGTGATGGCCAGTTGGCCTTGCTGACCAACGGCTACCAACCCCTGAGCCAGCTGTCGCCTTTGCTTGGTCGCTGGCTGGAGCGCGCGGCCTGTGCCTGACCGGCCGCCAGATACATCGGCCTCGCAGCGCATCGACCGGTTGAGTTGGACGGAAATCCGTCGCCTGGCCCTCAAGCATAAAAAAGCCCTGTGGATCGCCAACGGCGTGGCCGTGCTGGCGACGCTGTGCAGCGTACCGATCCCATTGCTGTTGCCATTGCTGGTGGATGAAGTTCTGCTGGGGCATGGCGATGCGGCCCTGAAAGTCATGAACCAGGCGTTGCCCATGGGTTGGCAGCGCGCTGCCGGCTACATCGGGCTGATGTTAATGGTGACCCTGGCCCTGCGCTGTGGCGCATTGCTGTTCAACGTGGTGCAGGCGCGCTTGTTCGCCCGCTTGGCCAAAGACATCGTCTATCGCATTCGCATCCGCTTGATCGAGCGTCTCAAGCGCATTTCCCTGGGCGAATACGAAAGCCTGGGCAGTGGCACGGTGGCGGCTCACCTGGTCACCGACCTGGACACCCTCGACAAATTCATCGGCGAAACCCTCAGCCGTTTCCTGGTGGCGATGCTGACCCTGGTGGGCACCGCTGGGATCCTGGTGTGGATGCACTGGGAACTGGCGCTGCTGATCCTGCTGTTCAACCCGCTGGTGATCTACGCCACGGTGCAGTTGGGCAAGCGGGTCAAGCACCTCAAGAAACTGGAGAACGACAGCACCTCGCGGTTCACCCAGGCCCTGACCGAAACCCTGGATGCCATCCAGGAAGTGCGCGCCGGTAACCGCCAGGGTTACTTCCTTGGCCGCTTGGGAATGCGTGCCAAGGAGGTCCGTGATTACGCCGTGAGTTCGCAGTGGAAAACCGACGCCTCGAACCGCGCCAGTGGTTTGCTCTTCCAGTTCGGCATCGATATTTTTCGCGCAGCGGCCATGCTCACCGTGGTGTTTTCCGACCTGTCCATCGGCCAGATGCTGGCGGTGTTCAGCTACCTCTGGTTCATGATCGGCCCGGTCGAGCAACTGTTGAACTTGCAGTACGCTTTTTACGCCGCCGGCGGCGCCTTGAGCCGGATCAATGAACTGCTGGCCCGCGCCGATGAGCCTCAGTACACGGGCAGCGTCGATCCGTTCAAGGGCCGTGACACCGTGGGTATCGAGATTCAGGGGTTGAGTTTCGGTTACGGTGAAGAGCTGGTGCTCAACCAGTTGAACCTGTGCATCTCGCCGGGCGAGAAAGTCGCCATCGTCGGCGCCAGCGGCGGCGGCAAGAGCACCCTGGTGCAGTTGTTACTGGGGCTGTACACGCCGCAGTCGGGCAGCATCCGTTTCGGTGGCGCCACGCAACAGGAGATCGGCCTGGAAACCATCCGGGAAAATGTTGCAGTGGTGTTGCAACATCCGGCGTTGTTCAACGATACGGTGCGGGCCAACCTCGCCATGGGCCGTGAGTGCAGTGACGACGACTGCTGGCGGGCGCTGGAAATCGCCCAGCTCGATGCTACCGTACGGGCGCTGCCCCAGGGCCTGGATAGCGTAGTGGGGCGTTCCGGGGTGCGGTTGTCAGGCGGGCAGCGTCAACGGTTGGCCATTGCCCGCATGGTATTGGCCGACCCACGGGTAGTGATTCTCGACGAGGCCACCTCGGCACTGGACGCTGCCACTGAGTACAACCTTCACCAGGCACTGGCGCGCTTTTTGAGCGCACGCACCACGCTGATCATCGCCCACCGGCTCTCGGCGGTGAAGCAGGCCGATCGGGTATTGGTGTTCGACGGTGGGCAAATCGCCGAAGACGGCGACCATTTGCAACTGATTGCCGAAGGTGGCCTGTACGCTCGACTCTATGGTCATTTGCAACAGATTCAACAGCCTTGAGTTTCTAGCGCTTTTCTGCGCTTAGTATCGGAAAAAAAGCAGGCAAACACGCCGATTTTTCCGAATTCCACGCAAAGCCTGTCGATCTGTTCAACCATTCATTCGAAGGGTTGAAAACTAGCCTAGGCTATTGAGTCAGGAGTGGAATTCTGGCGGGTGTTCGTTCGGCAATACCTGTGCAAGGGACCTCATGAAGCAAAAGCAGACTCTCGGAACACCACGGCTGCTGGGCATCGTCTGGCCCTTTATCGCCGTCGTGCTATTTCAGGCATTGCTTGGCGGCGTCAGCCTTTACGTGCTGTCCGCTGTTCGCGGCTACGTGGCAGGGGAGAGTCTCTGGTCCAAGGGGCAGAAAGACGCCATCTATTACCTCAACCTCTACGCCGACAGCCGCGACGAAGCGATTTTCCGCAAATACCAGCAAGCCATCGCCGTCCCCGAGGGTGGCCATAAATTGCGGGTGGCGCTGGACCGCGAACCGCCGGATCTCGAAGCCGCGCGGGCCGGGATTCTCCAAGGTGGCAACCATCCTGATGACGTGTCCAGCGTGATCTGGTTGTACCTCAATTTTCGCCATTTCAGTTACCTGGAAGAAGCCATCGATCTTTGGACGGTGGGCGACGGCTACCTGATCGAGCTGGATAACGTCGCCCGGCAGATGCACAGCCGCATTACCGCAGGCCAGGCGTTGGAGGTGGATATCCGCGGCTGGAAGGCCCAGATCTTTGCGATCAACGATTCCGTCACCCCGGCTGCCAAGGCATTCAGCGACGCACTGGGCGAGGGCTCGCGTTTCATTCTGCGACTCTTGCTGGTGACCAACTTCGCCACGGCCCTGGGGCTGATCGTCCTGGCGTTGTTGCGGACCCATAAATTGCTGGCCCAGCGGCAGGTGTTCGCCAATGCGCTGCAGATGGAGAAAGAGCGGGCGCAGATCACCCTGCAATCCATCGGCGACGGGGTCATCACCACCGACGTTGAGGGTGCCATCGCCTACATGAACCCTGCTGCTGAAGCGATGACCCATTGGAAGTCTGAGCACGCCGCGGGCTTGCCCCTGGCCGCGCTTTTCAATTTGCTCGATGACAATGCCCAGACCGAGGGGCTGACCCTGATCGAGCACATCCTCAGCGGCCGGCTCAGCGGCGCCAGCGAACATTCCAAGCTGATCCAGCGCTTGGATGGCAGCACCGTGTCGGTCACCCTGGTGGGCGCGCCAATCCGTCATGCGGGCAAGGTCAGCGGCGCCGTGCTGGTGTTGCATGACATGACCCAGGAACGCCAATACATCGCCAACCTGTCGTGGCAGGCCACCCATGATGCCCTGACTGGCCTGGCGAACCGCCGGGAATTCGAGTATCGCCTCGAGCAGGCCTTGCACAGCCTCACTCGCCAGGTTGGGCGCCATGCCTTGATGTTTCTCGACCTGGACCAGTTCAAGCTGGTCAACGACACCTGCGGCCATGCAGCGGGTGACGAATTGTTGCGTCATATCTGCGCCTTGTTGCAATCAGGGCTGCGGGAAAACGACACCCTGGCGCGGCTGGGCGGGGATGAGTTCGGGATCTTGCTGGAAAACTGTTCACCGGAAGCGGCGGAAAAGATCGCCGAAGGGCTGCGTCAGACCGTGCAGAACCTGCACTTTGTCTGGAAGGGCCGGCCGTTCGTGACCACGGTGAGCATCGGCCTGGTGCATATCGCCCAGACGCCGACGACCCTGGAGGCGTCCTTGCGGGCTGCCGACATGGCCTGCTACATGGCCAAGGAAAAGGGGCGCAACCGGGTCCAGGTCTATCATGCCGACGACTCGGAATTGTCCCTGCGCTTTGGCGAGATGGCCTGGGTCCAGCGCCTGCACATGGCCTTGGAGGAAAACCGCTTTTGCCTCTACGCCCAGGAAATCGCCGCGCTGGGCCCGGGCGACCATGGCGGCGGGCACATTGAAGTCCTGCTGCGCCTGCATGACGAAGCCGGACGGATGATCCTGCCGGACAGCTTCATTCCCGCAGCGGAACGCTACGGGCTCATGACCTCCCTGGACCGTTGGGTGGTGGAGAATGTCTTCAAGATCATCCGCCAGTGCCTGAATGACTCGCGACAGGGGCCCATGGCCATGTGTGCGATCAATCTGTCAGGCACGACTATAGGAGATCAGGCGTTCCTCGACTTCCTGCGTAAACAGTTCGCGGCCTACTCGATTCCGCCAGAAATGATTTGTTTTGAAATTACAGAAACCAGCGCTATTTCGAATTTGGGCAGTGCGATCCGCTTTATCAATGAACTCAAAGGTTTGGGATGCTATTTCTCGCTGGATGATTTTTGCGCCGGAATGTCTTCATTCGCTTACCTGAAACATTTACCTGTAGACTTCCTGAAGATCGACGGGAGTTTCGTAAAGGATATGCTGGACGACCCGATTAACCGTGCAATGGTCGAAGTGATCAATCACATCGGCCACGTCATGGGTAAGCGCACGATTGCCGAGTTTGTTGAAACCGCCCAGATCGAGCAGGCATTGCTGGAAATAGGGGTGGATTATGCTCAGGGGTATGTGATCGAACGCCCGCAATTGTTTACCTGCGACACATTGCAATGTCGGCCGGCCCGGCCCCAGCCGTTGTTATTCAAGGCCCCCGGCACGTTCCGCTGAACCTCTTGTTGATCCGGAAAATCACAATCAAAAGGAGCCCGACAGTGATCGACACATTCAACCGAACAGGCCCGCTCATGGACGCCACGAGCTATCCGAAATGGGCACAGCAGCTCATTACCGATTGCGGCGAGAGCAAGCGCCGGGTTGTCGAACACGAGCTGTACCAGCGCATGCGTGACAACAAGCTCAGCGCCAGGACCATGCGTCACTACCTCATTGGTGGTTGGCCGGTCGTCGAACAGTTCGCTTTATACATGGCACAGAACCTCACCAAGACCCGTTTTGCCCGCCGCCCCGGCGAGGACATGGCGCGTCGCTGGCTGATGCGTAACATTCGTGTCGAACTCAACCATGCCGACTACTGGGTCAACTGGAGCGCCGCCCATGGCGTGACCCTGGAAGACCTGCAAGCGCAGCAGGTGCCGCCTGAGCTGCATGCCTTGAGCCACTGGTGCTGGCATACCAGTTCCTCGGATTCGCTGATCGTGGCCATCGCCGCGACCAACTATGCGATTGAGGGGGCCACGGGGGAGTGGTCGGCGCTGGTGTGTTCCAGTGGTGTCTACGCGGCCGCTTTCGCCGAGGAAGACCGCAAACGGGCCATGAAATGGCTGAAGATGCATGCCCAGTACGACGATGCCCATCCTTGGGAAGCTCTGGAAATCATCTGTACGCTGGCGGGGATGAACCCAAGTAAAGCCCTGCAAACGGAGCTGCGTCAGGCCGTGTGCAAGAGCTATGACTACATGTACCTGTTCCTGGAGCGTTGCATGCAACTGGAACAGTCGGAGACGGTGAGCAAGTCCTCATCCACCCGCGAGCGCCTGGCACTGGCGCAAAGCTGATTTCTACCCCAATAGCCACAACCCATGTGGGAGCGAGCCTGCTCGCGAAGCGTTCTGACAGTCGACGGGGAGGTTGACTGCCAGATCACTATCGCGAGCAGACTCGCTCCCACAGTTGTTTTGGGTGACTGCTGGCTTGTGATCGCCGCAAGGTTTTCTGGGAGCGGGCTTGCTCGCGAAGACTTCGGCGCATTCAGCCTATTAATAGGCTGAGCCACCGCTTTCGCGAGCAAGCCCGCTCCCACAAAAATGCCGGTGTTCTTACTTACTTTCGTCGTTTCAGCCTGCCATTGCCAGTCGATTACGTCCTTCGCGCTTGGCCACGTACAGTGCGCTGTCAGCCCTGCGCAGCAGGCTTTCCGATGATTCCCCCGGTAGCAGGGTGGCGCAACCCAGGCTGACGGTCAGCTCGATCCTTGTGCTTGCGGCGAAATAATCCTGGGCCTGGGCGGCGTAACGCAGCCGTTCACCGACCATGGCCGCAGCATCCCGGCTGGTATTGGCCAGCAGGATCAGAAACTCTTCACCGCCGAACCTGAACACCATGTCCACGTTGCGCAGTTGGTTCTTGATCGATTCGGCCACGGCCTTGAGCACTTCGTCGCCAACGCCGTGACCATGGCTATCGTTGATGCGCTTGAAATGGTCGATGTCGAGCATCAGCACCGACAAGGGCTGCGAATGGCGCTTGGCCATGTCGATCTCACGCATCAGTGTCTGGTCCATGGCGATGCGGTTGCCGGTACCGGTCAACGGATCGCGCAGGGCGCTTTGGGTGGCGGCGCGGTAGAGCAGCGCATTGCGCAGTGGATAGAGCAGCGTCGACATGATGGATTCAAGGTCGCTCTGTTCCGTCTCGGTGAAGCGCTGGTTGCGACGGAATACCAGTTCACCCAGGTGTTCGCCTTCATGGCTGAGGTTATAGCTGAGGGTGTGATGCCCGCGTTGCCCGAACTCCAGGCGCAGGTCACTGGCTTTGTGCTGGTAGGCCAGCGCATCCAGGGGCACCAGTCGTTGGACTTCCCGGAAAAACAGACCAAGGATTCGCTGTGGCTCCAGGCTGGTCTGCAACTGCTGGCTCAGTTGCTGGCGCAATTGCGAAAGATTGACGGCGCGGGTCGCGAGCGGCGATGGCTGGTCAAGGCCCAGACGCTGCAATTTGGCGCTGTCGAAATCAATCGCGTTGATCTGGGTGGGCGTTTTCATATGGCGTTAGCCCCTAAGCTAAAGCTGTCCTGGCAGGTTGGGTGTGGTGGCTTTGGGCTGCGCGTCGTACTGGTCCTTCAGTCCCGTAGGACAATTGAGCTAAGTTTAGTCCGCTTTCCCTGTCAGGCATAAATCTCGTCTCGATCTCCGTTACCCGCCGAACAATGGCGTGTTTGAGGATATTTAGAGCGAAAGTCGTGCCATTCGGTTCACTTAAATAAAAACCCTTTAGGAATCAATGTATTGACGGCAAGTCGCGACATTTGCCGCGACGTGGGTTTGGCGGTTCGCCTGGTTGGGCATCGAATAGAGCCTGCATCGTGACGGTAAGTCGTCGCGACGCAGGCCGAGGCCATTATTGCGCGTTGAACGCCTGGCCATTGACGCCGGTGCTGTCCGGGCCCATGAGGTACAGGTAGACCGGCATGATTTCTTCGGGCGTCGGATTGTTGAGCGGGTTTTCCCCCGGGTAGGCCTGGGCGCGCATGCTGGTGCGGGTGGCGCCGGGGTTGATGCTGTTGGCGCGCACGGCGGCGACGGTGTCGACTTCGTCGGCCAAGGTTTGCATCAGCCCCTCGGTGGCGAATTTGGACACGCCGTAGGCGCCCCAATACGCTCGGCCCTTGCGCCCGACGCTGCTGGAGGTGAACACCACGGAGGCATCCTTGGACAGCTTGAGCAGCGGCAGCAAGGTGCTGGTGAGCATGAACATCGCGTTGACGTTGACGTGCATCACCCGCATGAAGTTCTCACCGGACAACTGTTCCAGCGGGGTACGCGGGCCGATGATCGAGGCGTTGTGCAGCAGGCCGTCGAGATGACCGAACTCGGTTTCGATCATGGCCGCCAGTTCATCGTACTGATGAGGCAGCGCGGTTTCGAGGTTGAACGGGATCACCGCTGGCTGCGGATGACCGGCCGCTTCGATTTCATCATAGACCTGGGTCAGGTTGGCTTCGGTCTTGCCCAGCAGCAGCACGGTGGCACCATGGGCAGCGTAGGCTTTCGCGGCAGCGGCGCCGATCCCACGACCGGCGCCGGTGACCAGAATCACCCGGCCATTGAGCAGGTCGGGGCGGGCGGAATAATCAAACATTAAAAAACCTCAACAAATCAATCTGTTGGCAGAAACTGTAGTGGCGAGGGGATTGATCCCCGCTATGTGGGAGCAGGCTGTGGGAGCAAAGCTTGCTCGCGAAGCAGGCGACTCGATTCTGAAAGACCGCATCGCCTTCAGCGCGGGCAAGCCTTGCTCCCACAATTGAGCACCTCGCGCAGCGCCGATGGGTGATCGATCACCACATCCGCGCCCCAGTGTCTGGGGTTGTCGTCCGGGTGGATGTAGCCATAGGTCACCGCGCAGGTCTTGGTGCCGGCGCTGCGACCGGACTCGATGTCCCGCAGGTCATCACCCACGAACAGCACGCTGGCCGGGTCCAGGTCGAGCAGTTTGCACGCCAGGGTCAGCGGTTCCGGGTCTGGTTTGCTGTTTTTCACGTGGTCAGGGCAGATCAGCACTTTCGAGCGTTCGGCCAGGCCCAGTTGCTGCATGATCGGTTCGGCGAAACGCAGCGGCTTGTTGGTGACCACACCCCAGATCAGGTTGGCCGCTTCGATATCGGCCAGCACCTCGGCCATGCCGTCGAACAAATGGCTGTGCACCGCGCAATCCTTGAGGTAGCGGTCGAGAAACTCCTGGCGCAGCTCCTCGAACCCCGGTGACTCCGGGTCCATGGAAAAGGTCACCGCGACCATCGCCCGGGCACCGCCGGAAATCTCGTCGCGAATGTGCTGCGTGTTCATCGGTGGCAAGCCACGGTCGGCGCGCATGGCCTGGCAGATGGCGATGAAGTCCGGCGCGGTGTCGAGCAGCGTGCCATCCATGTCAAAGAGAACCGCTTTGAGACGCATCGACTTACTCCTCGCGCAGGGTCTGGATCATGTAGTTGACGTCAACGTCGGCGGCCAGCTTGTAATGCTTGGTCAGCGGGTTGTAGGTCAGGCCAATGATGTCCTTGACGGTCAGCCCGGCCACACGGCTCCAGGCGCCCAGTTCGGACGGGCGGATGAATTTCTTGAAATCGTGAGTGCCGCGCGGCAGCAGCTTCATGATGTATTCGGCGCCGATGATGGCGAACAGGTAGGCCTTCGGATTACGGTTGATGGTGGAAAAAAACACCTGGCCGCCCGGCTTGACCATGCGAAAACAGGCGCGGATGACCGACGACGGGTCCGGCACGTGTTCGAGCATTTCGAGGCAGGTGACCACGTCGAATTGGCCGGGCATTTCTTCGGCCAGGCCTTCGGCGGTGATCTGCCGGTATTCCACGCTGACGCCCGACTCCAGTTGATGCAGTTGTGCGACCGCCAGCGGCGCTTCGCCCATGTCGATGCCCATCACCGTCGCGCCGCGCTGGGCCATGGCTTCGCTGAGGATGCCGCCGCCACAACCGACGTCGAGCACCTTCTTGCCAGCCAGGTTGACCCGTTCGTCAATCCAGTTGACCCGCAGCGGGTTGATGTCGTGCAGCGGTTTGAATTCGCTTTCACGGTCCCACCAGCGATGGGCCAGGGCTTCGAATTTGGCGATTTCGGCGTGGTCGACGTTGCTCATGTGCAGATCCTCGAAAAGCTTGAAAAATCAGGTGCCCCGAGCCGTGGCTCAAGGGGCGTGGTTATTCGTCGTGGCCGCTGATGCGGCGACCCCAGGCCTGGGCCGTGGCGATCAGTCTTGATTCGTCCATACGGGTCAGTCGGCCATCTTCCAAGAGGGGCTTGCCGCCCACCCACAGGTGTTTAACGCAATCGCGACCGGTGGCATAGATCAACTGCGACACCGGGTCGTAGATCGGCTGCTGGGCCAGGCCCGACAGATCGAAGGCCACCAGGTCGGCGGCCTTGCCCACTTCCAGCGAGCCGACAGTCGCTTCGATGCCCAGCGCCCGGGCACCATTGAGCGTGGCCATGCGCAGAGCCCGATGGGCATCCAGAGCCGTGGCCGAACCGGCGACGGCCTTGGCCAGCAGGGCAGCGGTGCGGGTTTCGCCGAGCAGATCCAGATCGTTGTTGCTCGCCGCACCGTCGGTGCCGAGGGCAACGTTGACGCCGGCCTGCCACAGGCGTTCCACCGGGCAGAAACCGCTGGCCAGCTTCAGGTTCGATTCCGGGCAGTGGATCACGCTGCAATTGCTTTCTACCAGCAAGGCCTGGTCTTCGTCGCTGATTTGCGTCATGTGTACGGCTTGAAAGCGTGGCCCCAGCAGGCCAAGTCGTCCCAGGCGCGCCAGCGGTCGCTCCGCGGTGTTATCCACTGCCTGCTGCACTTCGAAGGCGGTTTCGTGAACGTGCATATGAATGGCAGCGTCCAGTTCCTCGGCGATCACGCGGATTTTCTCCAGGTTCTCGTCGCCCACGGTGTAGGGCGCGTGCGGGCCGAATGCGACTTTGATCCGTGGATGGTGCTTGAGGTCGCCAAACAACGCGATGCCCTGACGAATGGCTTCGTCGGCGCTGGCGGCACCGGGGATCGGGAAGTCGAGGATCGGAATCGCGATTTGCGCACGAATTCCGCTGTCGTGAACACACTCGCTGGCGATCTTGGGGTAGAAATACATGTCGGAGAAGCAGGTGATGCCGCCCTTGATCTGCTCGGCGATTGCCAGGTCGGTGCCATCGCGCACGAAATCTTCATCGACCCATTTGGCTTCCGCCGGCCAGATGTGCTGTTCGAGCCAGGTCATCAAGGGCAGGTCGTCGGCCAGGCCGCGGAACAGGGTCATGGCGGCGTGGCCATGGGCATTGATCAGGCCGGGGCTGAGCAGCAGGCCGGGCAGTTCACGGACCTGGGTGGCGTCACACTTGAGGGCTTCTGCCCGTGGACCGATGAACACGATAGAGCCATCGCGAATGCCCAGGCCATGGTCCTTGAGCACTACACCGGCGGGTTCGACAGGCACCAACCAGGTCGGCAGCAATAATAAGTCGAGCGCAACGGCAGGCTTGGGCATCGTGGAACGGTTCCATGGGGTATAAAGGATGGCGAAGTATACCCGAGCGTCTTCGCGGAGGGATCGCTATAATCGGCGGCTTTTGTACATGAGTACGGGGTGAGGGATGCGCGATCGACTATTGGCTGCGGAGAAGGTGAAGGCCATCGATTGGCGTGATGGCGTCCTGTACCTGCTGGACTTGCGTGTCTTGCCGTTCGAGGAAAACTGGATCGCCTGCACCCGTGCCGCGGATGTGGCCGAGGCCATTGCCTCGAGGGTGGTGCGCGGCGCGCCGGCCATCGGCATCAGCGCGGCTTATGGTGTCGTGCTGGCGGCGCGGGCCAGGGTGGCCGAGGGCGGTGACTGGCAAGCGGCGCTGGCGGCTGATTTTACCTTGCTGGCCGAGGCTCGGCCGACGGCGGCGAACCTCTTCTGGGCGCTGGATCGGATGCGCGACCGGTTGGGGCGCTTGAAAGAGCACGCCGAGCCGCTGGTGGTCCTTGAGGCCGAAGCCATCGCGATCCACGAGAGTGATCGCGAAGCGAACCTGACCATGGCCCAGCTCGGTGTCGACCTGATCCGCAAGCACCAGGGCAACGCCCAGGCCATCCTTACCCACGGCAACACCGGCGCCCTGGCGACCGGTGGCTTCGGCACGGCCTTGGGCGTTATCCGTGGCGCGTATATCGAAGGCATGGTGGAGCGCGTCTATGCCGACGAAACCCGTCCATCGCTGCAAGGCTCGCGCCTGACCGCGTGGGAGTTGGCCTGTGAGGGCGTCCCGGTGACCCTCAACGCTGATTCCGCCGCGGCTCACATCATGAAGACGAAAGGTGTGACCTGGGTGATCGTCGGCGCCGACTGCATCACCGCCAATGGCGACGTGGCGAACACGATCGGCACCTATCAACTGGCGGTCTGTGCCATGCACCATGGCGTGCGCTTCATGGTCGTGGCACCGAGTTCGACCATCGACATGAGCTTGGCCTGCGGTGATGACATTGCGGTCGAGGAGCGCGACGGGCGCGAACTGCTGGAAGTCGGTGGCAAGAGGCTTGGCGCGGAGGTGGACCCCTTCAGCCCGACGTTTGACGTCACCCCGGCGGACTTGATCGACGTTATCGTCACCGAGAAGGGCATCATCGAGCGCCCGGACACCGCCAAGCTGGCGCAGTTGATGTGCCGCAAGCGGCTGCATTGAAGGCTTTTTGGTGTCTGATCCAGCGCCATCGCGAGCAAGCTCGCTCCCACAGTGGATGGGAGGTGTGTCTGAAATTTCAGGCACAAAAGATCCTTGTGGGAGCGAGCCTGCTCGCGATGAGGCTCTTAAAGGCAACAAATCCCTTGCATTTGGCCCCTGAATCTCCATCCGCAGCGCTTCTAAGCCTCTCTGGTCCCATATCAGCCTGTCACCGGTCAACTAACTATGCACCATGCGCATCTGGGGGATAGGTGCGTGGCGGCTCTTGTGATAACATCCGGCGGTTTCCAAGGCTGCCTCGCGAGGTGGCCTTTACTGCGCAGATCCATGGCATAACTCGTTGATTTGTCGTAAGTCGCTGCACGGCACTTGTTCTGCAGCGGCGAGCTTCGTTCGTCCCATCTGGATGTGACGAGGTTTCACCAGAAAAAGGAATCAGGCTTCTCATGGGCGAACTGGCCAAAGAAATCCTCCCGGTCAATATCGAAGACGAGCTGAAACAGTCCTACCTCGACTACGCAATGAGCGTAATCGTCGGGCGGGCGCTGCCGGATGCGCGCGATGGCTTGAAGCCCGTGCACCGGCGTGTGCTGTTCGCGATGAGCGAGCTGGGCAACGACTTCAACAAGCCGTACAAGAAATCTGCCCGTGTCGTCGGCGACGTGATCGGTAAGTATCACCCCCACGGCGACACTGCCGTGTACGACACCATCGTCCGGATGGCCCAGCCATTCTCCCTGCGCTACCTGCTGGTAGATGGTCAGGGCAACTTCGGCTCCGTGGACGGCGACAACGCCGCGGCCATGCGATACACCGAAGTGCGCATGACCAAGTTGGCCCACGAGCTGCTGGCCGACCTGCACAAGGAAACCGTGGACTGGGTGCCGAACTACGACGGCACCGAAATGATCCCGGCGGTGATGCCGACCCGTATCCCGAACCTGCTCGTCAACGGCTCCAGCGGTATCGCCGTGGGCATGGCGACCAACATCCCGCCGCACAACCTCGGTGAAGTCATCGACGGTTGCCTGGCCCTCATCGACAACCCCGAGCTGACCGTCGATGAGCTGATGCAATACATCCCCGGTCCAGACTTCCCGACCGCCGCGATCATCAACGGTCGTGCCGGCATCATCGAAGCCTACCGCACCGGCCGTGGCCGCATTTACATGCGCGCCCGCTCCACCGTCGAAGACATCGACAAGGTGGGTGGTCGCCAGCAGATCGTCATCACCGAACTGCCGTACCAGTTGAACAAGGCTCGCCTGATCGAGAAGATCGCCGAGCTGGTGAAAGAGAAGAAGCTCGAAGGCATTACCGAGCTGCGTGACGAGTCCGACAAGGACGGCATGCGTGTCGTGATCGAGCTGCGTCGTGGCGAAGTGCCTGAGGTGATCCTCAACAATCTCTACGCCCAGACCCAACTGCAAAGCGTGTTCGGCATCAACATCGTTGCGCTGATCGACGGCCGCCCGCGGATCCTGAACCTCAAGGACCTGCTGGAAGCCTTCGTGCGTCACCGTCGCGAAGTGGTCACCCGCCGTACCGTGTTCGAGCTGCGCAAGGCTCGCGAGCGTGGCCACATTCTCGAAGGCCAGGCCGTTGCCCTGTCGAACATCGACCCGGTCATCGCCCTGATCAAAGCCTCGCCAACGCCGTCGGAAGCCAAGGAAGCGCTGATCAGCACCCCTTGGGAGTCCTCCGCGGTGGTGGCCATGGTCGAGCGCGCTGGCGCCGACTCGTGCCGCCCGGAGAACCTGGACCCGCAATACGGCCTGCGCGAAGGCAAGTACTTCCTGTCCCCGGAACAGGCGCAAGCCATCCTGGAACTGCGCCTGCACCGCCTGACCGGGCTGGAGCACGAGAAGCTGCTGGCCGAATACCAGGAAATCCTCAACCAGATCGGCGAGCTGATCCGCATCCTCAACAGCGCCACGCGCCTGATGGAAGTGATCCGAGAAGAACTGGAAGTGATCCGCGCCGAATACGGCGACGTGCGCCGCACCGAGATTCTCGATGCGCGCCTGGACCTGACCCTGGGTGACATGATCCCGGAAGAAGAGCGCGTGGTGACCATTTCCCACGGTGGCTACGCCAAGACCCAGCCGCTGGCCGCCTATCAGGCCCAGCGTCGCGGCGGCAAAGGCAAGTCGGCAACAGGCGTCAAGGACGAGGACTACATCGCTCACCTGCTGGTCGCCAACAGCCACACCACGCTGCTGCTGTTCTCCAGCAAAGGCAAGGTGTACTGGCTCAAGACCTACGAAATCCCCGAAGCATCCCGTGCCGCCCGTGGCCGTCCGTTGGTCAACCTGTTGCCGCTGGACGAGGGTGAGTACATCACCACCATGCTGCCGGTGGAGGAATACACCGAAGGTCACTACATCTTCATGGCTACCGCCAACGGTACCGTGAAGAAGACCCCGCTGGAATCTTTCAGCCGCCAGCGCAGTGTCGGCCTGATCGCCCTGGAGCTGGACGAAGGTGACGTGCTGATTTCCGCCGCCATCACCGACGGCGAGCGTGAGGTCATGCTGTTCTCCGACGGTGGCAAGGTCACTCGCTTCAAGGAATCCGACGTGCGCGCCATGGGCCGTACCGCCCGCGGTGTGCGCGGCATGCGCCTGCCGGAAGGCCAGAAGCTGATTTCCATGCTGATTCCCGAAGAAGGCAGCCAGATCCTCACTGCCTCGGCGCGTGGTTATGGCAAGCGCACGGCCATCAGCGAGTTCCCTGAGTACAAGCGTGGCGGCCAGGGTGTGATCGCCATGGTCAGCAACGACCGTAACGGTCGTCTGGTCGGCGCTGTCCAGGTGCTCGATGGCGAGGAGATCATGTTGATCTCCGACCAGGGCACCCTGGTGCGCACGCGAGTCGCCGAAGTGTCGAGCCTGGGCCGTAACACCCAGGGCGTGACGCTGATCAAGCTGGCCAGTGATGAAACGCTGGTAGGGCTTGAGCGAGTCCAGGAGCCATCGGAAGTCGAAGACGAGGAGCTGGAAGGCGAGGAAGGTGAGAACGGCGTAGCGTTCGACGGCACCCTGGGTGCCGATGTCGACGACGTGACCGGCGACCAACCACTCGACGCTGCCGCAGACGAAGAAGAACCGCAGGACTAAGCGAACACGCAGGGGGCGAATGAAGATTCGCCCCCTTGTTGTTTGTTCCGTTTGAAAATTTGCGACACTGCACATTCCCCTATGGGGTGATGCTGCTCCCCTGAGGTTTCATGCCTTGAGTGAACGGCCCCCTGTGGGAGCGAGCTTGCTCGCGATGACGGACTGGCATTCAACATCAATGTTGACTGTTGCGCCGCTATCGCGAGCAAGTTCGCTCCCACCGTTAGTGCGGTGCAGACCCAAAGATTTATGTGACCACCAGATCAGAGCGAGATTGGATGTGAGCAAGAGAGCCTATAACTTCTGTGCCGGCCCGGCGGCGCTTCCTGAGGCGGTCCTGAAGCGTGCTCAGGGTGAACTTCTCGACTGGCACGGCAAGGGCCTGTCGGTCATGGAAATGAGCCATCGCAGCGATGAGTTCGTGTCCATTGCCACCAAGGCCGAGCAGGACCTGCGTGATCTGCTGAACATTCCGTCCAATTACAAGGTGCTGTTCCTGCAGGGCGGCGCCAGCCAGCAGTTCGCCCAGATCCCGTTGAACCTGCTGCCGGAAAGTGGCAAGGCCGACTACATCGACACCGGTATCTGGTCGCAGAAAGCCATCGAAGAAGCTTCGCGCTACGGTCACGTCAACGTGGCTGCCACCGCCAAGCCCTACGACTATTTCGCGATCCCAGGCCAGAACGAATGGAGCCTGTCCAAGGACGCGGCCTACGTTCACTACGCGCCGAACGAAACCATCGGTGGCCTGGAATTCAACTGGATCCCGGAAACCGGCGACGTGCCATTGGTGGCCGACATGTCTTCGGACATCCTCTCGCGCCCTGTGGATGTCTCCCGTTTCGGCATGATCTACGCCGGTGCCCAGAAAAACATCGGCCCTAGCGGCATCCTGGTCAGCATCATCCGGGAAGACCTGCTAGGGCGTGCCCGTTCCCTGTGCCCGACCATGCTCAACTACAAGGTCGCGGCCGACAACGGCTCGATGTACAACACCCCGCCGACCCTGGCCTGGTACCTCTCCGGCCTGGTGTTCGAATGGCTGAAGGAGCAGGGCGGTGTCGAGGCGATCGGCAAGCTCAACGAAGTGAAGCAGCGCACGCTGTATGACTTCATCGACGCCAGCGGTCTCTACAGCAACCCGATCAACAAGACCGATCGTTCGTGGATGAACGTGCCGTTCCGCCTGGCCGACGACCGCCTGGACAAGCCGTTCCTGGTCGGTGCCGACGAGCGTGGGCTGTTGAACCTCAAGGGCCACCGTTCGGTCGGTGGCATGCGTGCCTCCATCTACAACGCCGTCGACATCAACGCCGTCAATGCGTTGATCGCCTACATGGCAGAGTTCGAGAAGGAACATGGCTGATGTCTGAGCAAGAACTCAAGGCGCTGCGCCTGCGCATCGATGCCCTGGACGAAAAAGTCCTGGAGCTGATCAGCGAGCGTGCGCGCTGCGCCCAGGAAGTCGCCCGGGTGAAGATGGCCTCCCTGGCTGAAGGCGAAGTGCCGGTGTTCTATCGTCCTGAGCGTGAAGCTCAGGTGCTCAAGCGTGTCATGGAGCGCAACAAGGGGCCGCTGGGCAACGAAGAGATGGCGCGGTTGTTTCGCGAAATCATGTCGTCGTGCCTGGCACTCGAGCAGCCGCTGAAAGTCGCCTACCTGGGCCCGGAAGGCACCTTCACCCAGGCTGCAGCCATGAAGCACTTCGGTCATGCGGTGATCAGCAAGCCAATGGCGGCCATCGACGAAGTCTTCCGTGAAGTCGCCGCTGGCGCGGTGAATTTCGGCGTTGTGCCGGTGGAGAACTCCACCGAAGGCGCGGTCAACCACACGCTGGACAGCTTCCTCGAACATGACATGGTGATCTGCGGCGAAGTCGAGCTGCGTATCCACCATCACCTGCTGGTCGGCGAGAACACCAAGACCGACAGCATCAGCCGGATCTACTCCCACGCCCAGTCGTTGGCCCAGTGCCGCAAGTGGCTGGACGCCCATTACCCGAACGTCGAGCGCGTAGCGGTATCGAGCAACGCCGAAGCGGCCAAGCGGGTCAAGGGTGAGTGGAACTCGGCGGCGATTGCTGGCGATATGGCGGCCGGCCTCTACGGGCTGACTCGCCTGGCCGAGAAAATCGAGGATCGCCCGGACAACTCCACGCGGTTCCTGATGATCGGCAGCCAGGAAGTACCGCCGACCGGCGACGACAAGACCTCGATCATCGTTTCCATGAGCAACAAGCCCGGCGCGCTCCATGAGCTGCTGGTGCCGTTCCACGACAACGGTATCGACCTGACGCGGATCGAGACCCGTCCGTCGCGCAGCGGTAAATGGACCTACGTGTTCTTCATCGATTTCGTCGGCCACCACCGCGATCCGCTGGTAAAAGGTGTGCTGGAGAAAATCAGTCAGGAAGCAGTGGCACTCAAGGTGCTGGGTTCCTACCCCAAGGCAGTTCTTTAAGGGCGGATAGCAAATGAGTGGCAACTTTCTCGCTCTGGCTCAGCCAGGCGTGCAACAACTCTCGCCTTACGTTCCGGGCAAGCCCGTGGACGAACTGGCCCGCGAGCTGGACCTGGATCCGGCCAGCATCGTCAAGTTGGCGAGCAACGAAAACCCGTTGGGCGCGAGCCCCAAGGCACTGGCGGCGATCCGCGACGAACTGGTCGAGCTGACCCGTTACCCCGATGGCAATGGGTTTGCATTGAAAAGCCTGCTGGCCGAGCGCTGTGGTGTCGAGCTGGACCAAGTGACGCTGGGTAACGGCTCCAACGACATTCTTGAGTTGGTGGCGCGCGCGTACCTGGCGCCAGGTCTCAACGCCGTGTTCAGCGAGCACGCGTTTGCGGTCTACCCGATCGCGACCCAGGCCGTCGGGGCCGATGCCCACGTGGTTCCGGCCAAAAACTGGGGGCACGATCTGCCGGCCATGCTGGCCGCCATCGACGCCAACACCCGCGTGGTTTTCATCGCCAACCCAAACAACCCGACCGGCACCTGGTTCGACGCTCAGGCCCTGGACGACTTCCTGCAAGACGTGCCCGCGCACGTGCTCGTGGTGTTGGACGAGGCCTACATCGAATACGCCGAAGGCAGCGATTTGCCCGATGGCCTGGATTTCCTCGCGGCCTACCCGAACCTGCTGGTTTCGCGCACGTTCTCGAAAGCCTACGGCCTGGCCTCGCTGCGGGTTGGCTACGGCTTGTCCACCGCCGTGGTGGCCGATGTGCTGAACCGCGTGCGCCAGCCGTTCAACGTCAACAGCTTCGCCCTGGCCGCCGCCTGCGCCGCCTTGCAGGATGAGGCCTACCTGGCTGAAAGCCGTCGCCTCAACGCGGCCGGCATGCAGCAGTTGGAAGCGGGGTTCCGGGAGCTGGGTCTGGGCTGGATTCCATCCAAAGGCAACTTCATCTGCGTCGACCTGGGGCGTGTCGCCGCGCCGGTGTACCAGGGGTTGTTGTGCGAAGGGGTGATCGTGCGTCCGGTGGCCAATTACGGCATGCCGAACCACCTGCGCATCACCATCGGCCTGCCAGCGGAAAACGGCCGTTTCCTTGAGGCGTTGAGCAAGGTTCTGGCTCGTGGTTGATGTCACCTCGCTGCAACCTGTTGGCCCTATGATCGGTCGCCTGGTGGTGGTCGGTCTGGGGTTGATTGGCGGTTCGTTTGCCAAGGGCTTGCGTGAAAGCGGCCTGTGCCGCGAGGTGGTCGGTGTCGACCTGGATCCGCAGTCGCGCCAGCTGGCCGTGGCGCTGGGGGTGGTCGATCGCTGCGAGGATGACCTGGCGATCGCTTGCCAGGGTGCGGACGTGATCCAATTGGCGGTGCCGATCCTGGCCATGGAAAAACTGCTGGCGCGTCTGGCCACCATGAACCTGGGGCAAGCGATCCTGACCGACGTCGGCAGCGCCAAGGGCAACGTCGTGCGTGCGGCCGCTGAGGCCTTCGGCGGGATGCCGGCGCGCTTCGTGCCTGGTCATCCAATTGCCGGTTCCGAGCAGAGCGGGGTGGAAGCCTCCAACGCCGAGCTGTTTCGTCGCCACAAAGTGATCCTCACGCCGCTGGACCAGACGGATCCAGCCGCGCTGGCGGTGGTGGACCGTTTGTGGCGCGAGCTGGGCGCCGATGTCGAGCACATGCAGGTCGAGCGTCACGATGAAGTGTTGGCGGCCACCAGCCACTTGCCGCACCTGTTGGCGTTCGGCCTGGTGGATTCGTTGGCCAAACGCAATGAAAATCTTGAGATCTTCCGTTACGCTGCCGGCGGTTTCCGCGATTTCACGAGAATCGCTGGAAGCGACCCGGTCATGTGGCACGACATCTTCCTCGCCAACCGCGAAGCTGTCCTGCGCACACTCGATACATTTCGCAGCGACCTCGACGCCTTGCGCGACGCGGTCGATGCAGGGGACGGGCACCAATTGCTGGGCGTTTTCACACGCGCCAGGGTGGCCCGCGAGCATTTCAGTAAAATCCTGGCCCGTCGGGCCTATGTGGACGCTATGAACTCCAACGATCTGATTTTCCTGGCACAACCTGGTGGCTCCCTGAGTGGGCGTATTCGTGTACCAGGCGATAAATCAATTTCCCACCGTTCGATCATGCTCGGCTCCCTGGCCGAAGGCGTGACCGAAGTGGAAGGCTTTCTTGAAGGTGAAGACGCCCTGGCGACGCTGCAAGCGTTCCGCGACATGGGCGTGGTCATCGAAGGCCCGCACCACGGTCGCGTGACCATCCACGGTGTTGGCCTGCACGGTCTCAAGCCGGCCCCGGGCCCGATCTACCTGGGTAACTCCGGGACCTCGATGCGCCTGTTGTCCGGCCTGCTGGCCGCTCAGAGCTTCGACAGCACCCTGACCGGTGACGCTTCGCTGTCCAAGCGGCCGATGAATCGCGTCGCCAACCCCCTGCGGGAAATGGGGGCGGTGATCGAAACGGCGACCGAAGGTCGTCCACCCATGACCATTCGCGGTGGCAACAAGCTCAAGGGCCTGACCTACACCATGCCGATGGCCAGCGCCCAGGTGAAATCCTGTCTGCTGCTGGCGGGTCTCTATGCCGAGGGCAAGACCACCGTCACTGAACCGGCCCCGACCCGCGACCACACCGAGCGCATGCTGCGCGGCTTCGGCTACCCGGTCACGGTCGATGGTGCCACGGCGTCCGTCGAGTCTGGCAACAAGCTGACCGCTACCCATATCGAAGTGCCGGGCGACATCTCGTCATCGGCATTCTTCCTGGTGGCAGCCTCGATCGCCGAAGGCTCTGACCTGGTGCTTGAGCACGTCGGCATTAACCCGACCCGTACCGGCGTGATCGACATCCTGCGCCTGATGGGCGCCGACATCACCTTGGAAAACCAGCGTGAAGTGGGCGGCGAACCCGTGGCAGACCTGCGCGTACGAGCAGCTAAACTCAAGGGTATCGAGATTCCGGAAGCGCTGGTTCCGCTGGCCATCGACGAGTTCCCGGTGTTGTTCGTGGCGGCCGCCTGTGCAGAAGGGCGCACCGTATTGACGGGCGCCGAAGAGCTGCGGGTCAAGGAATCGGATCGCATCCAGGTGATGGCTGATGGCTTGCTTGCCCTGGGCGTCAAGTGCCAGCCAACGCCGGACGGCATCATCATCGACGGCGGCCAGATCGGCGGCGGCGAAGTTCATGGTCACGGTGACCACCGTATCGCCATGGCCTTCAGTGTGGCGTCTTTGCGCGCCAGCGCGCCGATTCGCATCCATGATTGCGCCAACGTCGCGACGTCGTTCCCGAACTTCCTGGCGCTGTGCGCACAGGTCGGCATTCGAGTAGCGCAAGAGGCACAGTCGTGAACATCAAGGCACCGGTCATCACCATCGATGGTCCGAGCGGTTCGGGCAAGGGCACTGTCGCCGGAATCCTGGCCAGGCAGTTGGGTTGGAACCTGCTCGATTCGGGTGCCTTGTACCGTCTGCTGGCCTTCGCCGCCGCCAACCACGGCGTCGACCTGACCAACGAAGAACTGCTCAAGGCGCTGGCCGCTCATCTGGACGTGCAATTCATTGCGGCGACCGACGGTCAGCTCCAGCGCATCATTCTGGAAGGCGATGAGGTCAGCGACGTCATCCGTACCGAAAGCGTGGGTGCCGGGGCGTCCCAGGTCGCCGCGCTGCCAGCGGTGCGCGAAGCCTTGCTGCAACGCCAGCGTGCCTTCCAGGAGCCGCCGGGGCTGGTGGCGGACGGTCGCGACATGGGCACGGTGGTTTTTCCCGATGCGCCGTTGAAGATCTTCCTCACCGCCAGTGCCGAGGAGAGGGCGCGTCGCCGATATTTGCAGTTGAAGGGCAAAGGCGAGGATGTTAGTCTGTCGAGTCTGCTAGATGAGATCCGTGCACGCGATGAGCGTGACACCCAGCGCGCAGTAGCCCCGCTCAAGCCGGCGGCCGACGCGATACAGCTGGATTCCACGGAGTTGTCCATCGATCAGGTGCTGCAACGCATCATGAGCGAGATCGCCATTCGCGATATCGCCGGGTGACCAGGAAGCTTCGCAGGGGACCAGTCATAGTCCTGCGATGCTTCTTTTATATGAAACTAACCCACATCGTCTGGGATGTGGAGGCGGGCGTATTCTTCGCCCTAATCAACAGGAATTAAAATGAGCGAAAGCTTTGCGGAACTCTTTGAAGAAAGCCTGAAAACCCTGAACCTTCAGGCAGGCTCCATCATCACCGGTGTTATCGTTGATATCGATTACCAAGCTCGCTGGGTAACCGTTCACGCTGGTCTGAAGTCTGAAGCACTCATCCCGCTTGAGCAGTTCTACAATGACGCTGGCGAACTGAACATCAACGTCGGTGACGAAGTTCACGTGGCGCTGGACTCGGTTGAAGATGGCTTTGGTGAAACCAAGCTGTCCCGTGAAAAAGCCAAGCGCGCTGAATGCTGGATCGTTCTGGAAGCGGCTTTCGCAGCTGAGGAAGTGGTCAAGGGCGTTATCAACGGTAAGGTTAAAGGCGGCTTCACTGTCGACGTTAACGGCATCCGTGCGTTCCTGCCAGGTTCCCTGGTTGACGTCCGTCCAGTGCGCGATACCACGCACCTGGAAGGCAAAGAGCTGGAATTCAAGGTCATCAAGCTGGACCAGAAGCGCAACAACGTTGTCGTTTCCCGTCGCAGTGTCCTGGAAGCCGAGAACTCCGCCGAGCGTGAAGCTCTGCTGGAATCGCTGCAGGAAGGCCAGCAGGTCAAAGGTATTGTCAAAAACCTCACCGATTACGGCGCATTCGTCGATCTGGGTGGCGTCGATGGCCTGCTGCACATCACCGACATGGCCTGGAAGCGTATCAAGCATCCTTCGGAAATCGTCAACGTTGGCGACGAGATCGATGTCAAGGTTCTGAAGTACGATCGCGAGCGCAATCGTGTTTCCCTGGGCCTCAAGCAACTGGGTGAAGATCCATGGGTCGCTATCAAAGCCCGTTACCCAGAAAGCACCCGCGTCACCGCTCGTGTTACCAACCTCACCGACTACGGCTGCTTCGCTGAGCTGGAAGAAGGCGTTGAAGGCCTGGTACACGTTTCCGAAATGGACTGGACCAACAAGAACATCCACCCTTCGAAAGTCGTGCAAGTCGGCGACGAAGTGGAAGTCATGGTTCTGGACATCGACGAAGAGCGTCGTCGTATCTCCCTCGGCATCAAGCAGTGCAAGTCCAACCCATGGGAAGACTTCTCTGGCCAGTTCAACAAGGGCGATAAAATCTCCGGCACCATCAAGTCGATCACCGATTTCGGTATCTTCATTGGTCTGGATGGCGGCATCGACGGCCTGGTTCACCTGTCCGACATCTCCTGGAACGAAGTGGGCGAAGAAGCCGTACGTCGTTTCAAGAAGGGCGACGAGCTGGACACCGTTATCCTGTCGGTTGACCCAGAGCGCGAACGCATCTCCCTGGGCATCAAGCAACTGGAAAGCGATCCGTTCTCCGAGTACGTTCAAGAGAACGACAAAGGCGCAATCGTTAAGGGCATCGTGAAAGAAGTTGACGCCAAAGGCGCCATCATCACCCTGGCCGACGATATCGAAGCGACTCTGAAAGCCTCCGAAATCAGCCGTGACCGCGTTGAAGACGCGCGCAACGTTCTGAAAGAAGGCGAAGAAGTAGAAGCCAAGATCATCAGCGTTGACCGCAAGAGCCGCGTAATCCAGCTCTCCATCAAGTCGAAAGACGATGCTGAAGAGAAAGAAGCAATCCAGAGCCTGCGCGACAAGCCAGCCGCTGACATTGCTGCTGGTCCTACCACTCTGGGCGACCTGCTGCGTGCACAAATGGAAAAACAGAACTGAGTTCTGTCAGACCATAAAAAAGGGCGACTTCGGTCGCCCTTTTTTGTGGCTGCGATTCCTTGTAGGTGCTGCCGAAGGCTGCGATCTTTTCGGCTTTGCCACGAAACCAACCTTCAAGCCTGGCTGTCTCTTTTGTTAAGCAAATCATCGCTCGTCCAATTCCTGCCCCATACTTGAAGCGCAAACGCCGCAAAGTCCTCAATCAAAGGATGCGAATGAACAAACTCTTCCTGATGCTGGCCCTACTAGCATTAGCCGGCTGCACCACAAGCGCCAAGACCCACGCAGTGCGTGGTGTCAGTGGTATCGAGGTCGACTGCTCGGGGTTGGGTTCCGGCTGGGAGAAGTGCCATAAGAGAGCGGCAAGAGAGTGCAAAGGGGCGGGTTACAAGGTGATTACCCGATCCGACGACGCGAAGGACGAAGATTGGTACCCCTTTGGCTTCAATCCGGCTGGCTATCTGACTCGCACGATGCTGGTCATCTGTCGATAGTATCTCCCTGCTTGCGCGGAAAGAGGCAGTAGGGGAGTCAAGAAGAATGTCAATACTTGGGCTGTTCAAATCCCTCCGGTCATGCTAAAACCTTTTCAAGCGATTTTCCTAGCTGCTTGAAAAAGAAGGGAAAAATATGACGAAGTCGGAGTTGATCGAACGAATTGTCACCCATCAAGGGCTACTCTCATCCAAGGATGTGGAGCTGGCCATCAAGACCATGCTTGAACAAATGTCCCAGTGCCTGGCTACGGGAGATCGTATCGAAATCCGTGGTTTCGGCAGCTTTTCCCTGCATTACCGCGCTCCGCGGGTTGGGCGCAACCCCAAAACGGGTCAGTCCGTCAGCCTTGACGGAAAGTTCGTCCCTCATTTCAAACCAGGCAAAGAGCTTAGGGATCGTGTGAATGAGGAGGAGGGGGATGAGCTCTGACGGAGCCCCAAAACAAAGGAGTTCTCATGCGGAACTTTAAACGCTTGGTCCTTGTCGTACTTGCGCTGCTCGTGGCTTCAGCTATCGTACTGTTCGTGCTTGAAAACAACCAGCCGGTGGCACTCCTGTTTCTAGGTTGGTCGGCTCCGCAGCTTCCTGTCTCGGTTTTCGTGATCCTGGCGCTTCTCGCTGGTATGATGCTGGGGCCGTTGCTCGCCTGGTTCATGGCCGCGCGTCGACGGTTGAAATAAGGATGCGTAAGCCCAGTAGTCTTGGAGTATGGAGCGCTGCCTGAAAATTTTTCTGACTATGGGTGCTTTTTGTTCGAATTAAATTTAGCTCAGTCTATTGTTAGACCCGCTGGTGCCTCTCCCGCCTTACCTTCTAATGCGTCCAGTTTTTCTGCAGGCGCGATGTCAAAAAAAAGGAGGCGAGGCATTTAAATGCAAAATAATCGTGTTGATGCGCGTGCCGCTGATGAAATCGATTTGGTCGAGTTGGCGCGTGGGCTTTGGGCTCAGAAGTGGTTGATCGTCGGCGTTACTTTGTTGGTGGCTATTGGTGCGACTGCCTACGCATTTCTAAGTAAGCCGGTTTATGAGGCCAAGCTTTTTCTCATGCCACCTACTCAGAATGATATTGCTGAGTTGAACTACGGCCGTGGAAAAAGTACTGAGTTGGGTATTTATTCCATTAATTATGTTTACGACGTATTTGCTCGGAATCTTCAGGGTGAATCTCTTCGTCAGAAATTCTTTAATGAAGTTTACCTTCCTTCGCTCGATGAGTTTGAGCGCAAGGGCGCGCTGGATCGTTTATATGATGGTTTTTCTCGAAAACTGGTGATAGATGGGGCCGGCAAAGGCACGCCTAATCGATATTCGATTACCGTTCAAGGTGTAGATCCTCGGCGGGCTACGGAATGGGCGAAGTATTACGTCCAGCTTGCAAGTGAAGCTGCTGAATCTGAATTAACCAAGAACGTCAGCGCCGAAGCCTCGGTTAGGGCGCGTAACCTGGAGCAGCGAATCATAAGCTTGCGCGAAAATGCGCAGCGCGTCCGGGAGGACCGCATCCAACAGTTGCGCGAAGCGTTGAAGGTGGCTGAGGCTATTGGTCTGAAATCACCTGCTATTAACTCTACCGCTGCAGTAGATATCACCGTGGAAACGGGCAATAAGATGGATTACCAGCGGGGTAGTAAGGCACTCGCGGCGGAAATTAATGCGCTGGAGTCCAGGTCTTCCGACGATGCTTTTATTAACGATTTACGCTCGCTTCAAATGAGATACAGTTTTTATCGTAAGTTGAAGATCGATCCTGAAAGTATTGCAGTTTATCGGCAGGATGGCAGTGTTGAGGTGCCGGAGAGTCCGATTAAACCAAGAAAAATGTTGATCTTGTTGTTGGGTGCTATTGCGGGTGGCTTGTTAGGGGTGGGCGCGGCCTTGGTTCGAATTGTTATAAGTCGAAATAAAGAGCAGTGAGTCATAGATGTAAAAAGTGGTTGGTGATAATTATGTATTTCTATTGTGGCGATTGTCGTCGACCAGCTATGTTTTTTGGTTCTTAGTGGAAGCCCGGGAAGCATAGAGATGCCGATTTGAGTGGTGATGTTCGTGTGAGCAAATACATCTAACAAACCGGCTTTCTTATGCGCGATGTTGAACTTTCCTTCCTTTTTGGGAAGGCTGCAGCATCGGAGCTGGCACAGGTAAACGGTGCTTGGCTGGCGGAAGTTCAGCCTTGGGGCTTCAGGATCGAATGATATTGTTTTGATGGCCTTTCGAGCGCATTGTCGCTCTGGAAAACTCTGATGGATCGTCGAAGCCGAACCCCCTATGATTGTGGCCCCTTTCAGTTTTGGCAGCCGCCAGGCAGCCCCAGGCAAAATGAGCGAGCGCCTTTTCTCGATGTCGCGGCGGTTGTGTATTGCCGCGGAATGGATTCACTCGACTGACGAATGAATCGATGAAGGTTCAATTACCCGTTATGCAGTCGTGGAAACGGGCAGGTAAAATCAAGGTGAGTTGGAAAGCATGACAGATATGAATGCGGTGATTGAAAAGTTCAAAAGTCGGCAGGCTTTGATTGGTATCGTTGGCCTCGGTTACGTCGGCTTGCCCCTGATGCTGCGCTACAACGCCATTGGTTTTAATGTCCTGGGTATCGATATCGATCAAGCCAAGGTCGAAAAGCTGAATGTTGGTCAGAGCTACATCGAGCACATCCCGGCTGCCAGCATCGCCAAGGCGCGTGAATCTGGCTTTGAGGCCACCGTCGATTTTAAGCGTGCCAGCGAGTGTGACGCGCTGATTTTGTGTGTGCCGACGCCGCTGAACAAGTATCGCGAGCCGGACATGAGCTTCGTGATCAATACCACCGATGCACTCAAACCGAATCTGCGTGCAGGCCAGGTGGTTTCGCTGGAAAGCACCACCTACCCAGGCACTACCGAAGAAGAGCTGCTGCCACGCGTGCAGGAAGGTGGCTTGGTAGTCGGTGAGAACATCTTCCTGGTCTACTCGCCAGAGCGCGAAGACCCGGGCAATCCGAATTTCGAAACCCGTACCATTCCAAAGGTCATCGGTGGCCACACGCCAAAATGCCTGGAAGTCGGTGTTGCCCTGTACGAGCAAGCCATTGACCAGGTTGTACAGGTCAGCTCCACCAAAGCTGCCGAGATGACCAAGCTGCTGGAAAACATCCACCGCGCGGTGAACATCGGCCTAGTCAACGAAATGAAGATCGTCGCCGACCGCATGGGTATCGATATCTTCGAAGTGGTCGATGCCGCGGCAACCAAACCGTTCGGTTTCACCCCTTACTACCCAGGCCCTGGCCTGGGCGGCCACTGCATTCCAATCGACCCCTTTTACCTGACTTGGAAGGCGCGCGAATACGGCCTGCACACCCGCTTCATCGAGCTGTCTGGCGAAGTCAACCAGGCGATGCCTGAGTATGTGTTGAACAAGCTGATGGATGGCCTGAACGAATCGGGCAAGGCGCTCAAGGGCAGCCGCATCCTGGTATTGGGCATTGCCTACAAGAAAAACGTCGACGACATGCGTGAATCGCCCTCCGTGGAGATCATGGAACTCATCGAGGCCAAGGGCGGAGTGGTCGCGTACAGCGACCCACATGTGCCGCAATTCCCGAAAATGCGCGAGCATCACTTTGAACTGGACAGCGAGCCGTTGACTGCCGAGAACCTGGCAAGCTTCGATGCAGTCGTCCTGGCGACCGACCATGACAAGTTTGACTATGCGTTGATCGAGTCCAAGGCCAAGCTGATCATCGACAGCCGTGGTAAATACCGCATCCCGGCCACGCACATCATCAAAGCCTGATCAGCATCGCTCGCCCGTCGATCCGCCTGTGCCCCAGGACCAGGCGGATTCCTTCGTTTTAAAGGAAGCCTCATGAAAAACTTCGCTCTCATCGGTGCCGCAGGCTATATCGCTCCTCGGCATATGCGCGCCATTAAAGATACCGGTAACCGCCTGGTCTCCGCCTACGATATCAATGACTCGGTAGGCATCATCGACAGCATTTCACCGCAAAGCGAATTCTTTACCGAGTTCGAGTTCTTCCTTGATCACGCCCACAGCCTCAAGCGCGACCCAGCGACCGCCTTGGATTACGTATCAATCTGCTCGCCCAACTACTTGCACCAACCGCACATTGCCGCCGGTCTGCGCCTGGGCTGTGACGTGATCTGCGAAAAACCGCTGGTGCCGACCCCGCAGCAGCTAGACCAATTGGCCCTGATCGAGCAGGAAACCGGAAAGCGCCTGTTCAACATCCTGCAGCTGCGCCATCACCAGGCAATCATTGCCTTGAAGGACAAGGTTGCTCGCGAGAACAACCCGCACAAGTATGAAGTCGACCTGACCTACATTACTTCCCGTGGCAAGTGGTACCTGCAAAGCTGGAAAGGTGACCCACGCAAGTCCTTCGGCGTAGCCACCAACATCGGCGTGCACTTCTACGACATGCTGCATTTCATCTTCGGCAAGCTGCAGCGTAACGTTGTGCACTTCACTTCCGAACACAAGGCGGCCGGTTACCTGGAATACGAGAAAGCACGCGTACGCTGGTTCCTGTCGGTCGACGCCAACGACCTGCCGGAATCGGTGAAGGGCAAGAAGCCGACTTACCGTTCGATTACCGTCAACGGTGAGGAAATGGAGTTCTCCGAAGGCTTCACTGACCTGCACACCACCAGCTACGAGGAAATCCTGGCTGGGCGTGGTTATGGCATCGAGGATGCTCGCCACTGCGTGGAGACGGTAAACACCATTCGCAGCGCGGCCATCGTCGTGGCAGCGGACAACGAAGCGCATCCGTTCGTCCAAGCCCTTTCTCGCTGACCGGCGAGACAACACGGGTGGCTTTGCGCCACCCGTTTTGAAGTTTCCCAAGCAGGATCGCAAACCAGCGTGTCGAACGATAATTCCAACAAGCCAAACGAAGCGGGTGCAATGCGCCACGCGCGCAGTATTCGTCTCGATATTCAGGGCTTGCGTGCAATCGCGGTGCTGGCGGTCATGCTTTATCACGCCAATAGTGGCTGGCTGAAAGCCGGCTATGTTGGCGTCGACATCTTTTTTGTCATCTCTGGCTTCATCATAACGGCATTGTTGACCGAGCGAAGCGACAAGGTCGATCTTGTTTCATTCTATGCCAGCCGCATCAAGCGCATTCTGCCCGCGTATTTCGTCATGCTGGTGGTGGTGTGCGCGCTGTCCGCGCTTCTGTTTCTGCCTGATGACTTTGCATTTTTTCTCGACAGCCTGAAGTCCTCGGCGCTGTTTACCAGCAACCAGTACTTCTCTGGCTTCGGCAGTTATTTCGCGCCGCGGGTCGATGAATTGCCGCTTCTGCATACCTGGTCCTTGGCCATTGAGATGCAGTTCTATCTGTTCTTCCCAGTGCTGGTCATTTGCTTGCCAAAGCAATGGCGTCTCATGGCGTTTGCCTTGCTAGCCGCCAGTCTGTTTGCCTGGAGCGGCTACCGTGGACTGGGCGAATCGCAGGAAGGGATGTACTTTGCCCTGTCGGCACGGATTCCCGAGTTCATGGTCGGTGCCATCGTTGCCTTGCTGATGCGCCAGCGTGAGCTCCCCATGTTGCTGGCAAGCGTGTTCGGTGGGCTGGGCGCAATCCTGCTGGCTTGGGCGGTGCTGGCTATCGATAAGCAACACTTCCCAGGCTTCTGGTCCATCCTGCCTTGTGTTGCGGCAGGGCTGCTCATCGTCGCCCGGCGTGGCCCGGTCAGCGCGTTGCTGGCCACTCGGCCGATGGTCTGGATCGGCGGCATTTCCTATTCGTTGTACCTGTGGCATTGGCCGGTGCTGGCGTTCATTCGCTATTACACGGGGCAGTACGAGCTGACGGCTGCATGGTTGCCGATTTTCGTGGCCAGCTCTGTTCTGCTGGCATGGCTTTCCTATCGCTTGGTCGAAACACCCGCCAGAAACGCTTCCGGCATGCGCCAGATGCCCAAGTGGGCTGCAGTCGGTGTTGTGGTCGTGCTGGTGGTGTGGGGGGGGCAACGTGTCAACGCCTCGCTGGTCGCTCCGTTGCCTGTGGAACTCACCCGTTATGCTGCTCCAGAGCTTATTTGTCACGGCACCCAAGTGGGCGCGTGCAAGCGAGGCAAGGATGCTGAAGTGTCCGTCCTGGTAATTGGCGATAGCCACGCTGCCCAATTGAACTACTTCTTCGACCAGGTGGGCGAAGAGCAGGGCGTCGCTTACCGTGTGCTCACTGCCAGCAGTTGCGTGCCTATCCCCGGCTTCGACTTTGAACGCCTGCCAGTTTGGGCGCAAAAACCTTGCCGCGCGCAGATCGAGGCTGTGGCTCGTGAGTTGCCGAAGGTGGAGCGGGTGATCATCGCAGGCATGTGGCAGTACCAGATGCAGAGCCAAGCATTCGCCAAGGCGTTTGCTGAATTTCTCGTCGATACTGCAGGAGCCCATAAACACATCGTGGTGCTTGCTCAGGTACCAATGTTTGAAACGGACGTGCAGCGGGTAAGGCGCTTTACCGAGCTTGGCCTGCCGGCGCCATTGACATTCAATCACGAGTGGCAGGTTGCCAACCAGCAAGTTCAGGCCATTGTCGACCGCACGCCTGGTGTGCGTTTCCTGGACTTTTCCAATAGCAGCTTCTTTGCCGCTGCGCCTTATCAGCAAGGCTTGCTCATCTACCGTGACAGCCACCACCTCAACGAGGTAGGTGCAAGGCGTTATGGGCACTATGCTGCCGAGCCACTGCAGCGTGCTTTCGATCAACCTCAGTCCAATGTGAGTCTGAAGCCATGAATTACTATCAGCACCCAAGCGCAATCATCGATGAGGGCGCACAGATCGGTGAGAACTCCCGTGTCTGGCACTTTGTCCATGTTTGCGCGGGCGCCCGCATCGGTGTCGGCGTTTCGCTCGGTCAGAATGTGTTTGTGGGCAACAAGGTCGTGATCGGCGACCGCTGTAAGGTCCAGAACAATGTGTCGGTCTACGACAATGTCACGCTGGAAGAGGGCGTGTTTTGTGGCCCCAGCATGGTCTTCACCAATGTCTATAACCCGCGTTCGCTGATCGAGCGCAAGGACCAGTACCTCGATACGCTGGTAAAAAAGGGCGCGACGCTTGGCGCCAATTGCACCATCGTCTGCGGCGTTACCATTGGTGAATATGCCTTCGTCGGTGCTGGCGCGGTCATCAACAAGAATGTACCGGCCTATGCATTGATGGTGGGTGTGCCCGCACGGCAGATTGGCTGGATGAGCGAATTTGGCGAGCAATTGCAGTTGAACGAGCAGGGCGAGGCCTTCTGCTCGCATACGGGAGCGCGCTACGTGCTGAACGGAAAACTTTTGAACAAGACGGATGCCTGAGCATGATTGAATTCATTGACCTGAAAAGCCAGCAAGCACGCATCAAGGACAAGATCGATGCCGGCATCCAGCGCGTCTTGAGCCACGGCCAGTACATTCTCGGCCCAGAGGTAGCGGAACTCGAGGAAAAACTTGCTCAGTTTGTTGGCGCCAAACACTGCATAACTTGCGCCAATGGCACCGATGCCTTGCAGATCGCTCAAATGGCCTTGGGCATAGGCCCTGGCGACGAGGTGATCACTCCGGGCTTCACCTATATAGCCACTGCCGAAACAGTTGCGTTGCTGGGTGCCAAGCCTGTCTACGTAGACATCGACCCACGTACCTACAACCTTGATCCACAATTGTTGGAGGCGGCGATTACGCCGCGCACTAAAGCGATCATCCCGGTCTCGCTGTATGGCCAGTGTGCTGATTACGATGCGATCAACGCCATTGCGGCCAAACATGGCATCCCAGTGATCGAGGACGCTGCGCAGAGCTTTGGTGCCTCGTACAAAGGCAAGCGCTCGTGCAACCTGACGACCGTTTCCTGCACCAGTTTCTTCCCTAGCAAGCCGTTGGGTTGCTATGGCGATGGCGGCGCGATCTTTACCAATGACGAAGCGCTGGCTACTGTCATTCGGCAAATTGCCCGGCATGGCCAGGATCGCCGTTATCACCATATCCGGGTTGGGGTGAACAGCCGACTGGATACCCTGCAAGCGGCCATCCTGTTGCCCAAGCTTGAAATCTTCGAAGAGGAGATTGCGCTGCGTCAGCAAGTGGCGGGTTGGTACGACGTGGCCCTCAAGCAGGCGGGCGTCGACACTACCCCTTTCATCGAGGCAGGCAATATCAGCGCCTACGCGCAATATACCGTGCAAGTGGACGATCGGGATGCTGTCCAGAAACGATTGCAGGCCGCCGGCGTTCCGACTGCCGTGCATTATCCTATCCCACTGAACAAGCAACCTGCAGTGGCGGACGAAGCATCGTCGTTGCCAGTTGGTGACAAGGTTGCCACTCGCGTGATGAGTCTGCCTATGCACCCCTATCTGGACAAAGTTTCCATCGATACCATTTGTGCTGCGTTGACGAGCTGACGGATGTACATACTTGCTCGGGCCGACAGGTCTGTCCCGGTGGATACCGTTTTGGTTTTCGCCTGCTTTGCCGCTGCTCTGTGGGTGAACACTTATTCCATGGTTCTTCTCCATGAGTATATGGGCGCCGCCAACAAGTCTGTCGATGTCGGGCTGTATCTGTTGATTCTGGCGTTTGCCAGTGCGGGGCTGTGTGGCGGAGGGATTCGCAGGCTAGACCATTCTTTGTGCTTATCTCCTTCCCGTTCAAGATATCTTGGAGTGTGAAGCGATGAGCGCAATCTTCATCAAGCGCGTGGCGCGAGTATTGGTGGGCACACTTGGCGCTCAGCTGATTACCATCGGCGTCACCCTGCTGCTGGTTCGTCTGTATTCCCCTGCCGAAATGGGTGATTTTAGTGCGTGGCTTTCGTTCGCTACCATTTTTGCGGTGATGGTCACCGGGCGCTATGAGTTGGCAATCTTCGCCACTAAGGCGGAAAACGATTTTCATGCCGTGATCAAGCTTGTATTGCTACTCACCCTATCAATTACCATTTTAGTGGCTGGCGGTCTTGTATTGGCAGCGCCTTTTATGGACGCACTGCCTGCTGTAGTGGGTGATTATTGGTTGGCCCTGGCAATCGTGTCGTTGGGCTTAGGTGCAAACAAACTGGTCCTGTCCCTCCTAACCTTCCAGCAGTCCTTTAACAGGCTGGGAGGCGCGCGTATCAGCCTTGCTGCCTGCATCGCAGTCGCCCAAGTGTCCGCTGCTTATTTATTAGGCGGTGTCTCGGGTCTTATCTACGGCCAATTGTTCGGCGTCATCATTGCCACGGCGCTGGCGGCTATCTGGGTTGGTAAACCGTTGATCGTAGCCTGTGCTGCGACGCCTTGGCGCGCGGTGCGGCAAAGCGCGGTGAAGTACATAAACTTCCCCAAGTTTTCCTTGCCCGCAGACCTGATCAACACGGTCGCCAGTCAGATTCCGATCGTGCTGTTGGCAACGAAGTTCGGCGGGGAGAGTGCGGGCTGGTTCGCTTTGACACTGAAAATCATGGGCGCTCCTATCTCCTTGCTAGCCGCCTCGGTACTTGATGTCTTCAAGGAGCAAGCTGCCCGTGACTATCGGGAGATGGGAAGCTGCCGCAGCATCTTCATCAAGACCTTCAAGCTACTCGCAGTACTGGCGCTCCCCCCCTTCGTAGCCTTCTGGTTCGTAGGTGAATGGGCGTTCAGTTTCATATTTGGCGACGCCTGGGCTGAATCAGGGCGCTATGCCGTGTTGATGATTCCGCTGTTCTACATGCGGTTCGTCGTCAGCCCCCTGAGTTACACGATCTATATCGCGCAGCGGCAGAATCTGGACTTGGTGTGGCAGCTGACCCTGCTGGCCTTGACGTTTGCCTGCTTCACCCTGCCGGATACCGTGGATTCGGTGTTGTGGTTCTACTCCATGGGCTATGCAATCATGTATTTCATTTATTTCTGGATGTCCTTCTACTGCACCAAGGGAGATGCCAAGTGATCGTTGTTGTGGATTATGGTGTAGGGAACATCGCCTCGGTCTTGAATATGCTGAAGCGAGTGGGCGCCAAAGCCAAGGCATCGAACAGTCGTGAGGATATCGAGCAGGCGGACAAACTCATTCTGCCAGGGGTGGGCGCTTTCGACGCTGGCATGCAGACACTGCGAAAAAGCGGCCTGATCGAGGTGTTGAATGAGCAGGTGCTGGGCAAGCAAAAGCCGGTAATGGGTGTATGCCTCGGCAGCCAGATGCTTGGCAATGGCTCTGAGGAGGGCAGCGAGCCTGGCCTTGGCTGGATCGACATGGACATAGTCCGTTTCGAGAAACGTGAGGGACGCAAGGTGCCGCACATGGGTTGGAACGAAGTTACTCCTCAGTTGCAGCACCCAATTCTGACGGGGCTCAATCAGCTGAGCCGTTTCTATTTTGTCCACAGTTATTACATGTTGCCGCGACATGCGGAGAACACCTTGCTGACCGCTAACTACGATCAACAGTTTACCGCCGCAGTGGTCAGGGACAATATTTTGGGCTTTCAATTCCATCCGGAAAAAAGCCACAAATTTGGTATGCAACTATTCAAGAATTTCGTGGAGTTGGTCTGATGGTCAGGAGGCGCGTAATTCCCTGCTTGTTGCTTAAAGATCGCGGCCTGGTCAAAACCGTGAAATTCAAAGAGCCGAAGTACGTCGGCGATCCCATCAATGCCATCCGGATCTTCAACGAGAAGGAAGTCGATGAGCTGGTGTTGCTCGACATTGAGGCTTCAAAACTCAACCGTGAGCCCAACTACGAATTGATCGCCGAGGTGGCGGGTGAGTGTTTCATGCCCATTTGTTATGGGGGGGGGATCAAAACCCTAGAGCATGCCGAGAAGGTGTTTGCCCTCGGTATCGAGAAAATTTCCATTAATACGGCTGCGCTCGCCGACCTTTCGCTGATCCGTCAAATCGCCGACAAGTTCGGGTCGCAAAGCGTCGTGGGGGCCATGGATTGCCGGAAGGGCTTCTGGGGCGGGTATTCTGTATACTCGGAAAACGGCACAAAAGATACCAAACGCTCCCCGGTCGAATGGGCCCAAGCACTTGAGGCGGCAGGGATTGGCGAAATCTTCCTGAACTCAGTCGATCGTGACGGCACACAGAAGGGTTTCGATACTGCGCTGGTAGAAAGCGTTGTTTCCGAGGTGCACGTACCTGTCATCGCTTGCGGTGGCGCTGCTTCCACGGCAGACCTGATTGAGCTTTTTGACCGTACTGGCATTTCTGCCGTGGCGGCAGGCAGCCTTTTTGTGTTCCACGGCAAGCATCGCGCCGTACTGATCAGCTATCCAGACATCAACAAGTTGAGTGCTGGATAAGAAAAAATGAAATTTCTCAAAGGTAGCGTCTCTTGGAAGCCCTTCGGCTTTACAGGCTCTTCGCTGCCTTGATTGTCATACAAATCGCGCCTGCTGCTGGGTTGTCCAATCAGGCAGGCCGATGAAACGTTTTGGAGGTGGGTAGTGGTGAAGGTCTGTTCGCGCTGTGTCATGGATACATCTGACGCTGAAATCGTGTTCGATGATGCGGGAGTGTGCAATCACTGCCACAAGTTTGACAATGTCCAATCCAAGCAACTGTTCACCGATGCTAGCGGTGAACAGCGCCTCCAGAAGATCGTCGATCAGATCAAAAAAGAGGGGGCCGGCAAAGAGTACGACTGCATCATTGGCCTTAGCGGCGGAGTGGACAGCTCCTACTTAGCCCTGAAGGTCAAGGACTTCGGGTTACGCCCACTCGTGGTGCATGTGGATGCAGGCTGGAATAGCGAGCTGGCTGTCAGTAACATCGAAAAAATCATCAAGTATTGCGGGTATGACCTGCATACCCATGTGATGAACTGGGAAGAAGTTCGCGAGCTGCAATTGTCTTATATGAAGGCTGCCGTTGCCAACCAAGACGTGCCGCAAGATCACGCATATTTTTCTAGTATGTACCGTTTTGCCGTGCAGAATAATATCAAATATATTTTGAGTGGTGGGAATCTCGCGACTGAAGCGGTGTTTCCTGATACCTGGCATGGCAGTGCGATGGATGCGATCAATCTCAAGGCAATTCATAAGAAGTATGGTGAGCGGCCGTTGCAAGATTATAAAACCATCAGTTTCTTGGAGTACTATTTCTGGTATCCGTTTGTCAAAGGTATGCGGACTGTGCGCCCGCTTAACTACATGACTTATGACAAGTCTAAGGCGGAACTGTATTTGCAGGAGACGATTGGCTATCGCTCGTATGCCCATAAGCATGGAGAGTCTATTTTTACGAAGCTATTCCAGAATTATTATCTCCCCAAAAAATTTGGTTATGATAAGCGAAAGTTGCATTACTCCAGCATGATCCTCTCTGGTCAGCTGACTCGTAAAGAGGCCCTTGAGAGATTGGCGCAACCATTGTATGACCTTGATGAGCTGCAGTATGATATTGAGTATTTTTGCAAAAAGATGCGAATTTCCACTTCGGAATTTGAAGCGCTGATGAGTGCGCCCATACATGATTATTCTGATTTTAATAATTGGGATTCGCGTAAGAACTGCATGAAGAAGCTTCAGAACATAGTTCAGCGGATTCTGGGTCGGCGCATAAATGTTTACTCTTGAGTTGAAGGATAAATAACATGGCTAGAATTGCTCATGTGTCATCCGTTCACTCTCGTTACGATGTGCGTATCTTTCAAAAGCAATGCAGAACTCTTGTCGAAGCAGGGCATGAGGTATATTTTCTTGTTGCGGACGGCAAAGGTGATGAGGTCAAGGAAGGCGTTACCTTTATCGATGTTGGGAAGTTGCAGGGTCGCCTAAATAGAATATTTAAGACGACCAAAATCATTCGCAAAAGAGCAGCGGGACTTAATGCTGATGTCTATCATTTGCATGATCCTGAGCTCATCCCCGCCGGGCTGAAATTGAAAGCGCTTGGAAAGAAGGTGATTTTCGACGCGCATGAGGATGTTCCCAAGCAGATATTGGGTAAACCTTATTTAAATAAGGTTTCAAGGGTCCTTATATCGAAAGTTTTCTCTGCTTACGAAACGTGGGCATGTCGAAAGCTTGATGCAGTTTTGGCGGCGACGCCCTACATACGCGATAAATTTTCGGCTATCGGTGTGCGTACGCTTGACATCAATAACTATCCTATTATAGGGGAGCTGTCTGGTGGCAAGGTGGACTGGTCAAATAAAAAAGCGCAAGTCGTTTATATTGGCGGGCTTGGGGAGATTCGCGGTATTCGGGAGATCGTCCAAGCGATAGGGTTAGCCTCGCCCTGTGTATCCCTTTCAATCGGCGGCGTTTTCACTGAATCTGCCTTTGAGTCGGTAGTTAAGACTGAGCCAGGATGGCGCAAGGTTATCCATCTCGGATGGCTGGATCGTCAAGGTGTTAAAGAGATCCTCGATAGTTCAGTGGCGGGCCTCGTGACACTTCATCCTACCCCGAACTATTTGGATGCATTGCCAGTAAAGATGTTCGAGTATATGGCTGTTGGATTACCAGTGATTGCCTCTAATTTTACGCTCTGGCGAAATATCATTCACTCCAGTAAGTGTGGCGTTTGTGTTGACCCATTAAACGCTCAGGAAATAGCCAAGACAATCGACTATCTGGTCGCGCACCCTGCGGAAGCGGAAGAGATGGGGCGGAATGGCCAGCGAGCTGTTCTTGAAAAATATAACTGGGGCGTCGAGGCGAAAAAGCTTTGCCTATTTTATTCCGATTTGTTAGAGGTTAAGCAGTAAATGAAGATTTTGACAATAATTGGAGCGCGCCCCCAATTTATCAAGGCAAGTGTCGTTTCTCATTTCATTTCCACGTTGCCGGGAGTTGAAGAAATCGTCGTTCATACGGGTCAACATTTTGACTTTAATATGTCTGATGTATTCTTCCGTGAGCTGGGTATGAGTGCGCCGGCCTATCATCTAGATGTTCATGGTGGTAGTCACGGTGATATGACTGGGCGGATGCTGATTGAAGTTGAAAAGGTATTGCTTCTCGAGCGCCCTGATATTGTACTTGTGTACGGCGACACCAACTCCACATTAGCGGGAGCGTTGGCTGCCGTGAAGTTGCATATTCCCGTCGCGCATGTGGAAGCCGGACTGCGGTCTTTCAATGTTGCGATGCCTGAGGAAGTGAACCGTATTCTAACCGATAGGGTTTCCCGTTGGATGTTTACCCCTACCGCAACGGCGGCAGAGCATCTAACAAAAGAAGGTGTAAGTAGAGCCAACATAATTCCAGTCGGAGACGTCATGTATGACGTCGCGAAGTTCCATGGCAGACGTGTTGACGCCAGCGGGCGCGTAATGTCTAAACTCGGCCTCAAAGAAGCTGGCTTTGTACTGGCGACAGTTCATCGGGCAGAAAATACCGATGATCCGGCTCGGCTTACCTCGATCGTCGAAGCATTCCGTGACCTGTCTACCGATTTGCCGATCGTGTGGCCAGTGCATCCACGTACCAGAGCAGTTTTGGAGAAACGTGGGCAATTGGATGATATACCTCAGAATCTGCACCTGATCGACCCCGTTGGTTATTTGGATATGGTTCAGCTCGAGAAGCATGCCGCACTCATTGCCACTGACTCCGGCGGAGTTCAGAAAGAGGCATTCTTCTATGGCGTTCCCTGCGTCACGTTACGGGATGAAACTGAGTGGATAGAATTGGTCGAAGCCGGATGGAATCGCTTGGTATCACCGAAGTCGTCGCAAGAAGTTGCAGCAGCTATTCGTGCAGCGGTGGGCACTAAGGGTCAAGCTGTCCAGCCTTACGGTGACGGCAATGCGGCAGAACTGATCGTACGACGCCTTGTAGAGGATCTTTCGGCATGAAGAATGTCTGGATTCTTAACCACTACGCGCAAGAGCCAGGTGGTGCAGGTGGCACGCGTCACTATCAACTGGCGAAGAACTTGCCTGCGCATGGTTGGAAGGCTTCGATTATTGCGGCCAGTGTAGAGCATCAGTCTGGCCGACAGCGTCTTGAAGTTTCTCAAGCCTCCAGACTTGATGAATATGCCGGCATTCCGTTTCTATGGCTAAAAACGTCTGAGTACAAGGGCAATGGTACCGCGCGGATGCGCAACATGCTCGAATACTCTTGGCAGGTTGTTAGGCCTGGCAGGCTTTCCGCACTGAACAAACCTGATGTCATCATTGGATCTAGCGTTCATCCCTTTGCGGCAGCCGCTGGAGCCATGCTTGCTTGGCGATATAAAGTGCCTTTCGTATTCGAAGTGCGGGACCTATGGCCGGAAACGCTGATCGATATGGGGCGGTTAGAGCGCAAAAGTATAATTGCTCGTTCGCTTCGCGTATTGGAAAAGTGGCTCTACAAACGTGCCAAGCGGATTGTCGTATTGCTGCCTAAGGCGCATGAATACATCGTCCCTATGGGAATCGATCCAAAGAAGATTGTTTGGATTCCAAACGGGGTCGATCTTGAAGATTTTCCTCGCCTTGAGGAAAAGGCCGTTGGTGATGAGTTCACGCTGATGTACTTTGGGGCTCATGGCTCAGCCAATGGGCTCGATAATGTGTTGCGCGCGCAAAAAATCATCGAAGCCGATCCTGAAATGTCGCATGTTAAACTGCGAATTATTGGCAACGGGCCGTGCAAGATAGACTTGCTTAACCTGTCCAGTGAGTTGGGCCTTAGGCGTGTAAGTTTCGAAGACCCTGTTCCTAAACGGCAAATTCCGGCATTGGCCGCGCAAGCGGATGCCTTTGTTTTCAATCTAATCAATGCACCAGTGTTCAAGTATGGGATCAGCTCGAACAAATTGTTCGATTTCATGGCGGGCCAGCGTCCAGTTCTTTTTTGCTGCGATGCAGGTAATAACCCCATAGAAGATTCTGGTGCCGGATATACGGTTGAGCCAGGTAATCCCAAGGCGCTGGCTGAGGCGATTGTCAGAGTGTCTAGGCTTTCAAGCGCCGAGCGGGTAAAGATGGGGCGTGCGGGGCGCCACTACGTCGAAATCGAGCATGGTTTCGATAAGCTTGCCAGAAACCTGGCACAGTGCCTCGACGAAGCATGTGAGCCCACCAGATGAAGAGAGTAATTGACTTCCTCGGTGCCCTGGTGGGCTTGATCGTTCTGTCTCCGGTAATAGTTATCGTGGCAATCCTGATCAAGCGCCGGTTAGGGGGGCCAGTGTTATTCCGGCAGGTTCGCCCCGGGCGTGGTGGAAAGCCTTTTGAAATGGTCAAATTCCGTACCATGCGTGATGCATATAGTCGCGATGGTACACCATTGCCTGATGCGCAACGGATGACCCCGTTTGGCAGCTTCCTACGCTCCAGCAGCCTGGATGAATTGCCGGAGCTTTGGAACGTGCTTAAAGGCGAGATGAGTCTAGTAGGGCCTAGGCCGTTGTTGATGGAGTATCTACCGCTCTATAACACGCGCCAGTACCTGCGACACCAGGTCCGGCCAGGCGTTACGGGTTGGGCGCAAATCAATGGGCGTAATGCGCTGGGTTGGCCGGAGAGATTCGAACTAGATGTGTGGTATGTCGAAAATCGCTCCCTTTGGCTAGATTTGAAAATTATCGCTCTGACGATCAAGAAAGTCGTAAAAAAAGATGGTATCAGCGCTAACGGAGAAGCCACCATGTCCAAATTCACGGGCAACCAGGAATGAAGAAACTTGCGATACTTGGCGCAAGTGGTCATGGCAAAGTAGTCGCCGATACTGCGGAATGTTGTGGCTGGTCGGATATTGTTTTCTTTGATGATGCATGGCCTTCACGAACCACCAATGGTCCCTGGGAGGTGGTGGGCACAGGCAGCGAGTTGTTTGAGCGAATCGGTGAATTCGAGGGTGTTGTTGTCGCTATTGGCAATAACAATATTCGCCAACAGAAGCTGATCGCACTCATTCAGCGAGGAGCTGTTTTGGTGACGCTCATTCATCCTGCAGCTCATGTCAGCCGCCACGCCAGTGTGGCTGCGGGTACAGTGATTTTTGCCGGGGCTGTGGTGAATGCCGGCGCCAGCGTGGGTTTGGGCGGGATTTTAAACACCGGATGCAGTGTCGATCACGATTGTGTTCTGGCAGAAGCCGTTCATATCAGCCCAGGTGCTCGGCTTGCCGGCGGGGTCGAGGTGGGTGATCGCGCATGGGTAGGAATAGGCGCCTGCGTAAAGCAATTGGTGACACTCGGCGCTGATGTATTGATTGGCGCGGGGGCGGCAGTCGTGGCTGATGTTGTAGGAGGCTGCGTAGTGGTAGGCGTTCCTGCGCGGGTCTTATAGAATTCCATCCATTTAGTGATGTGGCGGTAGACCGCGTTTTGAAGCCGTTTGCATCCTTGCCAGTTTGACGAATCAGGAATAGTTCAATGCTGAATACCCCCTTTTCTCCGTGGCCATCTTTCTCTGAAGAGGAGGCAAATTGCGCTCGCGACATCATTCTGTCCAACAAGGTAAATTATTGGACTGGGCAGGAGTGCCGCCAATTTGAGCGAGAGTTTGCCGATTGGGCCGAGACTGATCATGCGGTCGCAGTGGCCAATGGTACGGTAGCGCTCGACTTGGCTCTGCAGGCGTTGGGAATTGGTGCTGGTGATGAAGTGATTGTGACTTCCCGAACCTTTTTGGCCTCTGTTTCCAGCATCGTTAATGCTGGCGCCATCCCTGTGTTCGCGGATGTAAATGCGGATTCGCAGAATATTGATGCGTCAACCATCAAGGCAGTCCTGTCTCCTCGTACCAAAGCCATCATCTGTGTTCACCTTGCCGGATGGCCTTGTGATATGGACCCGATCATGGCCCTGGCGACTGAACACGGGATCCGAGTAATTGAAGACTGTGCACAGGCGCATGGCGCCCGATACAAGGGCAAGGCGATCGGGTCGATAGGCCATATTGGTGCTTGGTCGTTCTGTCAGGACAAGATAATGACCACTGCCGGTGAAGGTGGCATGGTTACAACGAATGATCGTGAACTTTGGGCCCAGATGTGGTCGTTCAAGGATCATGGAAAGAGCTGGGAAGCCGTGTATGAGCGACAGCATGCCCCAGGATTCCGTTGGCTGCACGAGAGCTTCGGCACCAACTGGAGGATGCTGGAGGTACAAGGCGGGATTGGCAGGATTCAGCTGAAACGGATGCCCCAGTGGCACCAGTCGCGGCTGGCTAACGCTCGCCGTATCTGGGATTGCGCCAAGGCTTTGCCGGGGATGCGTGTTCCTGAGACTCCCAACGATATCGTGCATGCAGCGTATAAGTGTTACGTCTTCGTAGAATCGGATCAACTCGCAGAAGGGTGGGATCGAGACCGGATCCTTAACGAGATCGGCGCCTGCGGCGTGCCTTGCTTTTCGGGTTCATGTTCAGAGGTCTACCTGGAGAAGGCTTTCGACAATACTCCGTGGCGACCCGAGGAGAGCTTGCCAGTGGCAGCGCGACTCGGAGAAACAAGCCTGATGTTCTTGGTTCATCCAACGCTGACGGACGCCGAAATGGCCAAGACTTGCGAAGTACTGACAAGGGTTATGCACGACGCCACTGGGAAATGAAATCCTGGGTGATAACTAGCGCATGAAAACATGTGATACCACCCAAGTTCGACTTCTTTGGTCAGATTACACCGGCCAGGCAGGACGAATGCATGAAATGCAATTGGAAGGGGGCTGGTTTGGGGCGGAGTCAGGAGAGTAAGTGGATGCCGGATAGGCTTCGTACGGGAATGCTGCGGCTCCCACTCCAAGTAGTGACGGACGGGGTGCTGGTCTGGCTTGCCCTCTGGCTTGCGTTCATCGTACGTCTTGGTGTAGATGAAATCTATGGGCCATTGTCTACTCACTACTGGTTATTCTTGGCAGCCCCCATCATCGCTATACCCATTTTTATTCGTTTCGGCATGTACCGCGCTGTCATGCGCTATTTTGGAAATGATGCGCTTATTGCTATCTGTAAAGCGGTGTCACTGTCATCACTTATATTGGCATTGGTCGTCTATTGGCATAGCAATCATACTGCGTTTTTTCCTCGTTCAATTGTATTTAATTACTGGTGGTTAAGCCTGATGTTGATCGGCGGGCTACGTCTGATAGAGCGTCAGTACTTTCTGGGCGACTGGTTTGCAGCCAGTCTGCATGTACCGTTTACCAGTCGTGACCTTGCCAAAGGTCGCAATTTATGATGCTGGAGCGGCCGTTAGCTAAGGGTATAGAGAACAACTTTGACGCAAGCGTTGTGTGAGGATGGTTCGGGCGCTTGGCCATGACTTAGACTTCGCGCACAGGTATCATTCGCCAGGATATGTTGGATACGAACAGGCATGTATAACTAATGATTATTAAGCTGCCCCTTTTAAAGATTTCACAATATTTGTTTGCCTTGTTGTTTCCAGGTACCATTCTTTATTATGTTGCTGTTACAAGTCATATTATACCTCCTCTTGCGGGTGGGTACTTTGGTGTGATTTGCGTTTTGTCATTGCTCATACTGTTTCCGTTAAGCGTTTGGGACGTGCTGCGAAGGGGTAGAATGGAGCTCGTAGAGTTTTCATATACACTATTTTTATTTTTTTTCACCGCAATTGTCATCTGGAATGGGGTGTTTGGTGGTTCTAGTGTTATGACTTGGCATTTGGTTTCAGTTCTGCAAAGTTTGGCGGTGTTTACATTGTGTAAAAGAGTATTCTCGCATTCGGTAGAAGGCTCTCGCGTTATTTTTCTTTGTTGGTTGGCAGCTTCTATATGTATACTTACATTTACCCTGGATGGCCGATTCATACTCCGTGGAATGGCCGATGACGTTGGTCAGATCCCTAGCTATCAGACGTTTGCGCTTTGCTATTTCATTGCAACAGTATTTATTGTTAGGTCCGCAACAAGTCGACAGCTACGCATGGGTGTTCATATTGTTGCGTTAGCCTGTCTATACATCAACTCCGCCAGAAGTGAGTTTGCCGGATACGTTTTTTTTGCCTTGTTGTTGGAGTTTCTTTCTTGTAGGAAGAAGTTCACGCTGATCATTATTGGCGCAATGGTTATAGGTTTGTCTTCTATTATGCTGACTACTGGTGGTATTAGCATTCCAGAAAGCAGAGTCGCAACCTTGGTTAACTTGCAGGAAGATAATTCGAATAATGAGCGAGATAGAATGGCTCGCGAAGGCATGGAGAAAATATTTAATAGCCCTATAGTTGGCGCGTACGGCGAATACGAAGAGGGCGGATACATCCATAATGTAATGTCGGTATGGCAAGAAACAGGTATCGTTGGTGGGGTATTCTTCGCTCTGTTGGCTTTCCTTCCGTTCATTCAAGGGTGTGTGAATTATAGTTTTAGAGGCTCAACGCACCAATCAAATATTGCTATTTCATTGCTCGCAACATCAATACTGCTTTTGATTGTAGGGAAATATTTTACATATTTGATGCTTCCTGCGGCGTTGGCTATCTACGCATCCTCTAAACCTGTGAATCTCCATGATCAAGCGAGTCTAGACTCTGTACGAAAATAGCTCTCGTGATTACCGCAGAGAGCATGCCAGTTAAATCATCGAAAAGCTATGTCGCGATGGTATGCTACCTGCGGTCCTTGCGGCAGCTATTTTCGTTAAAGGCGAGATCCTAATAGAATGAATTTTCAGTTTCGCAAGTGCATCTATACCAAGTGCCAATGGCATAGAAGGGCTGATGAACAGGGCATGGGCGACCGATGAATCGTAGAGACTTTCTTATTTCTGCAGGAGTGGTCGCCGCTTTTTCGGCGATTCCTTTCATTCGTAGATTAAACCCACCAGCACCACTTACGATTCAGAACGCGTATAGCTTATGGTACAACCGACCTGCAGTAGCAGAGCTTACTGGCGGATTTTGTTTCGGCTATATTACCTCAGGTGGGGAGGTCTCTGTCGCAGAAATAACGGATGACCTATTGGTTCGTAGAGTCAATGTAATGGCCCGTTTCGAAGGCGCGAGTGATCATGGATCGCCTGCCTTGATCAGAATTCCGAGTGGACAATTTGAGGGGCATATACTAGCTTGCTTCAGTAATCACGCTTCTCCATTGTATTGTATGCGAACTAAGCGTCCTGAAGACATTGGTGAGTGGGAAGATATCCGTGTATTGGATACCGGACGATCAACTTATGCGTCTGTAGCGGGGCTACCCGATGGGCGAATAATCCTCATGCATACACTACAAGAGCGCATCGGGAATAGCAGCGCGGGTGAGTGGCGCAGGACGGTTGCAAGATCCAGTGATGATGGCGGAGAGACTTGGTCTACGCCTGTACAGATTGTAGGCTACGGGGCAGGAACCTTTCCATATTCGACCCCTTTGGTATCATCGTCTGATGGGCGCTGCGCGATGTCATATGCCATTTACAGGTCGGAACATAAGCGTCACGAAGGACTGTCGGTAGTCATTTCGGAAGATGCCTTCCTTTCGAAGATTGAGATTCCCATAAACCTGGGTGACGATCAAATTTACGACACCATCCCTTATGAAACGAGGTGGGTAGAAGATAACAATGTCGCAGTGTCATATAGTCAAATGAGCCAAGACGGCACGCGCGGAGTCGGCAAGATTGCTTTTGTCGACGTCGAGAATCGATCAGTTAAGTCAATCGTCACGCTGACCGAGGCAGTTGTCCACACGTACGCAGGCGGTGCCGCACTTGATGGGAGTGGCTCGTTCGCAATCAGCTCGCCTCCCGGTGGTGGCCTGATCATTCAGGACATTCGTAACGGGAATTCGCAAGCCATTATCGAGCGAGGAAGCTTCTCATCACCATGGATTTTCACTTTGCAAGGAAAACCCATGATTTCCGCGCTGAAAAATCCGTCCATAGAGACGACTCGGCGCTTCTCCTCAGAGCTTTTCGTTATGCCCCTGGCATAGCGTGGGGCATCGCTCGGGCGGTCTAGATCTAAGAAATCCTGCGAGCCTCAAGGGTTTCGCCCTCTACCTATCCTGCGCCTTGCCTACCTTCAGGAGCCCATCATCATGATGTGACCCAACACCAGCGTCGAAAGTGTTTGCTCGGCATTGTCCTGGGCTTGTTATTGCTACAGGCAGCTTGGGCGTGTCGATGCAACCGTTACTTTATTACGACGCCTGCTGCGAGGCGAAAAAGTCTACGAGGCTCATCATAGCCATGCTTAAGTTTGCTTCCCGTCAATATGGTCGGTATTTGGCAGTGACGTTAGCAGTGGTGGCGATTAATATGCTCTGGTTGTTGCCGCTGACGGCATGTGTCGTATTGTGGAATGTGGGTGGAATGTTGGCTTTAATCATTGCCTGCGTACCTTTGTACTGCTCGCCGTCAGATTTCATGCTGGCGAGCTTGAGAACGCCTAGTTTAAAGGTGAAAAATCGCGTTTTTGTTTATCGGTTGTCCAACGGTCGATGATGGAACCGCGTTTATCAGGAATGGATGGGGTTTAGGAGTTGACCGAGGTGCGTGAAGGGTTTATGAATAAATTAAAAACAGCGTTGCTGGGACTGCCGCGACGCCACAAGCGCGCGATCCAGGTGGCGATGGACGTCCTTCTCGTATGGCTCGCTTTGTGGCTGGCGTTTGTTGTTCGGCTGGGCGTCGACGCATTGGCTGCCCCGATCGAGACGCACCTTTGGCTTTTCTCATCCGCTCCGATAATTGCAATTCCGATCTTCATCCGCTTCGGGATGTATCGTGCCGTCATGCGTTATTTCGGTAACGACGCGCTGATTACCATCTGTAAGGCCGTCAGCCTTTCGGCCTTGTTACTGGCGCTTGTCGTGTACTGGTACAGCAATCACACCAACGTGGTCCCACGCTCCATCATCTTCAATTACTGGTGGCTCAGCCTGATCATGATTGGCGGGATGCGCCTGATGATGCGGCAATATTTCCTCGGTGACTGGTTCACCGCAGCCCAGCATGTACCCTTCACCAATCGTGACGACGGCTTACCCAAAGTCGCTATTTACGGTGCCGGTGCCGCCGGTAACCAGCTCGTCGCCGCCTTGCGTATGGGGCGGGTGATGCGTCCGGTCGCGTTCATCGATGATGATCGCAGCATCGCAGACCGGGTGATCGCCGGCCTGCAGGTCTACCAGCCTAAACATATTCAAAAGATGATCGATGCGACTGGTGCGCAAGAGATTTTGCTGGCGATCCCGTCTTCGTCACGGGGGCGTCGGCGTGAAATATTGACGTTGCTGGAAGGTTTCCCGCTGCATGTGCGCAGTGTTCCCGGCTTCATGGATCTGGCGAGTGGCCGGGTCAAGGTTGATGACATCCAGGAAGTGGATATTGCGGATCTTCTTGGGCGCGATCCTGTGCCTGCACAAGCAGATTTGCTTGAGCATTGCATCGCCGGACAGTCGGTTTTGGTGACGGGGGCGGGAGGTTCGATTGGTTCTGAGCTTTGTCGACAAATTCTCGCCCTCAAGCCCACTACGCTGCTGCTGTTCGAGCATAGTGAGTTCAATCTCTACAGTATTCTGTCTGAACTTGAGCCGCGAATTGCTCGGGAGTCGTTGTCTGTCCGCTTGCTGCCTATCCTGGGTTCGGTGCGCGATCAGCACAAGTTACTGGACGTGATGAAGACTTGGAATGTCGACACGGTCTATCACGCCGCCGCTTATAAGCATGTGCCCATGGTTGAGCACAATATTGCCGAAGGTGTCTTGAACAACGTAATCGGGACGTTGAACACCGCACAAGCCGCATTGCAGGCGGGCGTATCGAATTTTGTATTGATTTCCACCGACAAAGCCGTGCGCCCCACCAACGTGATGGGCAGCACCAAGCGCCTTGCAGAGCTGACCTTGCAGGCCCTGAGCCGTGAACTGGCGCCAGTGCTGTTTGGCGATACGGCCAATGTCTCACGCGTTAATAAAACCCGCTTCACCATGGTCCGGTTCGGAAATGTACTGGGCTCGTCAGGGTCGGTTATTCCGTTGTTCCATAAGCAGATCAAGTCCGGCGGGCCGTTAACCGTTACGCATCCCAAGATCACGCGTTATTTCATGACCATTCCTGAGGCCGCACAGTTGGTGATTCAGGCCGGCTCCATGGGCTTGGGGGGGGATGTGTTTGTACTGGACATGGGCGAACCGGTGAAGATTGTCGAGCTGGCGGAGAAGATGATTCACCTGTCTGGCTTGAGTGTTCGCTCGGAAAAGAACCCTCATGGCGACATTTCAGTCGAGTTCACGGGGCTGCGTCCTGGCGAGAAGCTTTACGAGGAGTTGCTGATTGGCGATAACGTTGTCGCGACCCCGCATCCGATGATCATGAGCGCCAACGAAGATCACCTACCATGGGATGTGCTCAAGGTCCGGCTGGCGGAGCTGCTGGCTGCCATCGAACACGATGACTACGCCAGAGTCCGTCAATTGCTGCGCGATACCGTCAGTGGCTACGCCCCGGACGGCGAGATCGTCGACTGGATCTACCAGCAACGTCGCCTGGAACCCTGATTGTTACACACCCTGTAACGTACACACTTTTGACAGCCCCCCATCATTGCCTAAGTTTGAGGAGCAGCTTCGGAAAAGCTGCTTCTCTCTTAACGATGTCATGGAGCGTCACTTATGCGTACAGGCTATTTCTACTCTCTGGTTTTTGCCCTTCTGACCAGCGCCTCTATAGCTGTTATCGCTGCGCCCGCGGTCAAGCCCGAGACGACGGCTGCGCCGCAGGCATTGGAACTTTCGGCTAAACCGCAAGGCGCCAAGGTGGATCTGAACGTGGCGGACGCCGCGATGCTGCAACGCGAGCTGGCGGGGATAGGCAAGGCCAAGGCTGAGGCGATTGTTGCGTATCGTGAGAGTAATGGAGCCTTCTCTTCGGTAGAGGAGTTGCTGGAGGTCAAGGGGATTGGCAAGGCGATTCTCGACAGGAATCGTGACAAGCTGGAAGTGAACTGAGGTGTGATGGTGAAAGAGGCCGGTCGAATATGACTGGCCTTTTTGCGTTTTGGTCCAATGCCACCTAAAACGATGATTCGGATGCGTCTTGGTGCAGGTTCGACCATCCCCTTTTGGAGCTTCGTTCCCGGCAATCACCTCAGATCAAGGACCCACCCCATGCACAAAAACTACCCAGCCGCCTACCAGGTCAGCAAAGGCTCAGCCCTGCAAGTGGACGCACCCTTCTACGACCGCATCCGCACCCAGCAGGACAAACGCACCCTGATCGAGCAGTTCGAGGTGCCCATCCGCACCGGTCGCGCTTGGCACGTACCTGCCGGTCATGTGTTCCGTGTCACCACTCCGGTGGGCCCGCAGGTGGGGGACTTCAACGTCTGGAACGCCCATGATCCGCGGGAGCGCTTGTGGGCGGCGCGTACTCGTCAGCTTCAGGGCGCCCATGTCAGCACCCATGATCGGTTGTGGTCGAACCTGCCATTCCTGCGGCCATTGGTGACCATTACCGATGACAGTCTGGCCGGTTATGGCATCGACGAGCATGGTGGACGGTTGCACGATCTGCTGGGTACGCGCTGTGATCCGTACGTGAACAGGATGCTGACCGGCGAGGATTTTCACCATCATTGCCACTCGAACCTGACCCGTGCGGTATTACCCCACGGCCTGACCGAGTTCGATGTGCATGACGTGCTGAATATTTTCCAGTGCACGGGGCTCAATCATGACGACATGTACTTCATGAAGGCCTGTCCGGCGCAGAAGGGCGATTACCTGGAGTTTTTTGCCGAGATCGATCTGTTGTGCGCCCTGTCCACCTGCCCGGGTGGTGACCTTTCGCTGGCGATGTGGGGGCCTGATGCACAGGATCCCCTTAGCGTCTGTCGTCCGCTGGGGGTTGAGATCTATCGGTTGGAGGATTCATTGCTGGAAGGCTGGAGCCAGCCTGAGCGGGCAGCGTACAAGGGGTTGCATGGCTTGCATATCGCCAAGGCGGATTGGGAAAGGTGATGCAGTAGGCGCTGGCTTTGTAGGAGCTGGCGAAGCCTGCGATCTTTTGATCTTCGCTCCAGACTCAATTTATAGGGGAAAGATCGCAGCCTCGTTGCACTCGACAGCTCCTACAGACCCAGCGGGAGCAAGCTCCCTTGCCACACAAGCAGATCAACGATCCTTGGCTTCCTTCGCATCCATTTCCGCATTGCGTTCGGCAACGCGCTTGCGTTGCTCATCGGTCAACTCGACCTTGTGGGCGGTGTCGCGCAGCATCATCAGGCCACCCACGATCGAGCCGATTGCTACGATCAGAATCAACCAGGCATACCAGGGCATAGGGTTCTCCTTGAGGGGGGGGGCGATGGACGGGCGAACGTTTCGCCGATCCATCGCACCTACCACTTATGAGCGAAGGTTGTTCGCAGTGGTTCCATACTACGCCCGTTCGGTTGGCTTCACCTCAAAGCCCGGTCAGCATCGCATCGGCGGGAGCGTCCGCGCGCAGTTGTGCGGTGAGGATGAAGTAGACGAAACCCACCGCCATGAAGCCGAGGAAGATCAGCCCGATCAGCGCGTTGAACCACGCCATCGCCACCAGGCACACCACTGCCAATACCAGGGCGATGCCGGGTACAAGCGGATAGCCCGGCGCGCGAAAGGTGCGCTCCAGGTTGGGTTCGGTTTTACGCAATTTGAACAGGCTGAGCATGCTCATGATGTACATGACGATCGCGCCGAACACGGCCATGGTGATCATGGCGGCGGTCAGGGTCATGCCGCCGAGGTTGATCAGGCCGTCGCTGTAGATCGCCGCGATGCCGATCAGTCCGCCGGCGATGATGGCCCGGTGCGGCGTCTGGAAGCGTGACAGTTTGGCCAGGGAGGCAGGCAGGTAGCCGGCGCGGGCCAGGGCGAAGAATTGCCGCGAGTAGCCGAGGATAATGCCGTGGAAACTCGCCACCAGGCCGAACAGGCCGATCCACACCAGCATGTGCAACCAGCCGGAGCTTTCGCCGACCACGGTTTTCATGGCTTGGGGCAGGGGATCGTTGATGTTCGACAGGGTGCGCCAGTCGCCGACACCGCCGGCCATGAACATGACGCCCATGGCCAGGAACACCAAAGTCAGGATGCCGCTGATGTAGGCCTTGGGAATCGTGCGTTTCGGGTCCTTGGCTTCTTCGGCGGCCATGGCCGCGCCTTCGATGGCCAGGAAGAACCAGATGGCGAAGGGAATCGCGGCAAACATGCCGGCAATGGCCGGTGCGCCAAACACATCGGAACCGGCCCAGCCGTTCAGGGCAAAATTGCTGAAACTGAACGCCGGGGCCACGACGCCCATGAACACCAGCAGTTCGGCCACCGCCAGGACGCAGACGATCAGCTCGAACGTCGCGGCCAGTTTCACCCCGAGGATGTTCAGGCCCATGAACACGATATAGGCCCCGACCGCCGCGTGTTTCGGGTCCAGGGCCGGGAATTGCACGTTCAGGTAGGCGCCGATGGCCAGGGCGATGGCCGGCGGGGCGAAGACGAATTCGATCAGCGTCGCCAGCCCGGCGATCAACCCGCCTTTTTCGCCGAAGGCTCGACGGCTGTAGGCAAACGGCCCGCCGGCGTGGGGAATGGCGGTGGTCAGCTCGGTGAAACTGAAGATGAAGCAGGTGTACATGGCCGCGACCATGAATGACGTCACCAAAAAGCCCAGCGTTCCGGCCACGCCCCAGCCGTAGCTCCAGCCGAAGTACTCGCCGGAGATCACCAGGCCGACGGCAATGCCCCATAAATGCAGGGCGCCCAGGGTGGGTTTGAGTTGTGTGTTCATCGGTGGCTCCCCTCGATCCATAGCAAAAGCGCTGGGGAGGGGCAGTGCAGTGGGCGTGCCAGTGTGGCGAGGGCGGTCGTAATGGGTGAAATCGTGTCGTATCGGGGATGTTCGCTGCCGGATGGCTGGGTTTTGTGCCCCAGTTGAGGGCGAGGTTGCCTGTTTTGGCGTCATCGCGAGCAGGCTCGCTCCCACAGGAGATCTTCTGCGAACACGGATTTTGTATTCACAACAGCGCCATTGTGGGAGCGAGTTGAGGGCGACGTTGCCTGTTCTGGCGTCATAGCGAGCAGGCTCGCTCCCACAGGAGATCTTCTGC
>NZ_CAXAPD010000012.1:0-177489 GCF_963970515.1 Pseudomonas sp. RL_5y_Pfl2_73 | reverse complement strand
CTTGCGGGTCTGCTTGCGCTTGCCGGCGTACTCGGCATCGGCGAAGGTCATCTGTTTCATCATTGAAAAGCTCGGCGACTGGTGTCCGGTAATTTTGCCAAATCAGGAAGTCTTTTTCAGCGTTTCCCTAGAGCAGCAAACAAGCCTATTAACATCAGCAAACCGACCCATCGACGGCACCGGTATCGACAGATCGGCCTTCAGGTCCGCAACTGCGGATCAGTTGCGGCGTGACGGTCCAGGTTGGGGTGACCGGGTACCGGATTGCCCCGCTTCACCAACGGTGCTTCGCAAATCGTTCAACTCGCTTCGCGTCAACTCAACCAGCTTCTCCGTGCGCAGGGCATCGACTGTTCTGCCCAACGCATTGAGTTCCAGGTTGTACCGCTGCGTATCGATTCCGCCATCAGCCCGGCGATCCTCCAGTGCGTCCAGGAGCTCATGACGCCTATTGGCGACAGCATCCGCGATGTTGCGCATTTGTTCTGGATGCCGCTCCTGCAGGTAGGTCGTCCAGTAGTCACGCGACGCCATGCTTACCAATAGCGCATCGCTGCGCTCTGCCTCAAGAATCGAGGTGCGGGTGCGCGCCGCCAGTTCTCCAGTGATCGGTGCGCCGAACGCCATGTGCGTAGGCTGCCCCGGCAAATCGATGCCGTCGCCCCATCCGCTCGTCAGGCCAATGCGATAACGCAAGCGCACTTCCGCCCGATCCCTGCCCTGGCCAGCCGCTTCAGCCAACGTTTCGACCCTCTCCAGCCGGAACAACTGCCGCGACAAGCGCAGCAACGCCTGGCCCCTGAGCAGGGGACGGTCCAGCGGAATGTCACGCAAGGCCTGAAAGACAAACACACGCACTTCCAACTCGCTAAAGGTCAAGATGCGGCCATCGATGCAAGTACCGTGGGTTTCGGCGTTTTGAAACAGCAACTGACGCAACTCACTATTTTCGCTGGCAGCGTCCATGATGTTCCAGACCCGTCGCGTCAGTTCTGCCCGGTCAAACCTGAAATCGAACGTATCAGGCAACAGCGCAAGCAATTGGAAGAACCGCTCGTGATCGCTTTCTTCGGCCAACTGCGCCCAGATCCGGCTCCGGACCGTGATTTGTTCACTGTTTGAGCCCACCAGCCATGGACTCAGCGCCTCGGCCGATGCATCGCCCGTCGGATCAAGAAGAGGTTCGACCGCAGCGACAGAGGCATGCGGATCATGACGGCCATTAGCGCCTGCGCCACCATCGGAGTCGTCATTGGAGTCCGAGATATCGTCTTGTGGCGCCTCTGACATAGCGATCAGGCTATCGATTTCGTCTCGGGAAAATCCTAGAACCTCTTCGCGATTGCCTGACTCAAGGTAATCCCTGAGTTCATAAAATGTGTTGAGCGACAGGTCTTCGTTATCACTCAAATCCATTCCGTCCACGAGCCTCTGATGGCTGCCATCCAGCAACCCCGCCGGAAGATCAGTAAACTCGTTGCCGCTCAAGTTCAGCACACCCAGCTCTTGCGCGTTCAATAGCTGGCTGGGCCAGTTTTCTATGTCGTTATAGCTGAGGTCCAGTGCTTCGATCTGGCCAAAATCCGGAGGATCGAACGTGACCAGTCTATTAATGGTCAAGTTAAGCGAACGCAGGCGACCGTTTGTCAATAACGGGTAAGCCGCCGCAGGCGGCAAATAGTTATCACCGAATCCCAGATGCTCCAACTGCTCCATTTGCAGGACAGCATCCGGAACGGCGGTCAGTTCATTGCCGCCCAGGTCCAATCGATTCAAATGAGCAAAGGAACCGAAGAAACCATTTGAGCCCCGTTCGGTCAGCAAGACACCCGAAAGCTCCAGCGTTGTCACGCCAGGAAATTGCACACCCAACTCAGGCAAGTCGCCCAATTGCAGACCATGCAGGCTGAGTGTTTGTCCTGCCCCACCGTGGCGTATCAGTCCCTCTTGCCAAACCTCACGAATGCTCTTGGCCGCCAGCGCGCGGCTTTGCACGGAAACGGTGCCCCCTGCGACTCGGACTTCTCTGATAAAGAGCCAGTCATTCAACCGACGAGTCAGCGAGACACACGATTGATGCCACTGGCTGACCTGCTCGTCGATCTGCGTCTCGGTCATCCCGTTTTCACGCCATTGCCCGAGCTTCAGGGCTGCCTGTTCCTGGGTCAGGATCGGATCCAGCCGCTGCAGGCGCAGTTTGCGTCCCGCATCCCCCTCGACCACGGCCCACGCCTCGGGCGGCGGTAATAGAAGTTGAGCGATCGACCAGCTTGTTTCCGTCGGCGGGAATTGATCCGGTACAGACTCCTTGGCAAATCGGGCCAATGCCCCATGGGGAAGCCCTCTTGCATCTTCGACTCGCTGATGTGCCGCACTCAAGGCTGCCTCGCCTTCAGGGCTGAAGAGGTTACCGGCCAAATGGGTCTTTAACAGGACTTCATCATTGGACAGCACTGTTGGTGGGAGCGACTGCAGTTGGTTATCCCGCAAGTCAAGCCAGGAAAGCTGCGTCAGGTTCTCGGCACCGGTTGGCCAAGCCCGCAACTGGGTGGCTTTGAGGCCCAGTGCCTTGAGCCGGGTCAAGGCACTGACATCAAGCATCTCGAGCGGGTTGTTTTCCAGATTCAGTTGCTCAAGCAGCGTCAACCCATTGAACTGCGCTTGAACAGTAGGCGTGACGAGCAGGTTGTTGTTGCGCATATCGAGTTGCGTCAAGGCCGGCAAGTCTTCGGCGTCGAAAGGCAACTCGGTGAAGCCGTTGCCGCTTATTTCCAATGTTCGCGTACCGCTGAATGCCCTGAAAAAGTTGCGCGCCTGCCGGGGGGAAACATCCAACGATCCCAAGCGCAGCGTTTCTACGTGGGAGAAGCTTGCGGGCGGCAACGCTGGGAGCGCTGCAAACAGCTTACCGGGAAGAGCAGACCCGGAAACCGGCAGCTCAAACAAGGAGCCCCCTGCGGTCGGCAACCCCAGGCGTCGGCGTACAGCGCCGCGCCAGCTGTCTCGCAACGCTCGAAACAACAGACCTCCGCCCTCCCACCACACTGGCGAAAGCAAGGCGTATGACAAATCTTCCGCCCCCGTCGGCTCGAAAAAAAACTGCGCAAAGATTCCATCGTGTTCAGCCCTGAGTGCTTCTACCGCAGCAAATCGTTCCTGAGGAGTATTGGAGGCACTGTCAAATTTCACGGGCAGGCGCCCGACAGACTCGGCCTCCCCGACCAGCAAGCGCAATTGCCCGCGACAGTAGCCGTCCACCATTTGATCCACGTCCACCAAATGGCCGAACGCTCCCGAGTATTCGCTGACGTACCGGTAGGCGCGCGCGAACGCTTGCGGAGTCAGCGCTGACCAATTCAGCGATAGCCCGGCCCACAACTTTTCGTGCCCTTCGAATATTGCATCCGGCAGCGTACGTATCGATGTGCGCGACAGCTCCAGGCGTTCGAGCCGGGGAAGACGCTGCACGTATTCAGGCCATTGCGATAACGTTTGAGGCGCCTCGATTTTCAACGTACGCAAACGGCTCAATGGTGTCAGGTCAAGGTTGTGCATGGCGGTCTGATCGAAACCTGAGTAATCGATGTGCAGCACCTCCAGTGAAGTCAGCGAAGAGAGCCTTTGTGGAAAACTCTCGGCCAGCGAGACAGCAGCGGTGGAAAACCGCAAGTTGGTGAGTCCTGGCATCTGGCTCACCGCGTGCGGCAAGGTGGTCAACGGCGGGTGCCCGAAGGACAGATCGAGGAATCCGGATTCCCTGAGGCCAATCTCCAATTTCGTGACCCCAGGGAAAAGTGCCAGGAAGGCATCCGCATTGGCGTCTGTCATGCCGCCGCCAATCACCGACAATTCCCGTACATGCGCAAAATGGGTGGCTATTGGGGGCAGCGACACCTCACAGGAAAGCACCAGCCGCGCGCCTTCGGGGGACTCTTGCGCTAACGGGCGATTGCGCCAACCGTCCCTGAGCGCCTGCGCAAACCTATTTTTATGCGCATCGGCCGGGCTGCCGAGCGTCTCGCCCAGCCATTGTTCAAGCGTGCCGTCGAGCGACTCCCACTCGCGCTGGCGCGTTTGCAGTTCCAAATAGATCTGCCGTTCGGTCTTGCCCCGTTGTTGCCTGATGAACGCCTCGGCCTGTGGCTCGCTGGGGTAAAGTGCCTCCACCCGCGCCTCAATGGAAGGATGCATTCCCCTACCCCGGCCGCTCGCGTAATACCCCTTGAGCGTCGCGCTCACGCGAACCGGTGGTTTGAAGCGCTTGGCGGGGGTTTCAAGGAGCTGGGTCATGTCCCCACGATGCAGGTAGGCGTAATCGATGATCATGCGTTGCAGCTCGGGGCCGTTCCCCTCCGGCAGCCCCAGTGCGGAACGCGCATCAGCGGGCAGAACCTGCAGGATCGAACGGTAGAAGTTGCCGCCCCGCGGGGGCATGCCACCAGGCTCTTCACCCTGCTCATTGAAGGCCTGATAGCCAGGTCCGTTTTTGATCAGGTATTTTTTTTCAGGCGCATTCTTGTCGCCGATACTTTCGAGCAGCGCACCCGTGTCGCTTCCCTCGCGCACTTCCAGGCGCAGCGTAACGGGCCAGCCCGGCAGTCTTTCCAGGGCATGCAATGCCAAGCGTCGGCTGTCGGCCGAAACGATATTGTCGTTGTGCAATCGCGCATACGCCCGAACCTGACGTCCTTGTCGTGCATACCAGCGAGCCTCTTCGAGCATGTTCAACGGTGCGCGGCGCCTTGCGTCAAGACGGGCGAGATCCGCAGCACTACCGTGGGCGATGATCTCCTGGGCGGCAGCCTCGCTAAGGCCTGGGCACTCACGCTGCAAAATCCTGATACGACCGTCCACAGGTTCCGTGCCCTTGTAGATCCTTTCAAAAACTTGCTGCCGGGTTAACCCTCCCGGATTTGCTGCAGCTTGCAACTGATCAATCTCCTGCGCGGCCTCGGCATCCGCCTTGAACAGCCGTATCGCATCCCTCAGCTCGGGAGGGGGCATCGTTCGGTCCATGTGCATTTTGCGTAGCGCGTTATCGCTGACGCCGCTGACATCGGCGAGCCTGAGCAACATCTCATCCGAAAACGCCGAGGTCTCATGGCCCATGCGCCTGAGCAGCGTCAGGCGATCCCACGTCATCGGGCGCTCCAGCGAATGCCGCCAGGCTCCGTTGCCGTTATGCAGGAGGATTGGTTGATACGCCGCCTCGTCCGTTGGATGCTTGATTCGCCATTTGTGGATCGATGCGTCGAAAAACTGCTCGTACACCTTTCCCCCTAAACGAATATGGGTTTTCCCATCGACTTCGTATTGCCCCAGCGCGTTCGGAGTGCTCGTATCGGTGAGTGTTACAGCGCTTTCATAGCTGCTCAGTTCCGGCTTCCACAAGCGTGTTTCGCCATTAGGCAACCTCACAGGCTCAAGGCACTCGATCACGGGTTCAGGCTTGATGGCGGCCAGCTTGCTGACCCCGGCCCCCACACCGGCCATCGCGCCCATCAACGCCAGGTTTTCTGCGACGTCGATCAAGTGAGCCTTGGCTGCCCGTTTGTCGCCCTCGCCCCACTCGACCGCACCTTCAAGGGTTTCATATAAAAGCTGTCCCGCCATGACGACCATCATGACCTCGCCCAACACCGGAACGAACATCGACAACATGTTCACCGCAGACAGCCCTATTTGTAGCAGGTTGGCCAGCTTTTCTTGCCTTGCCTTGGCGTCGACGTCACTCGTGGGCACCGCATGACTGCGCGCATCGGCCAGCACTTTTTCACGGTGTCGCTCATAGAGGTAGTGCCACGGATCCAAGTTATCGTCCCACAACGATCGGCCTTTCTGCGGCAACGTCGAAGGGGCGATGTAGGGATTTGGTTCGCGCTTTGCCTTTAAGGGATCGGGAGGGACTCCCGGGAGGTGCATCATCAGTGAAGAGGGTATGAAAGGTTCAAAAATGCCCAACCATGGCGCAGGCAATTGGATGCCTGGAAAGCCGGCTGCCTCCTGGACAAACTGGCTGAAGAAATAAGGTCGTTTATCGTAGGGCACGAACTGACTGAAAAAGCGCTGATAGGGTGTAGGACCGGTGTATTCCAACGGCGTGGTTTCGGGGGTGGTAAGCAATTGCCTGAAGCGTGTTTCCAGTTGGTCGCCGTCGTAGCGCTTCATTGGATATTCAGGATCATGGGGAACATAAAGAATCATTTCGTCGCTGTAGCGATGTAGCTCACAGATCGAGAACGCGACACAGCCCACCAATCTTTGCTTCATCAGGGACATGTCTTCGAACCAGACCGGCTTTTCGCCCATCCAGGGGTTATTTTCACCCTTGATGACCGAGAGAATCATCGCGTGATCCCTGGGTTTGATATCCCCTGTCAATAGCGCCTGCTCGGCTGCGGCCCTCAACGCGGCTTTCTGGCTGGCAATGAAGTGCTGGCGAAGCGTCGCTTCGGTCGCAGCGTCAGCCGGGTAGAAAAATGACTTGAGGTAGGCTTGGTACTTCGCACCGATGTCCAAGGTGCGGCACAGGGCGAGGAATTGACCGACCGACACATTCAACGCTACGGGCGCGTAAGTGCCGGGTGCGTCCTTCTCCACCATGAATTCTGATGTTTCATGGTAGGCGCCGTGCTCGCACTCCCAGCTTTCGAAGTTGTGCAGCGCAACCTGCAGCAAGGGCAACTTGAACAATTCGAACGAAGAAATTTCCACCTTGATCACGGTTATTTCCCATGGCCGTGTAAGGCGTAGCAAGGTTTTGTCGACATCCACCTCTACCTGGAACTGATCCTTCAAGGCCTGGATCAAGAGCGGCCTGGCAAACGTGTCGATGTCCAGGAACGACGACAGGGTCTTATCCAGTTGATTCTGTGCCGCAAGACTTTCCTTAAAACAGGCATCCACCACCTTGCGCTGCTCTGGCGAAGCGTTCGCGTACCAGGCCGGCATCTGCGTTCCGACTTGCTTCATCGCCTGCCTGCGTTGCGTCGAAGCCTCGATGAGCCATGCCGGCATGGCGGCTTCCAGGAAGTCCGCGTGCAGACTCTCCGTGGCCCGTGGCTTTGGCTGTATTTTTTCCGGGGACTGTGTGGAATCGGGTGACATACATCGCTCCTTTGAATGAAGCGACAGCAGACCCGTTTAGCGAACCGCATGGGCGGTACATAGTTATAGGTCGATGGAAACTGTGTAATGAGGGATTTAAGCCTGCAGAGATTGGCTATGCTCTCCACATACGACCTTGTGTATGGAGAGCATCATGGACGAACCAAGCGAAAATAAGGCGCCCACCCTCTGGCAAATGCTCCACAGCGTGGGAGCGGCGGCCCTTGGCGTGCAAAGCGGAAAAAACCGCGCCCGCGACTTCACCCACGGCAAGCCAAGTCACTTTATTCTGCTGGGCATCCTGTTTACGGTGATTTTCGGGTTGACGTTGTATGGGATCGTCAATCTGGTGTTGTACTTTGCGGGCGTATAGAACGGATCTGCAAATATGGAACCGGGCCTCTTGCGAAACGAAACAGCCATACCGCCCGTCTCGATCTTAGTCGCTCTAGCGCCGCCCCAGGGCATCGAGCGAAAAGGCATAGCGCTCGCCATCCGGATGAGACACCAGGCTGAAGCGCTTGAAGTCCAGGCGATAGTCCTTGGCGGGATTCATGCTCAACCACGCGCGGGCGCGGGCCGGATCGAGCGATTGCATCAGGTCGATCTGCTGGTTGTAACCGCCATGACGCGCGAGGTCGACGCCTCGGGCGTGATCATGGAGCAGCACCATGGCCCACCCTCCCAAGCTGAAGTGCCCGGTGAACAGCACGCTCAAGCGCCCGTCGATACGGGCCTGGAGCGCCGCCCTGGATCTGTTCATGGCGCTGAACAACACATCCTTGCCCGGTTGGCGACCCGCCGCCTCGAACGCCTGCATGGCACCCAGGGCCATTTCATCGTTGGCCGACCAGACCAGCTCGGTCTGCGGATAGCGCTTGACCAACTGGCTCGCCTGCTCATGAGCCCGTTCGCGATTCCACTCGCCATAGACCAACTGGCGCAGATGCACTTGCGGGTGCTCGGCCAGCGCCCGGAGCAGGCCCTTCTCGCGCAGTTGCGCCGAAGGGGTGAGTTTCTTCCCGGAAAAAGCCAGCAAGTCGAGGGTCTGCCCAGGTGCCAGCGGTCCGTATTGGCGCAACAGTTCCTTGAGCATCAGGTAACCGCTGCGCTCATCATTGGGCACCAGGCTGCCGAGCAACTCGGGAGGTGCGGCACCGTTCTCTGTCAGCAGGCGAGTCTGATCGCTGGTCAACGTGTTATTCACCAGGAACAACCTGACCCCACTGCTCTGCGCCAATTGCAGGATCCGCGGGGCGACATATTGATCGTTGACCAACACCAGGTAGTCCGGACGGTTCTTCGCCGTGACGGCCTTGCGCGCCAGGCGAATCATCAGTTGGGGATCGCGCCCGGCATACTCCACGCGCAGCCGCAAGCCCAGCTTGCTTGCCGCCGCTTGCATGAATTCGGTGTAGCTGACCCAGAAGGGTTCGGTGGAGTGGCCCGGGTTCAGGAACACGACCGAAGGAGCAGTCGAACTGCCGGGCAACGCCTCGGAAGAAGAAACCACATGGGCGGCTTGGGCCTGCGTCCAGAATGACAGGCATAACAGCCCCAATAGCCTGCAGATAAACTTCGACACACCGCCCGCCCCAAGTAATACGCCACCCAGTATAACGACCCGGGTGGCGAACCGGCACATGAACGCGAGACCTTCATGTGGCCGGCAACCGCTCGAACCTATTGATGGCTGACCCAGAACACTGCGGTGCCCACCACCAGGATAATCAGGAACAAAATGGCCCAGGCATCAACAGAACTGTCGCTTTTCCTTACTTTGGTCGGATTGCTCATTGCATCGCCTCTTGTCGGTTTTGTAGGTGATTGCATAGGAACTCGACCACAGTTAAGACGATGATTGCCCGCACGACAAATGTGGGTTAGGCAATAATCAATCTCATTAGTCGATTTGGTTCTTTACATATACTCAAACATCACTTTTGCGCATAACTCAAAACAGGTATCTTGCACCGGCTCCTCTAGGAGTGCGCGGCCGTGCGCGCAGAATTGCCGAGGCAGAACCCGATTCCAGCGAGCCAACATGCAGCTGTTTCTGATCGGCCCAAGCCTGAGACCGAGACTTATATGTACATATATGACGAGTACGATCAGCGGATCATCGAGGACCGCGTCAAGCAGTTCCGTGATCAGACCCGACGCTATCTGGCAGGCGAGCTGAGCGAAGAAGAATTCCGCCCTCTGCGCTTGCAGAATGGCTTGTATATCCAGCGCTTCGCCCCGATGCTGCGCGTGGCTGTGCCTTATGGCCAACTGACCTCGCGCCAGGTGCGCAAGCTGGCGAAAATTGCCCGCGACTACGACAAGGGCTACGCCCACATCAGTACCCGGCAGAACGTCCAGTACAACTGGCCAGCCCTGGAAGATGTGCCCGAGATTCTCGCCGAACTGGCCACCGTGCAGATGCACGCGATCCAGACCAGCGGCAACTGCCTGCGCAACGTCACCACCGACCAGTTCGCCGGTGTCGCAGCCGACGAGCTGATCGACCCGCGCCCATGGTGCGAGATCGTCCGCCAGTGGACGACTTTCCACCCGGAATTCGCCTACCTGCCACGCAAGTTCAAGATCGCCATCAACGGCTCGACCTCGGACCGTGCGGCCATCGAAGTCCACGATATCGGCCTGGAGACGGTCTACAACGCGGCCGGCGAACTGGGCTTCCGTGTGCTCGTCGGCGGTGGCCTGGGACGTACGCCGGTGGTCGGCGCGTTCATCAACGAGTTCCTGCCGTGGCAGGACCTGCTGAGCTACCTCGACGCCATCCTGCGGGTGTACAACCGCTACGGTCGTCGCGACAACAAATACAAGGCGCGGATCAAGATCCTGGTCAAGGCCCTGACGCCTGAAGTGTTCGCCGAGAAGGTCGAAGCCGAGATGGCTCACCTGCGTGGCGGCCAGACCACCCTGACCGAAGCCGAAGTGCATCGCGTCGCCAAGCACTTTGTCGACCCGCAGTACAAAGCGCTGGGCAATCAGGACGCCGAACTGGCAGCCCTCGACAAAGAACACCCAGGCTTCGCCCGTTGGCGCGCCCGCAATACCCTGGCCCACAAGAAGCCGGGTTATATCGCGGTGACCCTGTCCCTGAAGCCGACCGGCGTCGCGCCAGGCGACATCACCGACAAGCAACTGGACGCCGTGGCCGACCTGGCCGAGCGCTACAGTTTCGCCCAACTGCGCACCTCCCACGAGCAGAACATCATCCTGGCAGACGTCGAACAGAGCCAGTTGTTCACCCTGTGGGGCGAGCTGCGCGAGCAAGGTTTCGCCACCCCGAACATCGGCCTGCTGACCGACATCATCTGCTGCCCGGGCGGCGATTTCTGCTCGCTGGCCAACGCCAAGTCGATCCCTATCGCCGAATCGATCCAGCGTCGTTTCGACGACCTGGACTATCTGTTCGACATCGGCGAGCTGGACCTGAACATTTCCGGCTGCATGAACGCCTGTGGTCACCACCACGTCGGCCACATCGGCATCCTGGGCGTGGACAAGAAAGGCGAAGAGTTCTACCAAGTCTCCCTGGGCGGCAGCGGTAGCCGCGACGCCAGCCTGGGCAAGATCCTCGGCCCGTCGTTTGCCCAGGACGACATGCCTGACGTGATCGAGAAGCTGATCGACGTGTACATCGAACAACGTACCGAAGACGAGCGCTTCATCGACACTTACCAACGTATTGGCATCGACCTCTTCAAGGAACGCGTCTATGCAGCGAATCATTAAGAACAACGAGGTCATCGACGAAACCTGGCACCTGCTGCCCAAGGACGCGACCCTCGATGGCATCTCCAACTGCGACGACCTGATCGTGCCCCTGGCCCTGTGGCGCGATCACGCCCATGCTCTCAAGGCCCGCGACGGCGGCTTGGGCGTGTGGCTGGACGCCGACGAGGAAGCCGAGGACATCGGCGAGGACGCCAACCAGTTGCAGGTCATCGCCTTGAACTTCCCGGCCTTCACCGATGGACGCAGCTACTCCAACGCCCGTCTGCTGCGTGACCGCTTTGGTTTCAAGGGTGAATTGCGGGCAATTGGCGACGTACTGCGCGACCAGCTGTTCTACATGCGCCGCTGCGGCTTCGACGCCTTTGCCTTGCGTGCCGACAAAGACCCCTACGAAGCCCTCGAAAGCCTCGGGGACTTCTCGGTGACCTACCAGGCTGCCACTGACGAACCGCTGCCGCTGTTCCGTCGCCGCTGAAAAAAAACCATGAAAAAGCCCTGATCCGGTGTACCGGCTCAGGGCTTTTTTGTTGCTGAATGATCGATGCCCAGCCCACCCCCGAACCACTGTGGGAGCGAGCCTGCTCGCGATGGCGGTGGATCAGCTTGCATCTATGTTAGATATGCCGCCGCTATCGCGAGCGGCTCGCTCCCACAAGGTCCAGTGGTGAGCACCCGCTCCCCAATTACCAGAACCGCTGCTGGGTCAGGCGGCTCCACCAACTGAGCAGCACCCGATCCACCGAACCGCTGGCAGCCATGCCGATGCGCTCCTGCAAGCTTTTGCGTTCGGCGTAGTGCAGGTGGTACAGCTCGGCACCCTTGGCGCGTTCGGCCAGGTATTCATCGCTGGTTTTCAGCTCGTCCACCAAGCCCTTGCCCTGCGCTGCGACGCCCAACCAGACCTCACCGGTCGCCACGTCATCGATGGCCAGTTGCGGGCGGTAGTTGGACACAAAGCTCTTGAACAGCTCATGGGTGATGTCCAGGTCTTCCTGGAATTTCTCCCGGCCCTTCTCGGTATTTTCGCCGAACACCGTCAACGTGCGTTTGTATTCCCCGGCCGTCAACACTTCGAAATCGATGTCGTGTTTCTTCAGCAGCCGGTTGACGTTGGGCAATTGCGCGACGACGCCAATGGAGCCCAGGATCGCGAAGGGAGCGCTGATGATCTTCTCGCCGATGCACGCCATCATGTAGCCACCGCTGGCCGCGACCTTATCGATGCAGACCGTCAACGGCACGCCGGCCTGACGGATCCGCGCCAATTGCGACGAGGCCAGGCCATAGCTGTGGACCATGCCGCCGCCACTTTCCAGGCGCAGCACCACTTCATCTTTCGGCGTCGCCAGGGTTAGCAGCGCAGTGATTTCATGACGCAGGTTCTCGGTGGCCGAGGCCTTGATGTCACCGTCGAAATCCAGCACGAACACCCGGGGCTTGGCCGCCGGCTTGTCCTTGTTTTTCTTCCCGGCCTTTTCAGCCTTGCCCTCGGCCTTGCGCAGGGCCTTGAGCTGATCCTTATCCAGCAGCGTCTGTTCCAGGCGCTCACGCAGCCCCTTGTAGAAATCGTTGAGTTTGCTCACCTGCAACTGACCGGTCGACTTGCGCCGCCCCTTGCTGCGCAACGCAGCAAAACTGACCAACACCACCAGGATGGCGATCACCAGCGTCACGGTCTTGGCCAGGAAACCGGCGTACTCGATGAAAAACTCCACAGCAACTCCTTAAATGCAATGCGCCACTGGACGCAGGCGCGTAACGGCCCCAGCATACCCATGCGCCTGCGTCGCGACCAGCCATGAAACCGGTGGTTACCTAAACGCGAGCGAGACAGGACAGGGCTGCAACGAGCATTTCAAACAAGCGTATGTTTTTTCATTGACAGCTCACCGCCATCCCCATAACCTCGCCAAACCTTCAACGTACCGGGATGACGCGGACGTGGGCAGTATCTATCTGATTCGACATGGCCAGGCCTCCTTTGGTGCGAACGACTACGATGTCCTTTCGCCCAATGGCGTGCGCCAGGCGCACGTGCTCGGCAGCCACCTGGCGGAGCTCGGTGTCGTATTCGATCGCTGCCTCTCGGGCGACCTGCGTCGCCAACAGGATACCGCCATCGGCGCGCTGGGCCAGATGTCCGCCGCCGGGTTGCCGGTTCCCGAGCTGGAAATCGACGCCGCGTTCAACGAGTTCGATGCCGACGCGGTCATTCGTGCCCTGCTGCCGGACATGCTCCCCCAGGAGCCCGAGGCGCTGCATATCCTGCGCAACGCTGGGCAGAACCGCGCCGAATTCCAGCGCATCTTCGCACTGATCGTCGAGCGCTGGCTCAGCGGCCGGTATGACCCACCCGGCCTGGAAAGCTGGCTGGGCTTCGTCGAGCGGGTCCAGGCGGGCCTGCACCGCATCCTGGAGCAAGCCGACAACACCCATAAAATCGCCGTGTTCACCTCCGGCGGCACCATCACCGCCCTGCTCCACCTGATCACCCAGATACCGGCCCGACAGGCCTTCGAACTAAACTGGCAAATCGTCAACACCTCGCTCAACCACCTGAAATTCAGGGGCCGCGAGGTGGCCCTGGCATCCTTCAACAGCCATGCTCACCTGCAACTTCTGAAAACCCCGGACCTCATCACCTTTCGCTGAGTCCGGATTACTGTAGACCCTTGCTGTACTACCTAGATAAGGATCGAAACCATGACCTCCGTAGCCGACGCCGTACAAGCCATGAAAGCCAAGTTCAACCCAGCCGCCGCTGCCGGCCTGGACCTGGTATTCGGTTTCCGCCTTGACGACACCAAAAATTTCTCGCTGGTCATCAAGGACGGCACCTGCGAACTGCAGGAAGGTGAAAACCCGGACGCCCAGGTGACCCTGGTGATGGACGGCGAAACCCTGCAAGGCATCGTCGACGGCAGCACCGACGGCATGCAAGCGTTCATGAGCGGCAAGCTGCGCACTGAAGGCGACATGATGCTGGCCATGAAACTGTCCGAGCTGTTCCCAAGCTGAGACGGCGCTCGCGTTCTTCGCGGGCCTTTGATTGCAAACGAATCCCGCCCTCGTGGCGGGATTCGTGTTTTTACCCTCGCCTGATTCTGCGTTGCACGCACAACCTTGATCCCTGTCAGTTGTCGCCCCTCCCCCAGCCGCTAACGTAGCGCCTCCATCAAAGCCAGGGACGGCTCATTGGGAGTCGGCACCTGCTCATCTCAAGGAAGAGAGACTCTTGCCCGCACTGAAGATCATTTTGCTGTCGAGCGCCTTCAACGGCCTGACCCAACGCGTCTGGCTGGACCTGCGCGAGGCCGGCTATCGCCCTAGCGTCGTGCTATTCACCGATCCGGCCTCGGTCTGCCGGCAAATCGAAGAAAGTGGCGCCCATCTGGTGATCTGCCCATTTCTCAAGGACCGTGTCCCCGAGCAGTTATGGCGTAACCCGCGGCGCCCGGTGGTGATCATTTATCCCGGGATTGTCGGCGACCGCGGCACCAGCACCCTGAACGGGGCGATCACTCGGCAGCCCGAGCGCTGGGGGGTCACGGCGTTGCAGGCGGTAGAGCAAATGAACGCTGGCCCAGTCTGGGCCACTTGCGAATTCGACCTGCCTCAAGGCCTGCGCAAATCCGAGCTGTATAGCGGCCCGATCAGCGACGCGGCCATTCGTTGCACCCGCGAAGTCGTGGAAAAATACCTCGACGGTTTCATCCCTGTGCCACTGGACTATGGCCGTCATGACGGGGTCGCACGCCTGCAACCGAAACCGTCCCAGGACCCTTGCACCTTCAACTGGCACGACAGCACCGATTTCATCCAGCGCTGCATCGACGCCGCCGACGGTCAACCCGGCGTGCTCGCGATCCTGGCCGGCGAACAGTTTTACCTGTTCGACGCCCATCCGGACGTTCGCCACGGCCTGCCCGGCGAACTGCTGGCCGTGCGTGACGATGCGGTGTTGGTGGCAACAGGAGATGCAAGCCTGTGGATCGGCGTCTTGCGCCGTAAGCCGCAGCCCGGCGAACAGACATTTAAGTGTCCGGCGCGCCATGTCCTGTCGAACCGGCTCGATGGCGTCCCGGTGCTCGACGGTTCCCTGGCCCACCAGCCGTTCAGCCATGAGCCCTATCAACCCATTCGCTACCGGGAATGCGGCCATGTGGGAGAGCTGACGTTCGAGTTCTATAACGGGGCGATGAGCACTGAGCAATGCCAGCGCCTGGTGGCGGCACTGCGCTGGGCCAAGTCCCGGGACACCCAGGTGCTGTTGATCCGCGGCGGGCGCGGCAGCTTTTCCAACGGCGTGCACTTGAACGTTATCCAGGCTGCCGCCGAACCCGGCCTGGAGGCCTGGGCCAACATACAAGCCATCAATGACGTTTGCCTTGAGTTGTTCAACGCACGGCAACTGGTGGTCAGCGGCCTGACGGGCAACGCCGGGGCCGGCGGTGTGATGTTGGCTTTGGCAGCCGATATCGTGCTGGCGCGCCGTGACATCGTGCTCAACCCGCACTACGCGACCATGGGCCTGTATGGCTCTGAATACTGGACCTACAGCCTGCCCCGCGCGGTCGGTCCGGACATGGCCTGGAAACTCACCCAAGACTGCCTGCCGATCAGCGCCCTCCAGGCGTTGCGCTACGGCATGGTCCAGGAGATCGGACCTCGCTGCCCCGACGAGTTCGGCCTGTGGCTACTGCAACGAGCCAACAGTGCGCTGCTCGACTCGAACTATGAAAGCATTCGGGTCCGCAAGGCCGAACGGAGCCTATCGGCGATCCAGGCGTGCCGCGATGCTGAACTCGCGCAGATGCGACATGACATGGTGGACAATCGCCACGGTTTCGCCGACAAGTGCCGTGGTTTCGTCTTCAAGCACAGGGCCTGCCGCACGCCAGAATGCCTGGTCGCCCCTTGGGCGCGAACAGCACCGGCCCAAGTCATCCAATAGTGCCCGGTATCGGCGAGGCGCGGCAGCTCTTACAATGCCCGCTTACCCCGTATCGGCCTGAACATGGACATCGAGCTCGCCCGCACCTTCCTGGAAATCGTCCGCCACGGCAGCCTCGCTGCAGCGGCCGAAAAGCTGCACGTGACCCAGACGGCGATCACCGCCCGGGTCCAAAAACTCGAAAGCCAGCTCGGCTGCGCGCTGTTCGTACGCAACCGTGCCGGCGCGCGCTTGACCAGCGACGGCGAGGCGTTTGTGGTCTACGCCAACCAGCTCGTGCAGACCTGGGAAGCGGCCCGCCGGGACCTGCCACTGCCCGAGGGCTATCGCAACGTCTTGCACCTGGGGGGTGAGGTCAGCCTGTGCAATCCCTTGATGCTCGCCTGGGCCGGTGAACTGCGCCAGAGAATTCCCGGCCATGCCCTGCGCATGGACATCCGCGACGGCGAGAAACTGCTGCAACAGCTGGAGCTGGGTCTGCTGGACGCGGCGCTGGTGTATCAGCCCGAATACTGGCCGCGCCTGCAGGTCGAACAATTGCTGGAAGAAAAACTCATCCTGATACGCCTGGCCGCCCGTCCCGAGCCCTACGTGTACATCGACTGGAGTGCTGACTTCCGGCGCCAACACGACACCGCGCTACCGGACAAGGCCAAGGCCGCCGTGACCTTCAACCTCGGTCCACTGGCCCTGCAGTACATCCTGGAAAACGGCGGCAGCGGCTACTTCCGCACCCGGGTCGTGCAGAGCTACCTGGACAGCGGCATTCTGGAACGGGTGCCCAAGGCACCGGAATTCAACTACCCCACCTACCTGGTCTACTCCCGCGATCGGGATTCAGCGGCGTTGCAGCAAGCGTTCGAGGTGTTGCGAGAAATCGTCAAGACCGGCAGCGACTGGTCACAGCGCTGGGATCCATTGACCTGACGGATTGTGATGCCGGCCAGCCTGGCGTGAGGTGCGTGTCGTGGCCAGAGATTGCTCCCGCCTGGTAGGAGCTGGCGAAGCCTGCGATCTTTTGATCTTTCTCTTGAGACTCAATCGTCAATGGAAAGATCGCAGCCTCGTTGCACTCGACAGCTCCTACAGGCGAAGCCCCCGCGGCGCCACAAAAGCCCTTCGCAACACGAAGGGCCTTCACAGGTTCGGTCCTGAGGCTACCCCTGCATCTGAGCCACGATCTCGTCCTTGACCAGCAATCGCTTCTTCTTGAGCATCTCCAAAGCATCGTCGGACAGCGCGCCGGAGGACGGTCTCTCGGCTTCGACCACCTCGGCATCAAGTTGGGAGTATTTTTGAAGTAACGAGTCGAGCCTTGGGTTCTCGCTGCGTTTTTGCTGGATGTGATCTTTTGTGCATTTGAGATCCTGGCACAAATCGTGGGACACCGGCATGGAACACCTCCTTCGATGGGTCGGTGGCAGACGCTCTTGCGGCGCCCGTCGATTATCAGGATGGCCTCCTCGACAGGGTTCTGTCGACCGCCAATCCGACCAGCGGTGACCGTTCATCGCACTGGATCGCTTGGCGATCAAACCTTTGCCGGTGCGTCGCCCTCCATTGAACAGAGACGACAAGAATCGCTCGTTCAACTTGTGTGGAGACTTACCTATGGACAGATTCACCCTGCGTCAACTCGGCCTGGCAGTTACCCTGAGTACCAGCATGGGCATGGCATGGGCGGCGACTTCCAACGACTTTGTCGACAACGCGGCGACCGGTGGGATTGCAGAAATCGAGACCAGCAAACTGGCCTTGGAAAAAAGCCAATCGGCGGACATCAAGGAGTTCGCCAACAAGATGATCACTGACCACACCAAGGCCAACGAAGAGCTGAAAGCCCTGGCGCAAAAACATGACATCGAAGTACCCGACGACACCACGCTGATGAAAAAAGCCAAGGCGAAGATTCTCGACGTGCGCGATGAATCCTTTGATGCGGCCTATGCCAACAACCAGGTCAAGGCCCACGAAGAAACCATCGCCCTGTTCAAGAAAGAAGCCGAGACCGTTACCGACAACAAGCACGCTGGCGATACCGAACTCAAGGCGTTCGCCCAGAAGATGCTGCCAGACCTGCAAAATCACCTGGAAGCCGCCAAGAAACTTCAGGCTGCGCATCCAAGCAAGTAGAGCGAGGTACGCAAAAAGCCCGACGCTTGAGGCGGGTTTAATGAGACAGCCTACCTGACCGAGAAACCCGGCAGCTTATACCTGCTGGGTTTTTCTCACGTCCAAACAGCGACTCATTATGAAACTCGTAGCTTTTTTCAACGTCATTGAGCAATGAAGCAACACTGACAGCGAGGCTAAGACAATCAATATGGTCACCGCCTGATCAGCGCCAGTTGGCCACAGACCCAAATACAAACCGGATCCCGAATCGTATCCGCCGAAGAGAACTACGGATGACGAGGTTATGACCCGACAGCAATCACCTTAGGCAGCGAACGCACGCAATGGATAGATGAACACTCACTACTGCGTACACAAACCACCAGCCAGATCCCGGCTACGCTGCAGCGTGCTGCTCTAGGGCTTGCACGAAAAGTCGCCGAGCGGCGATCAGATTGCTCACGGTCAATCACTACTGCCGAAGCCAATGCGTTGTACGAAAAGATCCAATCAGCTTTGCACGAAGGCGCGCCGGGAATGGGGGATCGGATGGACCTGTCAGCACACTCATCAACTCAATAGTCACCCTATTCGCCATCTGCTTTTTATAGGCTAGCCACCATCAGTGTCGATATCCGCGTCAGTACTCTCATCGGATTTCGGCCGATCCGGATCAGGCTTGAAGCCGGGGCTGAAGGCGTTGTCATTGTCCTGATGATGCTGCTTCTGATCGACCTCAGTGGCGGCGCTCTGGGCCTGGTCCGTTCCGGCAGGGCTGACAGGCTCGGCGCTTGAAGGTTTTTCCGGGGCTTGGGGGTCTATGGCCGGATCGTTTCGGGGGGACGGCGTCTGCGCCTGGCCTTGTTGCTGGGTGTTTGCGGGATCGTCGCTCATAGGCACCTCGTTCATGGCTGGGACGGAGGAATGACCGGCCTTGAGTATTCGAAGGTGACACAACGGTTTGAGTTCCATTTTGTTTGGGGTAGCGCGATCAGCCGTCGAGCACACTCCTCACCATCCGAGTCAGCGCGTCCGGGCTGTAGGGTTTGCTCAACAAATGGGTATCGGGGCTCAACTGATGGTTGCGAGAGATGATGTCCCGGGTGTGCCCCGAGGTGAACAGCACAGGAACCGGCGGGTTTTGCACCTTGGCCCAGGCGGCCAGGTCGGAACTCTTGATCAGGCCGGGCATGACCACGTCGGTGAAGATCAGGTCGACCGAGATGCCTTCCAGCAGCAGCTCCATCGCCTCATCGCCGTTGGCGGCCGTGAGGGTCCGATAGCCGGACTGCTCCAGCAGTTCCACCGACGCGTTGCGCACCTCATCGTTGTCCTCCACCACCAGGATCGTCTCTTGCCTGCCGGACTGAAGCACGTCGTGTTGCTCGGTTTCGCCCGCTTCGGGCGCAAGGCTTCGAGGGAAATACATCCGTACCCGCGTGCCCTCGCCCAGGTCGCTGGAGATCTCGATATGGCCGCCACTCTGCTTGACGAACCCGAACACCATGCTCAATCCAAGCCCGGTGCCCTGGCCATCGGTCTTGGTGGTGAAAAACGGTTCGAACACCTGCTTCAGGATGTCGGGCGGCATGCCGGCACCGCAGTCGATCACCGACAGCCGGACATAGTCGCCGGCTGAGATCCCCTTGCCGGCACAGAACGCTTCATCGAGCACGATGTTCTCGCCGATCAGGCGGATGGTGCCCTCGCCGACCATGGCATCGCGCGCATTGATCGCCAAGTTCAACAGGGCGTTTTCCAATTGATTGCGATCAACGTGGATGCACCAGGGCTGCTGGGGCAGGTTCACTTCAATCTGGATGGTTTCGCCCAAGGCCCGCTGCAGCAATTCTCCCATGCCATCGTAGATGCGTCGCGGGTTGTAGACCGCCGGGGACAATGGCTGGCGCCGGGCAAAAGCCAGCAGTTGCGATGACAATTTGGCGCCCCGCTCCACGGCTTCGATGGAGGCACTGACCCGCCGTTGCACGTTGACGTTGTCCCGCTCGTGGCGGGCCAGCAAGTGCAGGTTGCCGGCAATCACTTGCAGCAAGTTATTGAAGTCATGGGCCACGCCACCAGTGAGGCCGCCAATGGCCTCAAGCTTTTGCGACTGACGCAACTGCTCTTCTGCTGTCAACCGCGCCTGCACCTCGTCGGCGACCCGCTGCTCCAGGTCGCGGGTGAATTTGAGCAGCGAAGCTTCGGCTGTCTTGCGTTCATTGATGTCAATCAGCACACCTGGAAAACGCAGGGGCTTACCCGTGGCATCGAACTCACAGCGACCACTGGCCAGCACCCACAGGTAATCGCCGCCCACGCGACGTACCCGATATTCAGCGCTGTAGGGGATGCCCGTGCGCAAGGTCAGTTCGATCCGCTGGTTGACCTCTTCGAGGTCATCCGCATGGATGCGCTGGCGGGCAATTTCGATGGGCAGTGCGTCCAGCGAACAATCGGGTGGGTAGTTGAAGGTACGGGCGAAACGCTCATCACTCGACAGCGTGTCGGCCTGGATGTCCCAGACGAACGACCCCAGCAATGGTCCGGCCGAGAGGGCCAACTGGATGCGTTCGTTGACGGCTCGGTAACTGCGTTCGGCCTCTTGCCGGGCGCGCTCGGTCAACACGAGCTCGGTGGTCTCCACCACAGTCGCCAGCACGCCCGCCGGGGACTGGTCGTCATCGGGCACCGGGCTGTAATAGAGGTCCATCCACACATCTTCAGGCTTGCCATCGCGCAGCAGGACCAGCTCTTTGCTGCGGTAGGACAAGGTGCCGCCGGCCAGGCAGACGTCCAGCACGTGGCGATTGAATTCAGCGACCTCCGGCCAACCCAACTCCACCGCGCACCCCAGCAGGTAAGGATGGCGGCCACCGGCGAACTCGGCATAGGCATCGTTGTAGATCATGAAGCCCTGGCGGCCCCACAACATCACCATCGGCAGAGGCGAAGCCAGCAACAACTGGACGGCGCTGCGCAGGCTGGCGGACCAGTGCTCGATGGCGCCCAACTCGGTCAGGCTCCAATCGAACGCCCGGATACGCCCGGCCATTTCACCGCCCCATCCAGGGCACCCGTGATTTTGGGATAGAAACTGCATGGTCGATTCTGAACCTCAAAATGCCTGCCGGGAGTCGGCATACACAAATCCCTTGCGATCAGAGCTTCGAGCGCTGGGTTGGCGTTTGGTTTCATGGTGATCGGTTTGCGCACGATCCCTGTGCTCAAAGATTGCCCCTGCTTGGCTCTGTAGGAGCTGGCGAAGCCTGCGATCTTTTGATCTTTTGATCTTTTGATCTTTCGCTTGAGATTCAAGTGTCTGGGGAAAGATCGCAGCCTCGTTGCACTCGACAGCTCCTACGGGCGCAGCCGGCGGGAGCAAGCGCCCTCATCGCGAGGGGGATTCAACGGAAATCACGGCTATGCACTTGGATGCCCGCCAGCAATTCGGTCAGGTCGCTCAGGCGCCCGGCGATCAGGTGGCGGACCTCGCCGACGCTTTCCCAGCGCCCGTCGACCCTGAGCAATTGCGAGCCCACCAAGGTCTTGCGCTGGCGCTCGGCCAAGTCGCGCCAGACCACCACGTTGAGGTTGCCGAATTCATCTTCCAGGGTGACGAAGGTCACACCGCTGGCCGTGCCCGGGCGTTGGCGACCGGTGACCAGCCCGGCGACGCTGACGTTGCGGCCATGCTCCACCTCTTGCAGCTCCCGTGAGCTGCGGCAACGCCGGGCGCGCAGTTCGGGACGCAGCAGGGCCAGCGGATGAGGGCCTAGCGTCGTGCCGAGCGTGGTGTAGTCGGCGAACAGGTTTTCCCCCAGCGTGGGTTCTGGCAGGGCCACGGGTGGTTCCTCCTGACTGGGCAAACCGGCGAACAGCCCCAGTTGCTTCTGCACCCCGGCCACCTCCCAGCGGGCACGATGGCGATCACCGGCCAAGCCCTGCAAGGCCCCTGAGTCGGCCAGTTGCGCCTGGGCCCGGGCATCGAGCTGCGCGCGCTCGCCCAAATCGGCCACGTCGCTAAAGGGGCGATGCCGGCGGGCCACTTCGATACGGCGGGCATCCTCTTCGCGAAAGCCCTTGACCATGCACAGCCCCATGCGGATCGCCGGTTGCCGGCCGTCCATGGGCTCGAGGCTGCAATCCCAATCGCTGGCGCGCACGTCCACCGGGCGGATCGACAGTTGATGCCGGCGGGCATCCTGGAGGATCTGGTCAGGGCTGTAGAACCCCATGGGCCAACTGTTGATCAGGGCACAGGCGAACGCCGCCGGCTCGTGGCATTTGAGCCAACTGCTGGCGTAGGTCAGCAAGGCGAAACTGGCGGCATGGGATTCGGGAAAGCCGTAATTGCCGAAACCTTTGATCTGTTCGAAGATTTGCGCGGCAAATTCAGCGGTGTAGCCGTTTTTCTTCATCCCCTGCGCCAGGCGTTCCCGATGGGGTTCCAACCCACCGTGACGTTTCCAGGCAGCCATGGAGCGACGCAATTGGTCTGCTTCACCCGGGGTGTAATCGGCCGCGACGATGGCGATCTGCATGACCTGCTCTTGGAACAAGGGAACACCCAGGGTGCGGTTGAGCACTTCCTTCAACGCTTCAGAGGGATAAGTCACCGCCTCTTCTTTGTTTCTGCGCCGCAGGTACGGATGCACCATCCCACCCTGGATCGGCCCGGGCCGCACGATCGCCACTTCGATGACCAAATCGTAGAACGTCTTGGGTCTCAGCCGAGGCAACATCGACATCTGCGCCCGGGACTCGATCTGGAATACACCGATGGTGTCGGCGCGACTGATCATTTCGTAGGTCGCCCGATCATTCTGGGGCAGCGACGCCAGGGCGTAGCGCTGGCCTCGGTAGTGTTCGATCAGGTCGAAACAGCGACGAATCGCACTGAGCATACCCAAGGCCAGGATGTCCACCTTGAGTAACCCGACCGCGTCCAGGTCGTCCTTGTCCCACTGGATGATGGTGCGCTCGGCCATGGCGGCGTTTTCCACCGGCACCAGGGTGTCCAGGGGTTGCTCGGAAATCACGAAGCCACCAGGGTGCTGGGACAAATGCCGGGGAAAACCGATCAATTGCTGGGTCAGGCTCAGGACCCGGCGCAACACCGGGCTGTCCGGGTCGAAGCCACCTTCACGCAAGCGCTCCACTGGCGGCGCCTCGTCGCTCCAGCGGCCACAGCAATCGGCCAGGGCGTTGACCTGATCCGGCGGCAGGCCCAGGGCCTTGCCCACATCGCGCACCGCCCCGGCGCCGTGGTAACTGCTGACCACCGCCGTCAATGCCGCACGATGACGGCCATAGCGCTGGAACACGTACTGCAGCACTTCCTCGCGACGCTCATGTTCAAAGTCGACGTCGATGTCCGGCGGCTCGTTGCGCTCCCGGGACAGGAAGCGTTCGAACAACAGGCTGGTGAGGCTGGGATCGATTTCGGTGATACCCAAGGCGTAGCACACCGCCGAGTTGGCCGCCGAACCACGCCCCTGGCAAAGAATATGGCGGCTGCGGGCGAAGCTGACGATGTCCTGTACGGTGAGAAAATAGCTGTCATACCCCAGCTCGGCGATCAGGCTCAGCTCCTTGTCGATCTGCACCCGCACCTTGTCTTGCACACCCTTTTTCCAGCGTTCGCGCATGCCGCGCTCGGTCAGTTCCCGCAGCCAGGACGCCGGATCATGCCCCTCGGGCACCAGCTCGCGAGGGTATTGATAGCGCAGTTGACCCAAATCGAAGGTACACCGCCGGGCGATGTTCAGGGTTTCATCGAGCAAGGGGCGCGGGTAGAGATCGGCCAGCGCCTTGCAACTGCGCAAGTGGCGCTCGCCGTTGGGGTACAGACGCTGGCCGGCCTCGGCCACGGTGAGGTGGTGGCGAATGGCAGTCATGGTGTCCTGTAGGGCACGACGGCCACGCACGTGCATGTGCACATCGCCACTGGCCACGGCTGGAAGATTCAAGCGCTCGGCCAGCGCCAACGCGTCTTTCAACTGGCGGCGGTCGTCCTGTGCGCAATGCAACTGGACCGTCAACCACAGGCGCCCGGCAAAGATTGGCTGGAGCCAACGGCCATGTTCCTCGGCGTCTTTGCCCTCGGCGACCCACAACGCCAACAGCCCCGGCAAGGGCTGGTCGAAGTCCTCTCGCACGATGCGGTAGTGGCCCTTCTCGCTGCGACGCCGGGCGCGAGTGATCAGCCTGCACAAGGCTTGATAGCCTTCCAGGTTTTCCACCAGCAGCACCAGTTTCGGACCGTTCTCGACCTGGATTTCGCTGCCGACGATCAGTTGCAGCGCCTGCTCCCTGGCCGCCTGCCAGGCCCGGACGATCCCGGCCAGGGTGCATTCGTCGGTGATCGCCAGGGCCTGATAGCCCTGCTGTCTGGCGCGACGGCACAGTTCCAGGACACTGGAGGCGCCACGCTGGAAGCTGAAGTTCGACAAGCAATGCAGCTCGGCATACTCAACGCTCATGCGAACCAGCCCTGCAGCCACAGCGGACCGCCCTCGCCCACCGTTCGATAGGCCCAGCCTCGTTGTCCGCCGCGGGTTTCGATCAGGTAGTAGTCGCGGCGTACGTCGGCGCCGTCCCACCAGCCAGTCTCGATGCGTTCCGGGCCCATGAGGACTCGCGCCTGGCTGTCCTGCAACACCTGGGCCTCATTTAACAGCCAGCCGGGACGTTGCACGCCATCACGCACTGGACAGGCCTGGGGCCGGGGTTGGGGCGTCATTTGCCAGGCGCATTCAGGTCGATGGTCATCGCGAAACCCCAGGCCCTGCACCGCGTCATCCCCCAGCCGCGCCCGCAGCCGTTCTCGCAGTTGCTCCCAGGGCAAGGACTGTTGCGGGCGCTCGTCGAACAGCTCCAGGCGCTGGGGCACAAAACTCGGCAGGTCCTCGGCACACAGGCGAAACCCCCGCACTGGGGCCGCGACCTGCACCTGTTCCAAGCGACCGCGGGCCAGCTCGAAAAGCCTCGCAGGATCCCGTTCGGCGCTGAGCAGGCCGACCTTGATCTGCGTGTCCGGCAAACCGGCGTGTTCAAGGTGCAGGTCGAAGCGCTGCACGCCGCTGTCGCGTCCGCACAGGAAGGCCGACAAGTCACCGGTCAGCCGGCGTAACGGGAACAGCAGCGCCTGATGGGATTGCACGTCATAGTTGAGTTCGATGCGCACATCGAAACGGTCCGGTGGCAGGTAGAACGACAGCGCCAGGGTGCGACTGCCCGTCAGCGCGTCGAGGTGCTTGAGCACCTGGGCCTCGAAGCGCCGTGCCAGGGCCTGCCGGGGCATGGCCTGGACCTGGCTCAAGCGACGCAGGCCCATGCGCGATAGCGCCGTGGCGACGTCGGGGTCCAGGCCGATCCGCTCCACAGGCATGTCTCCCAGGCATTGTTGCAAGGTCTCGGCGTCGGGCACCACCAGGGCGTCATAGGCATTGGCCAACACCCGCGCCGCCACCGGATTGGGAGCGGCGACGATGCGATGACGAAAACCCAGCTCGGTCAGCTCGGCCCGCAAGCGCGCCTCGAACACCGGCCAGGGGCCGAACAGACCCAGGCTCGACTCGATCTCAAACAGTAGCGTACGCGGGTAATGCACGCTGACCTGGGAGCTGAAACGGTAGGCCCAGGCCGCCAGGAACTGTTGCCAGTGTTCGATTTGCGCCGCGTCGTATTCGGTGGTGGCAAAGCCTTTGCTCAAGGCCTGGGCGGCGGTCATGGTCTGGCCGGGACGCAAGCCCAGGGCCCGAGCCGGCGCATTCACCGCTTGCAGCACCCGACGCTGGGCCGGACCGGTCAGCAATGCCAGGGGCTGGTCGGGATCGGGGCGCTGACGCAGCGCGGCGTCCAGCGCCAATTGCGGGAAAAGAATACAGACCCAGCGCATCGCAACCTCAATGCCCGGTTTGTGGGGCGAGCGTGGCAAAGGCAATCGGCGCCGAACGGGCCAACCCGCCCCGGCACTTGAGCACGCGCAATTGCGCCGGCCGGGTATCGATGGCGATGCGCAGCGCCGCCGGCGACGGGTTGATGGCCTCCTGGATCGAGCGCCAGGCGAACGCCAGGGTCTGGCCGGTTTCCGCTGCCACTTGCAAACGGCGCAATGCCCGGTCATCCGCTTGACGGGGCCAGCACAGCACCGCGCCACAACTGCCCGAACGCAGGCATTGTTCGGTGGCCCACAGGGCATCGCGCTCATCGGCGCGGATCACCGACAACTGTTGCAGGTCGACGCCAGCGTTCTGCCAGGCCTGGGGATAGGGCACGAACGGTGGCGCCACCAGCACGATCCGCTCCCCTGCCGCCGACAGCCGCGCCAGGGTCGGCCACACCAGTTGCAACTCGCCTACGCCCGGCTCGGCGATGAGCAGTTCCGTCAACGCCGCCTCCGGCCAGCCGCCACTGGGCAACGCCGCGTCCAGTGCCCCATGGCCGGTGGGTTGCGGGCTGGCGGCTGGCGGCGCAGGCCGACCCTTCCAGACCTGGCCGCGGTTGAACAGCGTGTCCAGCGCAACGACAGCGCCCATCAGCCTTGCCTCACCAAACCACAGAACACCCCCTCTATCGCCAGGTCCTGGTCGGCCTCGACGATGATCGGCTGGTAGGCCGGGTTGCGCGGCAACAAACGCACCCGCTCGCCAATGCGCTCGAAGCGCTTGATGGTGACTTCACCGTCCAGGCGTGCCACGACAATCTGGCCGTTGGAGGCCTGCGGCGTACGCTGCACACCCACAAGGTCACCGTCGAGAATGCCATCCTCGATCATCGAATCGCCCTGGACCCGCAGCAGGTAATCCGGCGCCTTGGTAAAAATCGCCGGGTCCAGCATCAGTCGGCTGTGGACCTCGGCGTCGGCGCCGATCGGCAGCCCGGCGGCCACTCGCCCCAGCACCGGCACATCCAGCAGCTCGGGCCGTGGTGGCTGGTTCAACAACCGGATACCCCGGGCCTGGTGCGGATTGACTTCGATAAAGCCGGCTTCGGTCAACGCCAGCACATGCTTGCGCGCCACACTGCGGGAGGCAAAACCGAACGCCTCGCTGATTTCAGCGAGGCTGGGAGGCTGGCCCTGACCGGCGATGCGTTCGCGGATGAACGTCAGGATGGCGGTACGGCGGGGAGAGAGAGTCGTCATGGAGTACATTTGTACTCTTCCTGGGTTTTTCTGACAAGCGCCGCCAGTCAGTTCGCAGCTCGGGGCTGCTGCGCTGCCCAGCGGGGCGGTGCGACGTTTCGCTAAATCCCCTCGCCGCAGGCCCATCGTTTGCTTAGCCAACAGCATTCACAGCAGGAACGTATTCAGATGGGGAGCAAGGCTTGCCCACGATGAAGAACCCACGGTCTATCTGGTACCGAGTCGCCTGCTTCGCGGGCAAGCCTTGCTCCCACAGAGTGGCTGACCACAGGGGCATTGCGTGCTCAGGGGAGTAATAACCCTTGCTCGCGTTCGCACAGCTGCACCACGTAATCCCACAGCACCCGCAGTCGTACGGATTTGTGCAGTTCGCGGCGGGTGCTGATCCAGTAGCTGCGGCGGATGGTTTCGTCCGGCAGCAACGGCACCAGCGTCGGATCGCCACTGGCCATGTAGCACGGCAGCACGGCGATCCCCAGACCCGAGCGCGCGGCCTGTTGCTGGGCGATGACACTGGTGCTGTGGAACACCACACGGGGGTTGCGGCAAAAGCTGTTGAGGAACATCAGTTCCTGGCTGAACAGCAGGTCATCGACATAGCCGATCCAGGCGTGGCGGGCCAGGTCCTCGCGGCTGCGCAGCGCTGGCGAGCGGTCCAGGTAGGCCTGGCTGGCGTACAGCGCCAAGCTGTAGTCGGTGAGTTTGCGGGTGACCAGCAGGTCGGCCGCCGGACGTTCGAGGTGAATGCTGATTTCTGCCTCACGGTTGAGGATGCTGACAAATCGCGGCACCGCCACCAATTCCACTTCCAGCCCTGGATAGCGCTGGAACAGCCCGTCCATGCGGCTGGCGAGGAACATGATGCCCAGCCCCTCGGTCACCCCCAGGCGGATCTTGCCCAGGGGTGCACTGGACTGGGTGATGTCCTCCTGGGCCAGCAACGCCACGTTCTCCATGGCTTCGGCGTGCTTGAGCAGCGTCTCGCCGGCCGGGGTCAGTTCATAGCCCTGGGCATGCTGGACAAACAGCGCAGTGCCCAGGCTTTTCTCGATGGCCTCGATGTGCCGGGCCACAGTGGCGTGGGTCGTATTCAGGCGCCGTGCAGCTGTCAGCAGACGCCCGCTGCGTTGCAGCTCCAAGAAATAGCGCAGGTCATTCCAGTCGAACATGAGGCGATCCTTGAACGCGCCTGAAGGCATGGACTGTTTATAAACGCACAGCCGCTGCGCAAAAACTAACATTCTTTTGACGAAAACTAACAACTAGGATGGACCCCACAAAAACAAAAAAGAGGTCGCGAATGCAACCTGTCGTCGATGAATACGATTACGTGATCGTGGGCGCCGGTCCTGCCGGGTGCTTGCTGGCCAATCGGCTTTCGGCCAACCCGCAACACCGGGTGCTGCTGCTCGAAGCCGGCGGGCGCGACAATTATCCGTGGATTCACATCCCGGTCGGCTACCTGTTCTGCATCGGCAACCCGCGCACCGATTGGTGCTTCAAGACCGAAGCACAACCCGGCCTGCAAGGCCGCGCCCTGAGCTATCCCCGCGGCAAAGTCCTGGGTGGTTGCTCCTCCATCAACGGCATGATCTACATGCGCGGTCAGGCGGCGGACTACGACGGCTGGGCCGCCGAGGGCAATTCTGGCTGGGCCTGGGAAGACGTGCTGCCACTGTTCCGCCAGAGCGAAAATCACTTTGCCGGTGCGTCCCAATTCCACGGTGCCAGTGGAGAATGGCGCGTTGAACGCCAGCGCCTGTCATGGCCAATTCTCGATGCGTTCCGCTGCGCCGCCGAGCAGAGCGGCATCCCCAACGTCGACGACTTCAACAGCGGCGACAATGAAGGCTGCGGCTACTTCCAGGTCAACCAGAAAGCCGGAGTGCGCTGGAACGCGGCCAAGGCATTTCTCAAACCGGTTCGCCAACGCAGCAACCTCACGGTGTTGACCGATGTCGAGGTCGACCGCGTGTTGCTGCGTGACGACCGCGCCCACGCCGTCAGCGCGCGCTGGCAAGGCAAGGGCATGACCTTCAAGGCCCGCAAGGAAATCGTCCTGTGTGCCGGCGCCGTTGGCTCGCCGGGCATCCTGCAACGCTCCGGGATCGGCCCGCGCAGCCTGCTGCAACGCCTGGGCATCGGTATGGCGCATGAGCTGCCCGGTGTCGGCGGCAACTTGCAGGACCACCTGCAACTGCGGCTGATCTACCAGTTGGAAAACGCCCGCACCCTGAACCAGATCGCCGGCACCCTGTGGGGCAAGATGGGCATGGGCCTGCGTTACCTGTACGACCGCAGCGGCCCACTGTCCATGGCCCCCAGCCAACTCGGCGCGTTCGCCCGCTCGGGTCCGGAACAGGCCTCGGCCAACCTCGAATACCACGTGCAGCCGTTGTCCCTGGAACGCTTCGGCGAACCGTTGCACAGCTTCCCGGCGTTTACCGCGTCGGTCTGCGACCTGCGTCCGCAAAGCCGTGGCCGGGTGGATATTCGCTCGGCCGACCCGCACGAAGCACCGCTGATCCAACCCAATTACCTGGGCCATCCCGAAGACTTGCGGGTCGCCGCCGACGCCATCCGCCTGACCCGACGCATTGTCGCGGCCCCGGCCCTGAGCGCGTTCAAACCGGTGGAATACCTGCCGGGCTCCAGCCTGCAAACCGAAGAGGAACTGCACCAGGCCGCCGCCCGGATTGGCACGACGATTTTCCATCCGGTCGGCACTTGCCGCATGGGCCAGGATCGCGACGCGGTGGTGGATGCGCAACTTCGTGTCCATGGCATCAAGGGCCTACGCATCGCCGACGCCTCGATCATGCCGCGCATCACCTCGGGCAACACCTGCTCGCCGACGCTGATGATTGCCGAGAAGGCGGCGCAGATGATGCTTGAGGCAGACACAAGAATCACCACCCCCCAAAAGGAGCCGGCCACGGTCTGAAAAACAAGGCCTCCCCTTGTGGGAGCGAGCAAGCCCGCTCCCACAAGGGGAATGTGTTTAAGCAAAGGGAACGTATCAAATCAGGAGACGCCACCCCGGCGTCGCAGTGGAACAACAAAAACAATCACTGTGAGGGATACCGCTATGTCCGAGCATGTTCAGCCCCTGGAAGCCACGCGCAGCGTCGGCACCAGCCAGCAAACCCAGAAAGTCATCTTCGCCTCGTCCCTGGGGACGGTGTTCGAGTGGTACGACTTTTTCCTCTATGGCGCCCTGGCGGCGGTGATCAGCAAGCAGTTCTTTGCCGGGGTCAACGACACCACCGCGTTCATTTTCGCCCTGATGGCGTTCGCCGCCGGTTTCATCGTGCGGCCGTTCGGGGCCCTGGTGTTCGGTCGGTTGGGGGACATGATCGGGCGCAAATACACCTTCCTGGCGACCATCATCCTCATGGGCCTGGCGACGTTCTGCGTCGGCCTGCTACCCAACTACGCCAGCATCGGCATCGCCGCGCCGATCATCCTGGTGGCGTTGCGCATGCTCCAGGGCCTGGCCCTGGGCGGTGAGTACGGTGGCGCAGCAACCTACGTTGCCGAGCATGCGCCGATGGGCAAGCGCGGTTTCCATACCAGCTGGATTCAGTCCACTGCCACCCTCGGGCTGTTGCTGTCGCTGCTGGTGGTGCTGGGTTGCCGCTACTTCACCGGTGATCAGTTCGAAGTCTGGGGCTGGCGCATTCCGTTCCTGCTGTCGATCCTGCTGCTGGGCATCTCCACCTGGATTCGCCTGAGCCTGCATGAGTCGCCGGCCTTCCTGAAAATGAAAGAAGAAGGCAAATGCTGCAAGGCGCCGATCCGCGAATCCTTCGGCAAATGGGAGAACCTCAAAGTGGTGCTGATCGCCCTGTTCAGCATCAACGCCGGGCAAGCGGTGACCTTCTACGCCGCGCAGTTCTACGTGCTGTTTTTCCTCACCCAATTCCTGAAGATGGACCCGGCCCTGGCCAACAGCCTGCTGATTGTCAGTGTGGTGATCGGCGCACCGTTCTTCATCTTTTTCGGCTGGCTGTCGGACAAGGTCGGACGCAAACCGGTGCTGATGATCGGCCTGCTGCTGGCGACGGCGCTGTACTTCCCGATCTTCAAGACCCTGGCCCACTACGCCAACCCGGCCATCGACCAGGCGAGCCGGCAGGCACCGATCACCGTGGTCGCCGACCCGGCCACCTGCACCTTCCAGTTCGACCCGGTGGGCAAGGCGCGTTTCGACAGCCCTTGCGACAAGGTCAAGACCTTCCTGGTCAAACAAGGCCTGCCCTACAGCAGCGTCGCCGCTCCGGCTGGCAGTTCCGTGCAGGTCAACATCGGTGACGTGAAGATCGCTGGCTACGACGAAGCCGCCCTGCGCGGCGCCGTAACCCTGGCAGGCTACCCACAACAGGCCGACACCCAGCAGATCAACCGACCAATGATCGTGGCCTTGATCGTGGCGCTGATTATCATCTCGGCGATGTGCTACGGACCGCTGGCGGCGTTGATGGTCGAACTGTTCCCGACCCGCATCCGCTACACCTCCATGTCCCTGCCCTACCACATCGGCAACGGTTGGTTCGGCGGCTTCCTGCCCACCGTGTCGTTTGCCCTGGTGGTCTACACCGGGGATATTTTCTATGGGCTGTGGTACCCGGTGCTGATCACCGGAGTAAGCCTGGTGGTGGGCATGATCTGCCTGCGGGAAACCCGGAACGTGGACCTGGATAAAAACTGAGGTTGGCGCTTGCTCCCGCCGGACCAAGCCCGTAAAGCGACGTAGCATCTACGTAGCAGCTGGTAGGAGCTGTCGAGTGCAACGAGGCTGCGATCTTCCCCCAGACACTTGAATCCCAAGTGAAAGATCAAAAGATCGCAGGCTTCGCCAGCGCCTACAGAGCGCCTACAGAACCCAGAGCCCAGAGCCCCGCGGGCATCAGGTTGCTCAGATCAAACCCTCAGTGGGTCTGGTGACCTTTCACCGTGCTTTCCACCAGGTCCAGCATCTGTCCTAGCGCCCAAGGTTTGGCGATGAACGAAGCGTGGTGCTTGATTCCAGCACTTTCCGGCGTCTCGAAGCCGGACATGATCAGCAGTGGTATCTGCGGCCAGCGATCTCCGGTCAGGTTGGCCAGGTCCGCGCCATCGATCTTGCCGGGCATAGTGATATCGGTGAGCAACAGGTCGACGTAATGGGCGCTCTCTTCAAGAAACGTCAACGCCGCGTCGGCACTTTCCCGAGGCTCCACGACAAACCCTTCGTCCTCGAGGATTTCGCAGAGAAACTCCAGGATGGTTGGATCATCTTCCACAACGAGAATCAAACGCGTAGTCGCCTGGCCGTTGCCATTTGGCATCGAATTCATGAAAGTGACTCTCCTTGACCTCATAAAACCTTCTTTGCGGCAACAACCGCCTTGAAGTTATGAGCAATCCCCCTGCGAGAAATTCACTCTGTGTGCCAACAGGCCGCCGAATGTCATGCCAGAGCCCTCTTGGCAACGCAGCGCAACGCTTTTATCTGTATATCCATACAGATAAAACTTGCCCTGGCGCGCATCCATGACCATGCTACAACCCCATGAGAATCTGCTCAGGAAAAGGGCGCTATGCAGCTGTACCTGTGTGAAAAACCGTCCCAGGCCAAGGACATCGCCGCCGTGCTCGGTGCCACGCGCCGTGGTGACGGGTGCTGGCTTGGCCCTGGTATCACGGTCACCTGGTGCATCGGCCATCTGCTGGAAACCGCCCCGCCCGACGCCTACGACGCGCGCTACAAACGCTGGGTCCTGGCCGACCTGCCCATCGTGCCGGCGCAATGGAAAATGACCGTCAAGCCGAAAACCGCCAGCCAGTACAAGGCGGTCAAGCGCCTGCTGGGGGAAGCGAAGGAATTGGTGATCGCCACCGACGCCGACCGCGAAGGCGAAATGATTGCCCGGGAACTGGTGGAACATTGCCGTTATCGCGGGCCGATCCGGCGGCTGTGGCTCTCGGCCCTGGACGAAGCATCGATCCGCAAGGCCTTGGCCGCCCTCAAGCCGGGGGCCGAAACCTTCAACCTGTATCACTCGGCCCTGGGCCGTTCCCGGGCCGACTGGCTGATCGGCATGAACATGAGTCGCCTGTTCACCCTGCTGGGGCGCCAGTCCGGCTACCAGGGCGTGTTGCCGGTGGGCCGCGTGCAGACACCGACGCTGCGCCTAGTGGTGGACCGCGACCGCAGCATCGCCAACTTCGTGCCGGTCGCCTATTGGGCCATCGACGTGCAGCTAAGCCACGAAGGCACGGCGTTCACCGCCCAGTGGCGCGCCGATCCGGACGCCTGCGACGACCAGGAACGCTGCCTGAACCAGGCCCTGGCCCGGGACGCCGCCCAAGCCATGGGCAACGCCGCCACCGCTCGGACGTTGAAAGTGCGCACCGAACGTCTGCGCGACGCGGCACCGTTACCCTTCGACCTGGGCACACTGCAGGAAGTCTGTTCGAAGAAACTCGGCCTCGGCGCCCAGGAAACCCTGGACATCGCCCAGTCGCTCTACGAAACCTACAAGCTCATCACCTACCCTCGCAGCGATTGCGGTTTCCTGCCCTTGAGCCAGCACAGCGAAGCACCAGCCATCCTGGCCGCCCTCGCCCAGGCCGACCCAAGCCTTGCACCGCTGCGCGAGCACCTGCAACCGCAACGCAAGTCCCGGGCCTGGAACGACGCCAAGGTCAGCGCCCACCACGGCATCATTCCCACCGCCGCCGCCAGGAACCTCGACAAACTCGCCAGCAAGCAGCGCGCGGTCTATACGCTGATTCGCGCGCGGTACCTGGCGCAGTTCCTGCCTAACCACGAATACGACCGGACCCAGGCCGACTTCGACTGTGCCGGCCAGGCGCTGCGTGCCGTGGGCAAGCAGATCGTCGAACCCGGCTGGAAACGCGCCCTGCCCGAAGCGCTGGCACCGGCAAGGGGTCGTGAAGCACCGACGCCGCAGACCCTGCCGGCACTGAGCGAAGGCCGCGATTGCGGCGTGGACAAGGTGACCCCCAAGGACCTGTGGACCCAACCGCCCAAGCCGTTCACTGAAGGCGACCTGATCAAAGCGATGAAGAACGTCGCCAAACTGGTAGAAGATCCGCTGCTCAAGCAAAAGCTCAAGGACACCACCGGCATTGGCACCGAAGCGACCCGGGCCTCGATCATCCAGGGGCTGCTCGACCGCGGTTACCTGGTGAAAAACGGCAAGGCCCTGTCCGCTACCCCTGCGGCCTTCAGCCTGATCGACGCCGTGCCCCGAGCCATCGCCGACCCGGGCACCACCGCAATCTGGGAGCAAGCGCTGGACATGGTGCAAAGCGGGGAAATGAGCCTGGAAGAATTCGTGACCCGGCAAGCCGCCTGGATGAGCAAGCACGTCGCCCGCTGCCAGGGCATGAGCCTGACCATCAGCGGCCCGGCCAGCCCCGCCGGGCGCGGCGCAACGCCGTGGAAAAACAAACGCAAGCCGGCCAAGCGCAAGACTGGCGGTGCACCGCGCAAGGCAAGCAAGGCCAAGGCCACCTGAACAGCGGCTCACCGATAACATGGAACCTGTGGCACGAGGATCTGTGGGAGCAAGGCTTGCCCGCGATAAAGGTCACACGGTCTATCCGGAACCGAGTCGCCTGCCGCGGGCAAGCCTTGCTCCCACAGATAAGTCCCCTCGCCGCAGAGACTGCCCTGTGCGCGCCTTCGACGATTTCTCATACCCAAACCGTTTTGTCCGACAAAATGTAGTGACCAAAAATAATCACTACAAAATCGTTGACGCCTCCGATTTGCCCTTGCATGATGCAGACGTCTCCCCGATCGGGAGCACAAGCAACTGTTTGAGCAAGCTCGTCTGACCGCCGAGCTGTTTTTTTGGATAAGGGACTGCCCACAAGGCAGATTGAAGGTGCTGACCTGGCCTGACCGTCCGGTAACAAGGACGAGAAACGTCGGCGAAGATCCTCATGACGCGCGTGGCTCAACCCTCGAAAGTTGACACTGCCTGAAGATTCTTCGCTGTTTCTCGTCGTTGTAACGCTTTTGCGTAGCAGCCCTTCGATAACACTACACAACCGATGCACGACCCCGTCGAAGTTCGACGGATGAGCGCTGACGGCTTGGTTTCGGTGCCAGCCATGCAGGCACTGGGCAGGTACTTACCGAGTAGCGAAGTTTTTGCGAACCACCAGACAGATCAACCAAATGGTCAAGGGGCTTACACATGAATCTGAATAATCAACCATCTATTGATGAACTGGCTCGCATATTCGCCGCACACAAGGACACTCTCGACAGCCATATCCTGTGGATCAGCAAGACTGGCCAGGTGCACATGGACTGCCTGTCGCCCTACACCCGCGAAGACGAGTTCGAAAAGAACACGCAAGAGCTGGGTGCCCGGTTGAAGATGTACCGCCGTGGCCAGGGCTACGTTGGCAAGAAGGCCGCGGCCGACAAAGACTTCATCGGTCGCGTGTTGCAAACGCTGACCCAGGCCTGGCAGTCGATGCAGAACACTTCTGAGGTTAGGGTCATCGACCGCCTCTGCTGATACGTCCTAAACAAAAGGGTCCACGCCTGAATCAGGAGCGGGCCCTTTTTGTTTGTGAGACAAGCCCCTAGAACACCGACCAGCCGATCCGCTGGCTCATCAGTTCCAGCGCTGCCATGCCGGCCAGTGAGTTGCCGGCGACGTTGAGTTCAGGCGACCAGACGCACACCGTGAAGCGCCCCGGCACCACGGCGACAATCCCCCCACCGACACCACTCTTGCCCGGCAGGCCGACGCGATAAGCGAAATTGCCAGCCTCATCGTACAAGCCGCTGGTGGCCATGATGGAGTTAACCTGCTGGGTTTGCCGGGCGGTGAGGATCTGTTCGCCGCTGTGCTTGCAGAACCCGTCATTGGCCAGGAAGCAGAACGCCCGCGCCAGGTCGACACAGCTCATCCGCAGGGCGCAGTGGCTGAAATAACTGCGCAGTACCGCTTCCACATCGTTATGGAAATTGCCGAACGATTGCATCAGGTACGCCATCGCCGCGTTGCGGGCGCGGTGCTGGTATTCCGATTCGGCAACCTTGCCGTCCACCATTACCTGTGGGTTACCCGACAGACGGCGTACGAAATCGCGCATCGACAAGGCCGGTGCGGCGAAACGCGATTGGTTGATATCGCAGATCACCAACGCGCCGGCATTGATGAACGGATTGCGTGGTCGACCACGTTCGAATTCCAGTTGCACCAGGGAATTGAACGGTTGGCCGGACGGCTCATGGCCCAGGCGCTCCCAAATCACTTCGCCAGAATGCCCGATGGCCTGCACCAGGCTGAACACCTTGGAAATACTCTGCACCGAAAACGCTGTTTCGGCGTCGCCGGCGCAATACAACTCGCCGTCGTTGCCATACACGGCAATACCCAACTGGTTGGGCGCCACAGTGCCCAGGGCCGGAATGTAGTCGGCCACCTTGCCCTGACCAATCAGGGGGCGAACCGCATCGAGGATCTCGTTCAACAGTGCTTGCATATGCGCGGGGTCCAGTCATTCCCCGTTCGAGTGCGGGGATACAGACGCTAGACGCTGTTGGGCGGGGTCAGAGCACACTGATTATCAAGCTTCAGGCGCACAACCCTGTGGCGAGGGTGCTGTGGGAGCAGACTTTGTGGGAGCAAGGCTTGCCCGCGATGAAGATCACACGGTCTATCTGGAGCCGAGTCGCCTGCTTCGCGGGCAAGCCTTGCTCCCACAGGAAGCGAGCGTTTTCACTGGCGCCTGTCATTAAATCGGGCGGTCTATAGTTCAAAGGATCAATCGGCAGGAGTAGACGATGCGCCAGATCATGCAAAAAGAACCCTGGTGGGCCTCACCACCCAAGCCTGGGCAGGATGAAAGCGAGCTCGAATGGGGCTGGCTGGTGATCTACAGCGAAGGCGAGCCGCGCTTCGAGTTCATCAAGGAACGCCCATCGAACGAGCAGATCCGCCATCGCAAGGGTTGTCGTATCACCCTCGGATCAGAATGAGCCAGCCCGTCACGGCTTGATGTCCGGCAATGCCACCGCTCGATTGGCCAGGTCCGCCTCCACCAGGTTGCCTTCTATTTCCTCGTCCAGGTAGTACATCGGTGCCATCACCCCGCTGAGGGGGTGCTTGAGCGACTTGAACCACGCCTCATCGAACGCTGCGCTCAGGCTTTTGCGGATCTGCGCCTCCATTTCGGGCCGCTCGCCCTCGTGGATGATCGCGCGAATACCGGCCACGCCCACCGAAATCAACGCTCCGGCCGCCTTCCCAGCCAAGGCCGCCGCCGCACCGGTCGCCCCACGCGTGGCAAATTGCGCCTCGATTTTTTCGCTGGTGCGTTGCGCCACCGTTGCGATCACCGCCTCTGAGGGCCCGGCACCTGTGGCAGCAGCCTTGTTGACATGATCGATCAGGGCCGCATAAGCCGGCAGTGTGTTCAGCGGTTCGGTGTGGATCATCTCGTACAACGAAGCGTTACGCGCCGCTGGCGGCCCCAGGTTGATGGCAGCAATGCCGTGCAGGCGCCGGTTCATCAGATCGTTCGGGATTCGATGCCGCAGGGCGATGACCTGGACCTGCTGATTGAGCTGGCGTATGTAGTAGTCCGTCGCCGCCGCCCTGATCGCCTCGGGATCAATTTCCACTGCCACCGGCTCCAGTACCTGCTCGCGATACTGTTCTTGCAGGTAAACCGCCAGGCGCCGGGCTGGGGAATCCTCCTCAGCCTTGGCACTGGCGGCATACCAGCTGACCTTCACCGCCAGCCATTCCTGGGTCCAATAACTGCTGAACCAAGGAATGAACTCAGCCTCGGTGCGTTCATAGACCAACACACGCCAATGTTCCATCGACCCGTGGGCGTAGAGTCCGGCCTGTCCGATAGCGCTTTTCGATGCGGCGATGATCTGCTGGTCCACCTGTCGCCAAATGGCCTGGTCAATCGTCACCGTGGCAGCCTGTTGAGCGCGCTGTGACGTGGCGCACCCCGCCAGAACGAGCACAACGGCCAACACCAGCGAACGCAGCACGATCGCGCCACCCCGGATTCAGGTCACCCACGGAGTTGAGTATAGGTCGCGAGTTACGGGAGACCTGGCCTAAACACCAAACCAATGTGGGAGCTCCCACAGGATCTAATCCAACAGGTATTTGACAAGCCTTCAACCCAACGCCGTGTCGAGAAACATCATCACCGCAAACCCCATCATCAACCCCAGGGTGGCCGGGGTTTCATGGCCATTGCGATGGGTCTCGGGGATCACCTCGTGGGACACCACGAAGATCATCGCCCCCGCCGCCAACCCCAGGCTGATGGGGTACGCGACGGCGACGCCCGACGACATGCCCAGGCCGATCATCGCACCCAGTGGTTCCATCAACCCCGAGCCAACCGCGATAAGCGCGGCACGCAAGGCGCTGATACCGGTGACTCGCAGCGCCATGGCAATGGCCAGGCCTTCAGGGATGTCCTGGATGGCGATGGCGGTGGTCAGGGGCAGGCCGACCTTGAAGTCACCGTCGGCAAAACTGACGCCGATGGCCATGCCCTCCGGCAAATTGTGCAAGGTGATGGCAAGCACGAACAGCCAGACACGATTGATGCGCTCGGCCTGGGGCCCACGCCGGCCACTGAGTTCGTGCTCGTGCGGCACGAAACGGTCCAAGCCGATCATCAGGGCGACGCCCAAGCCCAGGCCCACCACGACGACAAACGCGGCGAGCAACTGATTGCCACAGATGACCTGTGCCGCTTCGATGCCCGGCAGGATCAATGAGAACGAACTGGCGGCAAGCATCATACCGGCGGCAAAACCGAGCATGATGTCCTGGGTACGCGAGGCAATATCGCGCAGCACCACCGCCATCAACGCCCCCAGGGCGGTGGCGGCAAAGCCCGAGGCACCGCCCAACACCGCATAGCCCAGGTTCTGACGGTCGGCACCGACCAGGGCGTTGTAGCCGCTGTAGAGCAGCAATGCAGTCACCACCGCCAGCCCGAGCCAGAAGGTTACCCCCAGCAACAGGTTGTCTTGCACGGGGTTGAGCCAGGTGCGCCAGGGGGATCGGATCCGGGAGGTGGGTTGGTCCATCGAATGTCCTTATTGGTCTTGGCCGTGGTATGGCTGATCGTTCCGGAAACGATCAGACGGATATCAGGTAAAGAGTTGCCGCTTCGCCGTTTTTTACAGTTTGTCACCTTGCATCCCCGAACCCAAGTCGGCGCCCGTAGAGGATTGCACGTTGCCTGCGCTTTCGAACCTGATTAACCCTATCAATCAAAATACAGGTCATGAGGACGCTGCCGCTGACAGCCCCACAAACACCAGAAGAAGTAATAGGATCTATTTTCTATTCAATAAACGAGACGAACGCTAATTGACTCAACAACTAGCGAACATCTCTCAATGAATAGAGCGAAAGGACTGTGAACCTGACACTCGTTCAAGCGCGGCAAAACAGTTACATAAACCAATGGGCCCCCATGCCATGGACAGGAGGCTCGCCATGTCACCGGGCATTATGTATCACGGCCGCCGGCGCGGCTGTTCTCACCGCCTTTTCTACCCGCTGCGGAGGCTTTCTCCCGGTCGTTGGCAAAGTTGCCGCCCGACGCCTAGCCACCTTTGCGGCCGGCTTCCGAAGCCCGCCCAGGGTCATTGGCAAAATTACCGCCCGAGGCCTGTCCGCCTTTGCGCCCGGCCTCTGCGGCACGCCCAGGGTCGTTGGCAAAATTACCACCCGATGCCTGCCCTCCCTTGCGCCCGGCCTCGGATGCACGCTCAGGATTATTGGCGAAGTTACCACCTGATGCATGGCCACCCTTTTTCCCGGCTGCCGATGCCTTTTCACGATCGTTAGCGAAATTGCCGGGATTGTTATTTCCTGTGTTAGCCATTTCGTTCACCTCGTTTAGTTGATATCAACGAACCTTGCTGACTCGCCTTATTCGGAAAACATGACGCCACCAAGGTTTTAAGAGAAACCTGCAACGGCGACGAGTGGTCAATGTCGTTATTCATATCCCCGCCGCCTCGGCCTTTATTGCAACCGGCTATTGAACAGACAGTGACTGATGAGCAGCCCTGAACCCTGAAACCTCATCCAGCGAAAAATCCTGCGGGAAAAGCCAGGTAACGACGCCAGCCCATTGCAGCGGTCTCGAAGGCGCCGTCAGGAAGAGCCCACCAGCAACTGGACCTCAAGGTTGGCCGTCGCCACACCGTGGTTTGCCACATACACATCGGCGGTCCAGCCCTTGGTCTGGTTGTGATAGGACTGAGTGCCCAAGGCCGTGCCGCTTTCCCACTTCAGGATGTCGCCAATATCGATGTCATTGGCCGAACGCAGGGCTAGCACGGTATGGCCGTGCTCCTGTGCCACGTACACACCCACCATTGCGCTCTGTCGATTGATGGCCCGTACTTCACCGATGGTCTGCTTCATACGCCTCCTCTGCGACAGGTTCAGAGCGACCGAAACAACCCGGTTGCTCTTTCGCATATAAGTGTGGAGGCCCCACCTACAAGGAAAGTTTGCCGCACAGCGTCACTGGGCGACGAAAGGCGTGACGCAGGCCCCGTTCCCGACGGTGCTACCCTCAACGAATCCACACGGAGAAACACCCATGCCGGACGACTTCCACCGCGAGCCGCTCGATCAGTTGCAGGCGTACATGGCCGGACGCCGTTTCCTGGTGCTCACGGGGGCCGGCATCAGCACCCCTTCGGGCATCCCCGACTACCGCGACAGCGACGGTGTACGCCGGGGTCGACAGCCGATGATGTACCAGGAGTTCCTCGCCCAGGCCGAGGCACGACGGCGCTATTGGGCGCGGGCGATGTTGGGCTGGCCACGCGTGCGGCAGGCCAGGCCGAACGCGGCTCATGAGGCCTTGGCCACGTTGCAGGCACGGCAACGCATCACCGGCCTGATCACCCAGAATGTCGACACGCTGCATGACCAGGCCGGCAGCCAGGACGTTATCGAACTGCACGGCAGCCTGCATCGCGTGCTGTGCCTGGATTGCGGCCAGCGCAGCGAACGACAGCAGATTCAGCAGTTGATGGAAACCGAAAACCCTTACCTGGCTGGTGTTGATGCGGCACAAGCGCCCGATGGCGACACTCTGCTCGACCTGGCCTTCGAGGCGCGCTTCCAGGTACCCCGCTGCCGTCACTGCGACGGCGAGCGGTTGAAACCTGATGTGGTGTTTTTCGGCGAGAACGTCGCCCCCCCCACCGCGACCCGCGCCCTGCAAGCCGTCGAGCGGGCAGACGGTCTGCTGGTGGTGGGCTCGTCGCTGATGGCGTATTCGGCGTTTCGCCTGTGCCGGGCCATCAAGGACCAGGGCAAGCCGCTGCTGGCGATCAACCGGGGCAAGACCCGGGCCGATGAGCTGCTGGACCTCAAGCTGGAAGAGCCGTGTGAACAATTACTGCCGTTGCTGACACAACACCCGTTCTAACCACACTACCACTCTCCCCTGTGGGAGCGAGCCTGCTCGCGATAGCGGTGGTTCATCTGGCATCTATATTGAATATGCCACCGCATCGCGAGCAGGCTCGCTCCCACAAGGGGACGGTGGTTAACGCACGGCCAAATCCTGATCCCTGAGCGTATCGAACAACGCCTGCGCCGCCGCCGACAGTTCATGCCCCGGCTTGGTCAGCACGCCGACGGCCCGTTCGATCACCGGATCGCGCAAGGTGATGCAGCGGGCACCCAGTTCATGCATCTGCCCGACACACAGCGCCGGCACGGCACTCACCCCCAGCCCGCTGGCAACCATTCGCCCAACGGTCGCCAACTGGTGGCTCTCGAACTCCACAGGCAGTTTCATGCCCCGGGCCTGCAGATGCTCTTCCAGCATCACCCGTACCGTGGATGGCCGTTGCAGCGTGATGAAGGGCTGTTCCAGCAGGTTTTCCCAGTGGATTTCGTCGCGCTGGGCAAGCGGTGAGTCCAGCGGCACTACCGCGACGAAGCGATCGAGATACAAGGGTGTGAACGCCAATGACGAACCGCGCATCGGCTCGAACGCCACGCCCAATTCGACATGCCGATCACGCACCATCTCAAGCACCTGTTCGTTGATCACGTCGTTGACCGTGACGTTGACATTCGGATAGCGGGCACGGAAGGTCTTGAGGATCGGCGGCAGCAGGTTGCCGGCAAATGACGGCATCGCCGCCAACGTCACGCGGCCACGCTGCAAGGTGAAGCGCTGGCGCATTTCGTCCTCGGCATTGTCCCAGTCGGCCACCAGCCGGCGGGCCAATGGCAGCAACGACTCACCTTCGGGGGTCAACGCCACGTTACGAGTGTTGCGACTGAACAGACGGCCACCGAGCCCTTCTTCCAGGGCCTTGATGGTCAAGCTCAGGGCCGACTGGGACAGGTGCAGCCGCTCGCAAGCCACGGCAAAGCTCAGGCTCTGGGCCACGGCGAGGAAGGCACGGATTTGCTTGAGGGTCATGGGCGTCCTGTGTCCGGTTGCGTAGGAGCTGCCGAAGGCTGCGATCTTTTGATCCTGATCTTTTGCTTTCGCTTGAGATTCAAGTGTCTTTGGGAAGATCGCAGCCTTGTTGCACTCGACAGCTCCTACAGGGGAGGCGACTATTGAGTTTTATCAATCAATTCAATCTAAAAATCAACTTAACAAATATATGACTTGGCGCAACACTGCATCCCATTGTGACCCCATCAAGAATAAAAGAGGTGTCTATGGCAGGTTTCGACAAACGCGTGAGTTCCTATGAAGAAGCGTTGGAAGGCTTGAAGGATGGCATGACCGTCATTGCCGGCGGCTTCGGCCTATGTGGTATCCCGGAAAACCTGATCGCCGAGATCAAGCACAAGGGCATCCGCGACCTCACCGTGGTGTCCAACAACTGCGGCGTCGACGGCTTCGGCCTCGGCGTACTGCTGGAAGACCGGCAAATCCGCAAGGTGATCGCCTCCTATGTGGGCGAAAATGCCCTGTTCGAGCAGCAACTGCTCAGCGGCGAAATCGAAGTCGTACTGACCCCCCAAGGCACCCTCGCCGAAAAAATGCGCGCCGGTGGCGCCGGCATCCCGGCGTTCTTCACCGCCACCGGCGTCGGCACCCCGGTGGCCGAAGGCAAGGAAGTGCGTGAGTTCCATGGTCGCCAATACCTGATGGAAGAATCCATCACTGGCGACTTCGCCATCGTCAAAGGCTGGAAGGCTGACCATTTCGGCAACGTGATCTATCGCCACACCGCCCAGAACTTCAATCCGCTGGCCGCCACGGCGGGCAAGATCACTGTGGTGGAAGTCGAAGAAATCGTCGAACCCGGCGAGCTGGACCCGACGCAGATCCACACCCCTGGCATCTACGTCGACCGGGTCATTTGCGGCACGTTCGAAAAACGCATCGAACAGCGCACCGTGCGTAAGTGATCCCCTGCCCCCGGCCCGAATGAAGGAATAACAACATGGCACTTTCCCGCGAACAAATGGCTCAACGCGTCGCCCGCGAAATGCAGGACGGCTACTACGTGAACCTGGGCATCGGCATTCCGACCCTGGTCGCCAACTACATTCCTGAAGGCATGGAAGTCATGCTGCAGTCGGAAAACGGCCTGCTCGGCATGGGCGCGTTCCCCACCGAAGCCGAAGTCGATGCCGACATGATCAACGCCGGCAAGCAGACGGTCACCGCACGCATTGGCGCGTCGATCTTCTCTTCGGCCGAATCGTTTGCCATGATCCGTGGCGGCCATATCGACCTGACCGTGCTGGGCGCATTCGAGGTGGATGTCGAAGGCAACATCGCCTCGTGGATGATCCCCGGCAAGCTGGTCAAGGGCATGGGCGGCGCGATGGACCTGGTGGCCGGTGCCGAGAACATCATCGTCACCATGACCCATGCGTCCAAGGACGGCGAATCGAAACTGCTGCCGCGTTGCAGCCTGCCGCTGACCGGTGCCGGTTGCATCAAGCGGGTGCTGACCGACCTGGCCTACCTGGAAATCCAGGACGGCGCCTTCATCCTGAAAGAACGTGCCCCGGGCGTCAGCGTCGAGGAAATCGTTGCCAAGACCGCCGGCAAACTGATCGTGCCGGACCACGTGCCTGAAATGCAGTTCGCTGCCCAGTGAGGAGAGATTCGATGCAAGAAGTCGTGATTGTCGCCGCTACCCGTACCGCCATCGGCAGTTTCCAGGGTTCGCTGGCTTCCATTCCCGCGCCGGAACTCGGTGCCGCGGTGATTCGTCGCCTGCTGGAACAGACCGGTTTGTCGGGCGAACAGGTCGATGAAGTGATTCTTGGCCAGGTGCTGACCGCAGGGTCCGGGCAAAACCCGGCTCGCCAGGCGGCGATTCTGTCCGGCCTGCCTCATGCGGTGCCAGCGCTGACCCTGAACAAGGTCTGCGGCTCGGGGCTCAAAGCGTTGCACCTGGGCGCCCAGGCGATCCGCTGTGGCGACGCCGACGTCATCATCGCCGGCGGCATGGAGAACATGAGCCTGGCCCCTTACGTGTTGCCGGCCGCCCGCACGGGCCTGCGCATGGGCCACGCGAAGATGATCGACAGCATGATCACCGACGGCCTGTGGGATGCCTTCAACGATTACCACATGGGCGTCACCGCCGAGAACCTGGTGGACAAGTACGGCATCAGCCGCGAGGAGCAGGACGCTTTCGCTGCCGCATCCCAGCAGAAGGCCGTCGCCGCTATCGAGGGCGGTCGGTTCGCCGATGAGATCACCCCGATCCTGATTCCCCAGCGCAAAGGCGATCCCGTGGCGTTCGCCACCGATGAGCAACCGCGCGCCGGTACGACCGCCGAATCCTTGGGCAAGCTCAAGCCTGCCTTCAAGAAGGACGGCAGCGTCACCGCGGGCAACGCGTCCTCGCTCAACGATGGCGCCGCCGCCGTGATCCTGATGAGCGCGGAAAAAGCCAAGGCCCTGGGCCTGCCCGTGCTGGCGAAAATCAGCGCCTACGCCAACGCTGGCGTCGATCCGGCCATCATGGGCATTGGCCCGGTATCGGCCACCCGCCGCTGCCTGGACAAGGCCGGCTGGTCGTTGGATCAACTGGACCTGGTCGAAGCCAACGAAGCCTTCGCCGCCCAGTCGCTGGCCGTGGCCCGGGAACTGAAATGGGACATGGATAAGGTCAACGTCAATGGCGGCGCCATCGCCCTGGGCCACCCTATCGGCGCATCGGGGTGTAGAGTCCTGGTGTCGTTGCTGCATGAAATGATCAAGCGCGACGCCAAGAAAGGCCTCGCGACACTGTGCATCGGCGGCGGCCAAGGCGTGGCCCTGGCACTGGAACGGGCATAACCGACACAGGTTCAACGGTGGTTGCGCGGATCCACGAATATCCACACAACCACTGGCACCACCACCGGCGCAACCTCGGTTGCGCCGGTTTTTTTTGCCTGTTGGTTTTGAGCTTGGCCTGCCGGCCTCATCGCGAGCAGGCTCGCTCCCACAGAGGATTGGCGGTGGGCACAGAATCCCAGAGCACCACTAATCCACTGTGGGAGCGAGCCTGCTCGCGAAAGCGGTGAGTCAGGCGACGATGAGCCGTCAGGAACCTGCGCCAAACCGGTCACGGCTGTTGGTCAGGTGCAGCCACATGGCGGCGCGGGCGGCGTCCGGGTCTTGGCGTTTGATGGCGTTGAAGATCGCTTCGTGCTCCAGGTTGGCCAACTGTGCCAGCTTGCCCAGATCCGCCTGGCCGCGTTCGGCCACGTTCACTCGCGTCCTGGGGATCATCGCACTGCCCAAGTGCTGCATGATTTCGACAAAACAGGCGTTGTCCGTGGCTTCGGCGATGAGCAGATGGAAGCACCGGTCAGCTTCGACACAGCTGTCGTTGTTGCTGGACAACCGCTGATAGTCATCCAGCGCCTGGCGCATCTGCTGCAGTTGGCGTTCGCTGCGACGTTGGGCCGCCAAGGCGACTGCCTGGGTTTCCAGGCCCAGGCGCATCTCCAGGATTGCCCGCACCCCCGCCGCCGTGTCGACATTGAGCCGCAACCCCGGCTCGCCGGTTTGCGCCAGCACAAAGGTGCCGATGCCGTGGCGGGTCTCCACCAACCCCGAAGCCTGCAACTTGGAAAGCGCCTCGCGCACCACCGTGCGGCTGACCCCGTGCTCCTGCACGATAGCGCCTTCGGAGGGCAGCTTCTCCCCCGGTTTCAGTTGCCCCAGCAGAATGCTCTGACTCAACTTCTCCACCAGGTCATAGGCCAGATTCTGGGTGCGCTTGCGGGCAGGTATTTCGGTGTTCGGCTGCATGGTCGCGGATCCTTGAAAGAGCAGTCTGTACGGCTGGGAAAAACCCCATCGGCCGACAACTTGTATGACAACCAAAATCATGGCATCCATCCAGCAGTTCCGCCAGACTGGAGCAGATCGATAAAACTCTTAACACCTACTACAAATCTCAGCAAAATCAGGTAAATAACAAGAATCCAAGATAAGAACGCAGCCAAAAAATCAAAGGGCGCTTGTAAGATAAAAAAATCAAGTTGTATGATGTCTATCAACATCACTGCCATACGATGCCCGTATAAAAACAACGAGTGGGACAATTATGCATACCCAAGACACCCGCAAAGCCCCGATCATCACCAGCATGCAGGTCGTGCCCGTGGCCGGCCATGACGGCATGTTGCTGAACCTCAGCGGCGCCCACGGCCCGTTCTTCACCCGCAACATTGTTATTCTTAAGGACAACGCCGGCCATACCGGCGTGGGCGAAGTCCCCGGTGGCGAACGCATTCGCCAAACCCTCGAAGACGCCCGTTCGCTGGTGGTCGGCAGCCCCATCGGCACGTACCAGAAGATCCTCAACACCGTGCGCCACGCCTTTGCCGACCGCGATGTCGGTGGCCGTGGCCTGCAGACTTTCGACCTGCGCATCACCATCCACGCGGTGACCGGCCTGGAAGCGGCACTGCTGGACCTGCTCGGCCAACACCTGGACGTACCGGTCGCGGCCCTGCTCGGCGAGGGCCAGCAGCGCGATGAAGTGAAGATGCTCGGCTATCTGTTTTACGTCGGCGATCGCCAGCAGACCGACCTGCCCTACCGCAGCGAACCGGACGCCGACAACGACTGGTTTCGCGTGCGCCATGAGAGAGCCCTGGACGCCGACGCCGTGGTGCGCCTGGCCGAAGCCGCCCACGCCCGCTATGGTTTCCAGGATTTCAAGCTCAAGGGCGGCGTGCTCCAAGGCGACGCGGAGATCGAAGCGGTTACGGCGCTGGCCGAGCGCTTTCCTCAGGCACGCATCACCCTGGACCCGAACGGCGCCTGGTCACTCAAGGAAGCCATCCGTTTGTGCCGCGACCAGCACAACGTGCTGGCCTATGCCGAGGACCCTTGCGGTGCCGAGAACGGCTATTCGGGCCGCGAGGTCATGGCCGAGTTCCGCCGCGCCACGGGCCTGAAGACCGCCACCAACATGATCGCCACCGACTGGCGCGAGATGGGCCACGCCATCACCTTGCAGTCCGTGGACATTCCCCTGGCAGACCCGCATTTCTGGACCCTGCAGGGTTCGGTGCGCGTGGCGCAAATGTGCAATGAATGGGGCCTGACGTGGGGCTCGCACTCCAACAACCATTTCGACATTTCCCTGGCAATGTTCACCCACGTGGCGGCTGCCGCACCGGGTGACATCACGGCGATCGATACCCATTGGATCTGGCAGGACGGCCAGCGGCTGACCAAGGCGCCGTTGCAGATCCAGCGCGGCTGCGTGCAGGTGCCGAAGAAACCGGGGCTGGGGATTGAGCTGGACACCGACCAACTGGCCAAGGCCCATGAGTTGTACAAGGGCATGGGCCTTGGCGCGCGAGACGATGCGGTGGCGATGCAGTTCCTGATTCCGGGCTGGACGTTCAACAACAAGCGGCCGTGCCTGGTTCGCTGAAGCGAGCAATATCCCTTGTGGAAGGGAGCTTGCTCGCTATTGCGCAGTGTCAGACTCTATCCAGGTGACTGATCTACCGTCATCGCGAGCAGGCTCGCTCCCACCGGGGACTGCATGGCAAGCGTTGCGACTAACCCTCCGGCCGCAGGATCAATACCGCCAACGGCGGCAAGTTGAGTTCCAGCGACAGGGCCTGACCATGGCTGGGCACTTCTTCGGTGAAGGCACCACCGCCATTGCCATAGTTGGAACCGGCGTAAGTGTCGGCATCGCTGTTGAGTAATTCGACCCAGCGCCCGGCGAACGGCACGCCGACCCGGTAGGCCTCGCGCGGCACCGGTGTGAAGTTGGCGACCACCAGCACCGGCCGGCCCTCCTTGCTCCAGCGCAGCCAGGCGTAGACGCTGTTGAGGGCATCGTCGCCAATCAACCACTGGAAGCCCTGGGGCGCATCATCCTGGTCATACAGCGCCGGTTCTTCGCGATACAGCCGGTTCAAATCGCTCACCAGCTTCTGCACGCCACGGTGCTCAGGGTATTGCAGCAGGTACCAGTCCAACTGCTGGTCGTGGTTCCACTCGCGCCATTGGCCGAACTCACAGCCCATGAACAACAGCTTCTTGCCGGGATGGCCCCACATGAAGCTGAGATAGGCCCTCAGGTTGGCGAATTTCTGCCAGCGGTCACCGGGCATTTTGTCGATCAGCGAGCGTTTGCCATGGACCACTTCGTCGTGGGAAATCGGCAGGACGAAGCGCTCGGACCAGGCATACACCAGGCCAAAGCTCAGTTCGTTGTGGTGATGGGCGCGGTACACCGGGTCTTGCTGGATGTAGTGCAGCGAATCGTGCATCCAGCCCATGTTCCACTTGTAGGCGAAACCGAGGCCGCCCTGCTGGGTGCTCTGGCTGACACCTGGCCATGCCGTGGATTCTTCCGCGATGATCAGCGCGCCAGGGGTTTCCAACGCCACCACATCGTTGAGGTGCCGCAGGAAATCGATGGCTTCGAGATTTTCGCGTCCGCCGTGGCGGTTGGGCACCCACTCATCGGCCTTGCGCGAATAGTCGCGGTACAACATCGAGGCCACGGCATCCACCCGCAGGCCATCGACGTGAAAATGCTTGAGCCAGTGCAGCGCCGAGGCCAGCATGAAGCCATGCACTTCAGTGCGGCCCAGGTTGTAGATCAGCGTGTCCCAATCCTGGTGGAAGCCTTCCAGCGGGTTGCCGTATTCGTACAGCGCGGTGCCGTCGAACTGGGCCAGGCCGTGGGTGTCGGTGGGGAAATGCGCCGGCACCCAGTCGAGGATGACCCCGATATTGGCTTGGTGGCAGGCGTTGACGAACGCCGCGAAATCGTCCGGCGAACCGAAGCGTGCCGTCGGCGCGAATTGCGACAGCGGCTGATAGCCCCAGGACCCCCCGAACGGGTGCTCCATGATCGGCATCAGCTCGATGTGGGTGAAGCCCAAGTCCTTGACATACGGGATCAGCCGCTCGGCCATCTCATGCCAGTTGTATTGCCGGGCCACCTCCCCCGCCTCGTCGATTTCGCACTGCCAGGAGCCGGCGTGCAACTCGTAGATCGACAGCGGCGCACCTGGGAGCTGCCGCTCGCGACGGTGCTGCATCCACTCGTCGTCCTGCCACTCGATCTTCAAGGGTGAGGCGACTTTCGACGCCGTGTCTGGCGGCATCTGCGTGGCCAGGGCCACCGGGTCGGCCTTGAGCGGCAGGATGCCGTGGGCGCCGAGGATTTCATACTTGTAACCTTCGCCGGGACCCAGCCTGGGAATGAATATCTCCCATACGCCGGCCGGATAACGGATGCGCATCGGATGTCGCCGCCCGTCCCAGACGTTGAAATCCCCGACCACCGAAACGCGCCGGGCGTTCGGCGCCCAGACAGCGAAACGTACGCCGTCGATGCCATCGACGGTGGTCAGTTGCGCACCGAGGCAGGAACTGAGATCGCGGTGATTGCCCTCACCAAACAGGTAAAGGTCCATCTCCCCCAGCAACGGACCGAAGCTGTAGGGGTCTTCGGCAACTTGCTCGCCGCCGGCCCAACGGGTGCGCAGCAAGTACGCCTGGGCTCGATCGAAATGGCCGACGAACAGCCCCGGGGTTTCGGTGGCTTGCAGCTCCCCCAGCTCTTCGCCCCCCTCGCGCGCCAGCACATGCACGCTCAGGGCACCGGGCAGATACGCGCGAATGAACTGGCCGCCGGCGGCGTCGCCGTGCGGCCCCAGAATAGAAAACGGGTCGTGGTGTTCGGCACGCACCAGCGCGTCGATGTCATGGGGCGCCGGCAGCAAGGACTCCTTGGCCTGCCCCTGTGGTTCTTTGTTCGAGACACTCATGATTCTCTCCACTAAATCGGTCCGGCTATGTCGGAAAAGGGTTGCAGCCCACTCAACAGCCCGACCAGACCGTGCAACGGCACGGGCAGCCAGGCGGGGCGATTCTCGGCTTCATAGGCCACTTCATAGGCCGCCTTCTCCAGGCCGAACAACGCCAGCGCGGCGTCTTCGCCTTCAGCATCCTTCCACTCATGGGCAAGACTAGCTGCCGCCAGCCGATATGCCTCGACAAATGCCTGGCGAGCCTCTTTCAAATAACGATCGGCGACCCGTTGCCGCGCCGCATCGGCATCGGCCGTGCTGTCGACGGTGTGCAAGTGAATCGCCATGGCTGCCGCATAATCGAAGGAGCGCAGCACGCCACTGACGTCCTTATAGGGGCTGTGCTTGCCCCGTCGCTCATGCAATGGTCGCGCCGGCTCACCTTCGAAGTCGATCAGGTAGGCGTCGCCCTTGATCACCAGCACCTGACCCAGGTGCAGATCACCATGGACACGAATGCGCAAGCCTCCCTCAGCCTTGCCGGCCAGTGCCTGGACATGGGCCAGGACAGTTTTTTTGTGCTTCAGCAAGCGTGCGACCATGGCCTGGTCCGCGGGGTTCAATTGACCCTGCTTCTGCTTGAGCAGACGCAAGGCGTTTTCCACTTGGGCGGCCACGTCCTTGCCAATGGCCTGGGCTTGCTTGGCGTTGGTAGCCTGAGGTGCGAAGTCCGGGTCGTCGGTGACCTGGGCCAATACCTGGTGCATTTCCCCCAGGCGCTGGCCGAACATGCAGGCGAAATCCTTCAGTTCGCCCAGGGCGTTGTAATGCTGCTCCTGCTCGGACACCGCGTCCGCCAGCTCATCACGCAAGGCGCGTTCGAGGTTGTTCTGGGTCCATTCCCAGGCATCGCCCTGATTGCTCAAATAGCCCTGGGCGATCATCAGCAGCGCATCTTCACCCTGGGCGTCACGGCGAACCACCGAACCCAGCAGCGGTGAGATGTTGCTGAAACCGGCAGCGGTCAGGTAAGCGCTCATTTCCAGTTCCGGGTGCACACCCGAGGCGACCTTGCGAATCAGCTTGAGCACCAGGCTGCTGCCCACTACCACCGAACTGTTGGACTGTTCGGCGGACAGGTAACGCACCTCTGGCTCGTCGCCCAGGTTCAGCGCGGCCAGGCCTTCGGTGGGTTCGAAGCGCAACTCACCTTCGGCGAACGACAGCACCGTAGCGGCCTGCATGCTGTGCAGTACGGTGCGCACGAAGTTTTCCAGGCTGAATGCATCGGTGATCAAACCCACCTGACGCACCCGACGCACCCGCGACAACGCCAGTTGCTGCGGCAGCGCCGCACCGACCTGGTCTTCGGCAAGCAGACCGAACGGCAGCTGATAACGCAGGGTCTGACCGCCGCTGGTGACATCGATTTCGCTGAGCAGCACGGGGTGCTGCGGATCACCAAAGCGCACGCCATAGACAATCTCAACCTTCTCGATCGCGCTGTCCTTGCCGGCGAACCAACGCCGGTTCTGCAGCCAGTTCGGCAGGATGGTTTGCTCCAACGTGGTGCACGATGGCGCTTCGAGCAATTCTTCCAGGCGTTTCTTCAGCACCAGCGTGGTGAAGTCCGGCAAGCTCTGGGCCGGCTCCACGTGCCAGCTCGGCATCTGGTTTTCTGCCGCCATGACGAACCAATAGAAGCCGTACGGCGCCAGGGTCAGCAGAAAGTTCAACTGGCCGATGGGTGGGAAAGCATTGCCGCCCAACATCTCCACCGGGACCATGCCGGCGTAGGCCGACAAATCCAGTTCGGCGGCCTGGGCGCTGCGGGACACGTTGGCCACACACAGGATGATCTCGTGCTTGCCGTCGGGCCCGGTGTATTCGCGGGTATAGGCCAGGATCCGGCGGTTGCTCGGCGAGAGCATCTTCAACGTGCCACGGCCAAAGGCCTTGGACTGCTTACGCACCGCCAGCATGCGTCGGGTCCAGTTGAGCAACGAGTGTGGGTCGCCGGCCTGGGTCTCGACGTTGACCGACTGGTAGCCGTACTGCGGGTCCATGATCGGCGGTAGCACCAGGCTGGCCGGGTCGGCGCGGGAGAAACCGCCGTTGCGGTCAATGGACCACTGCATCGGTGTACGCACGCCATCGCGGTCGCCCAGGTAAATATTGTCGCCCATGCCGATTTCATCGCCGTAGTACAGCGTCGGCGTGCCGGGCATCGACAGCAGCAGGCTGTTGAGCAGCTCGACGCGACGACGGTCGCGCTCCACCAACGGCGCCAGGCGCCGACGAATGCCCAGGTTGATACGCGCCCGACGGTCGGCCGCGTAGTAGTTCCACAGGTAGTCACGCTCCTTATCGGTGACCATCTCCAGGGTCAACTCATCGTGGTTGCGCAGGAAAATCGCCCACTGGCAATTGGCGGGAATCTCCGGGGTCTGGCGCAGGATGTCGGTGATAGGAAAGCGATCTTCCTGGGCCAGCGCCATGTACATGCGCGGCATCAACGGGAAGTGGAAGGCCATGTGGCATTCGTCACCGTTCATCCCTTGGGCATCGACATCGCCGAAGTACAACTGGGTGTCTTCCGGCCACTGGTTGGCTTCGGCCAGCAACATGCGGTCGGGGTAGTTGGCGTCGATCTCGGCACGGATCAACTTCAGGACGTCATGGGTCTCGGGCAGGTTTTCGTTGTTGGTGCCGTCGCGCTCGATCAAGTACGGGATGGCGTCCAGGCGCAGGCCGTCGATGCCCATGTCCAACCAGTAGCGCATCACCGACAACACGGCCTTGATGACCTGTGGGTTATCGAAGTTGAGGTCGGGCTGATGGGAGTAAAAGCGGTGCCAGAAGTACTGGCCTGCCACCGGATCCCAGGTCCAGTTGGACTTTTCGGTGTCCAGGAAAATGATTCGCGTGCCGTCGTACTTGTGGTCGTCATCGGACCAGACATAGAAGTCCCGCGCCTTCGAGCCCGGCTTGGCCTTGCGCGCGCGCTGGAACCAGGGGTGCTGGTCCGAGGTGTGGTTGATGACCAGTTCGGTGATCACCCGCAGGTTGCGCTTATGGGCTTCGGCAATGAACCGCCGCGCATCGGCCAGGGTGCCGTAGTCGGGGCTGACGCCACGGTATTCGGCAATGTCATAACCGTCGTCACGCCTGGGCGAAGGATAGAACGGCAGTAGCCAGATGGTGTTGACGCCCAGGTCGGCGATATAGTCGAGCTTTTCGATCAGGCCCGGAAAGTCACCGATCCCGTCGTTATTAGAGTCGAAATAGGATTTGACGTGGACCTGGTAAATCACCGCGTCCTTGTACCAGAGCGGATCTTTGATGAAGGTGGCAGACCGTGGTTTCTTCGCCATTTGCAACTCCTGATGAATTCAATAAAGCCGCGGGATTCAGGCTTGTGGGGTCTTTTTGTGGCGCGGGGCCTTATCCCCCTGTAGGAGCTGGCGAAGCCTGCGATCTTTTGATCTTTTGATCTTTTGATCTTTTGATCTTTCGCTTGAGACTCAAGTGTCTTTGGAAAGATCGCAGCCTCGTTGCACTCGACAGCTCCTACTCAGCTCCTACATATTCTTACGCAGAGCCTGTGGGAGTGCGCATCACGCTACGCTGATCCGCCAAATCCCGAACGGCTGGTACGCCGGGTCAATCCGCATGAACTGGTACTTGCCGTACCAGCTCCAACGATGTCCATTCATCAGATCCTCGCCCTGGGTCTGGGCGTCGTCCGGCAGGCCCATCTCCCACAGCGGCAACTCAAAACTGGCTTGCTGCGGGTTGTGCGGATCGAGGCTCACCGCCACCAGAATGAAATTGCTGCCGTCGGCGGTGCGCTTGCCGAAATAGAGAATGTTGTCGTTCCAGGCGTTGTAGATTTTCAGGCCCAGGTGGGTTTGCAGCGCCGGGTTCTGCCGGCGAATACGGTTGAGCTGGGCGATCTCGGCAACGATGTTGCCCGGCGCGGTGAAGTCCCGGGGGCGGATCTCGTACTTCTCCGAATCGAGGTATTCCTCCTTGCCCGGCACCGGTGCCGATTCGCACAGTTCGAAGCCCGAATACATGCCCCACAGACCTGAGCCCATGGTTGCCAGGGCCGCACGGATCAAGAAGCCCGGGCGCCCCGAGTCATGGAGAAAGGCCGGATTGATGTCTGGCGTGTTGACGAAAAAATTCGGCCGGTAGCATTCACGCCACGGCGACTCATTGAGTTCGCTGAAGTAAGTCGCCAACTCAGCCTTGGTGTTGCGCCAGGTGAAATAAGTGTAACTCTGGGAATAACCGACCTTGCCCAGTCGCGCCATCATGGCCGGCGTGGTGAACGCTTCAGCCAGGAAGATCACTTCAGGGTATTGAGCCCGGACATCGGCGATCAGCCATTGCCAGAACGGCAGTGGCTTGGTGTGGGGGTTGTCGACGCGGAATATCTTCACGCCCTCCTTGACCCAGCCCACCACGATGTCCCGCAGCTCCGTCCACAGGCTGGGAATCGCATCGGCCGCGTAGAAATCAACATTGACGATGTCCTGGTACTTCTTCGGCGGGTTTTCCGCATATTTGATCGTGCCGTCCGGCCGCCAGTTGAACCAGCCTGGGTGCTGCTTGAGCCAGGGGTGGTCTTGGGAACATTGGATCGCGAAGTCCAGGGCGATCTCCAGGCCGTGGTCAGCGGCCGCCGCCACCAGGCGCCGGAAGTCCTCGCGGCTACCCAATTGCGAGTGAATGGCCTCGTGCCCACCCTCCTCGCTGCCAATGGCATACGGGCTGCCCGGGTCGTCCGGAGCGGCAGTGAGGGAATTGTTCGGACCTTTGCGGAAACTGCGACCGATGGGGTGGATCGGCGGGAAGTACAGCACGTCGAAGCCCATGTCCTGGATCACCGCCAGGCGCGAATGCACGTCGTTGAAAGTACCGTGGCGCTGGGGATCGTCAGTGATCGAGCGGGGAAACAGCTCATACCAGCTGGCAAACTCGGACAGCTTGCGCTCCACATCCAGCGGGTACTCGGGGCTGACGCTCAAGTATGGGCGATGATCGGCCCGGGACATCAAATCGGCACTGCGCGCGGCCAGGAACAGCGCCACCTGCTCGGTCGGCAACAGGCCGGAGAGCTCATGGTGCAAGGCCGCCAGTTGCTCGCTCAGTTCACCCGTGCTGCGCTCGACGGCCATTTGCACTTGGTTGCGCCCTTCTTGCAACTCCAGGCTGATCGGCACCCCTGCACCGAATTTCTTCTCCAGCTCGTAGCAAAAACTGGCGAACTGATCGATCCAGGCTTCGATACAAAACACATAGCGGCCTTGTTCCGGCACATTGAACTGGCCGCGCCAGCCGTTGTTACCCAAGTCACTCATGACCTCGCTGTTCCACACATCGTCCTGCAGCGCACGCCAGCGAATGCGCACGGCCAGCTTGTCGTGACCATCGGCGAAGACTTTGCTGGTCACTGCCACGTCCTGCCCAGCCACGGCCTTGGCGGCGAATTCTCCAGCGTCGATCACCGGCATGGTGTTTTCAATAGCAATACGCGGCAACAGTAAGGCTTGGGACACCGGAAAATGCGGGTTGCAGACCAGTTCAGTCGAATGTTCGGCAGTCATCGAGCATCGCTCCTTTTACGCCCCATGGACGCGCTTGTGGCGGTAAAGGCCCAACGGGTCCCTGAAAAAACTCACTTAAACTCCGAACCGAATCAGCAGCTAAAAGTTCAGAGGGATTTGCCCCGATGCATTCCGGGGATCAAAGCCGGTGCGAGGCGGTCAACAACAATAAGCACGACTCAAGCCATGTGCGCCACGGAGACCTGTCTCGATGAATATTCCCATCCCGGCCGAAACACCCGATCCGAACATCGACGTCCCCAACTTGCCCCCGCCCGGCCCTGATCCCGAGCCTATTCCAGAGAAAGACCCGCCACCCGACCCACAACCGCCGCTGGGTGACCCGCCGAGCGAGGCGCCGCCGGAGCGGGTTTGATTCAAGCGTAGTAACAAAGAAGCTGGATGACGAAAAACCTGTGCGGGCTTGCTCGCGAAAGCGGTGTGTCACTCGATGAACATATGGCTTGTCACGCCGCCTTCGCGAGCAAGCCCGCTCCCACAGGTTGTGTTTGCAGGCTCATAACTGCGTCACGGCTTGTCGCCCTTCTCCAACGCCCGGACGATCACCGGCATCACACTGAAGATCGCCAGCGCCAGCACCGTACTGAGCAACGCCGTCGCCTCCCGCCCCAACCCGGCGGCGACGCCAATGGCAGCGGTCATCCAGAGGCCGGCCGCCGTGGTCAGGCCCTTGACGTGGCCTTCGTCGCCGTCGTTGTTTTTCAGGATGGTGCCGGCACCGAGAAAACCGATGCCAGCGACCACGCCTTGTATCACCCGGCTCATCGCGTCAGCCTCGGACCCGGACATTTGTGGCACCAATACGAACAGCGCCGCCCCCAGGGCCACGAGCATGTGGGTCCGCACGCCGGCAGCCTTGCCCTTGTGTTCGCGCTCGAAACCCAGGATACCGCCGAGCAGTGCGGCCATGACCAGGCGCACCGTGACCTGGGTCACCTGCTGGGCATCGGTGATGTCGGCGAATTCCGCCAGCAGGGTTACCCAGACTTCATGCCACCAGGCGTCCATGGACCGTCCTCTTTTTCAGTCGATAAACGATGGACCACAGGCGGCGCCAGAGGTGCACCTGACCGCTGATCAGCCGCAACGAACCCTGGCTTGGCCGTGAGACCTAACGTTCATGACCCCAAAAGGAGGAACACCATGACTGTCCGTATCGATGACAACCAGACCTGCCATTTCGAAACCCCCAACGGCCCCGAACAGCGCCCCGCCAACGAGCTGACCATCATCACTGACCCGAACAAGGCCATGTCAGTCGTGGAGCTCAATGGCGGCCGGGTCTACATCACCGAGGCCGAGGCCGATGCACTGACCGTGGCCGGCGCAGTCGACGGACGCAAGCACCTGAAGGCCAGCGACAGCGGTTCGGCGATCTGAGCCCCACCGCCGGCCCCGTGGCGAGGGCGCTGTAGGAGCTGGCGAAGCCTGCGATCTTTTGATCTTGATCTTTTACTCTCGACTCAATTGTCAGTGGACAGATCGCAGCCTCGTTGCACTCGACAGCTCCTACAACCCAGCGGGAGCAAGCGCCCTCGCCACGGAGTGTTGTTTGTTCAACCATGGGTGCATCAAAGTGTCGCAGCGACTGGGCTTCGCGACATCTGATCCGGTTTTTATCGAAACACCTGAGTCTGTTATGCAAACAGTTCCATGGTCATAGTGCGCCGGCCAGATAGAGGCTGATGAGCGACCGACCATGAGCGATAGAATCCCCGTCCAGTTGATACAGACATTCGAACCTGCGCCAACGAAGATAAAGGCCAGGAGCACCGACAACCTGATCCACACCCGCAGCTTCACCGGTTTGTTTCGTACCCTGCGCATCAGCGGTGCGGGGGTTCTGTTTCTGCTGTTCTTCGGCACGGTGTGGTTGAACTGGGGCGGCCGCCAGGCGGTGCTCTGGGACCTATCCGAAAGTAAATTCCACATCTTTGGCGCGACCTTCTGGCCGCAGGATTTCATCCTGCTGTCGGCCCTGCTGATCATCGCCGCCTTCGGTCTGTTCGCGATCACCGTATTTGCCGGTCGCGTGTGGTGCGGATACACCTGCCCGCAGAGCTCCTGGACCTGGATCTTCATGTGGTGCGAGAAAATCACCGAAGGCGAACGCAACCAGCGGATCAAGCTGCAGGCCGCGCCCTGGGGCCTGAACAAACTCTTGCGCCGCAGCGCCAAGCACACCTTGTGGTTGGCCATCAGTCTGCTCACCGGCCTGACGTTCGTGGGGTACTTCACGCCGATCCGTCCCTTGGCCGAAGAGCTGCTGACCCTGCAAATGGCCGGCGTGAGCTTGTTCTGGGTGCTCTTCTTTACCGCAGCCACCTACCTCAACGCCGGCTGGCTGCGTGAAGCGGTGTGCATGCATATGTGCCCCTATGCACGCTTTCAGAGCGTGATGTTCGACAAGGACACGCTGACTATTTCCTACGATGCGGCCCGTGGTGAAATCCGCGGCCCACGCAAACGCGAGGCAAATCCGGCCAATATTGGCCTGGGCGACTGCATCGACTGCCAGATGTGCGTGCAGGTCTGCCCCACTGGCATCGACATCCGCGACGGCCTGCAAATGGAATGCATCGGCTGCGCGGCCTGCATCGATGCCTGCGACTCGATCATGGACAAGATGGGCTACACCCGTGGCCTGATCAAGTACACCTCCGAACATCAGTTGCAGGGCGGCAAAACTCACCTGCTACGACCTCGGCTGATCGGCTATACCGCCGTGCTGCTGCTGATGATCGGCACGCTGGTCGTGGCACTGATGCAACGGCCCATGGTGTCGCTGGACGTCAGCAAGGACCGTGGCCTGTTCCGCGAAAACAGCGCAGGCCAGATCGAGAACATCTACAGCCTGAAAATCATCAACAAGACCCAGGAGCGCCAGGACTATCACCTGTCGCTGGTGGACGGCAACGGCTTCATCCTGCAAGGCAAGACCCAACTGAGCCTTGCCCCGGGGGAAATCGTCGATGTGCCGGTGTCAGTGGCGATGCTCAGCGAACGGCCGAGCAAAAGCTCTCAGGAAGTGACGTTCAAGGTCGCCGACAGTGACGAGCCCGGCATCTACAGTGTCGCCAAGAGCCGTTTTGTCTCACCGATGAATCGTTGAACCCGTAAGATGCCGGGCATGTGGGAGAGCGTTGCTCCCACAGACTCTCCCACAGTAAAAAAAGCGCAAACCACGCGTCATTCAAGACTGGGCCCCACCATGAAACGCTACGAGAAATTTGCCGACGACATCGCTGAACTGATCCGCTCGGGCATGCTGGGGCCAGGTCAGCGCGTGCCGTCGGTACGCTACGCCAGCCAGACCTACGGTGTCAGCCCGTCCACCGTGTTCCAAGCCTATTACCTGCTGGAACGACGCGGCATGATCCGGGCCCGGCCGCGCTCCGGCTACTTCGTCAACAGCCATGCGCCGAGCCCGTTTTCCGAGCCGGCGATCAGCAGCCAGGTGCACGAGTCCACCGAAGTCGACGTCAGTGAGCTGGTATTTTCAGTCCTCGACTCGATCAAGGACCCAGCCACCGTACCGTTCGGCTCGGCATTCCCCAGCCCGACGCTGTTCCCACTGCAACGGCTGTCCCGTTCGCTGTCCAGCGCAACACGGGACATGGACCCGCGAATGGTGGTCACGGACATGTCGCCGGGCAATCCACACTTGCGCCGACAGATCGCCCTGCGCTACATGGTCGGCGGGCTCATGCTGCCCATGGAGGAACTGCTGATCACCAACGGCGCCCTGGAAGCCTTGAACCTGTGCCTGCAAGCCGTGACCGAGCCCGGCGATCTTGTAGCGATCGAGGCACCAGCGTTCTACGCCTGCCTGCAAGTACTGGAACGACTCAAGCTCAAGGCCGTGGAGATTCCCGTCCACCCGCGCGACGGCATCGACCTGGACGTGTTGGCGCAGACACTGGAGCGCCATCCGATCAAGGCCTGCTGGTGCATGACCAGTTTCCAGAACCCCATGGGCGCGACCATGCCCGAGGAGCGCAAACAGGCGCTGGTAGAGTTGCTGCGGCGCCATCAGGTGCCACTGATCGAGGACGACGTCTACGCCGAGCTCTATTACAGCCAACAAGCACCCAAGCCTGCCAAGGCGTTCGACACCGAAGGTCTGGTGATGCATTGTGGTTCGTTCGCCAAGAGCCTGGCACCGGGTTATCGCATAGGCTGGGTCGCCGCCGGGCGCTACGCGCAAAAGATCGAACGGCTCAAGCTCATGACCTCGCTGTGCGCCTCGATGCCGGCCCAAGCCGCCATCGCCGACTACCTGCAACACGGCGGCTACGACCGTCACCTGCGCAAACTGCGCTATGCCCTGGAAGAACAGCAAAGCGCGATGCTCGCCGCCATCGCCCGCTATTTTCCGGCCCAGACCCGGGTCAGCCAGCCGGCGGGCGGTTACTTCCTGTGGTTGGAGCTGCCGCAGCAGATGGATTCGCTGAAACTGTTCCAGATGGCTCTGGCCCAGGGCATCAGCATCGCGCCGGGACCGATCTTTTCACCGACCCGGCGTTTCAGGAATTGCATCCGCTTGAACTATGGCAGCCCGTGGACCGAGGTGTCGGAAAAAGCCATGGAGACGTTGGGGCGGATTATTCGGTCGTTTTGATAGGGAGTGCGCTGTTATTGCCCCATCGCGAGCAGGTTCGCTCCCACAGTGGGTTTGCAGAGAGACGAATATCTCAGGTACTCAGCAGATCTCATGTGGGAGCGAGCCTGCTCGCAATGGCGGCAGAACAGGCGCCCCATATTCCAGGACTCAGCGCCCGCCCCCCAAATCCACAAACGTCCCGGTCGCATACGAAGCCTTGTCCGACAACAGCCAGATAATCGCTTCGGCCACTTCATCCGGACGACCGCCCCGGGCCATGGGGATCGCTGACTCCAGCTTGCTGACCCGGCCCGGGTCGCCACTCAGGGCATGGAAATCGGTGTAGATGTAGCCGGGGCGCACCGCGTTGACACGGATGCCTTCGCCGGCCACTTCCTTGGACAGGCCGATGGTGAAGGTGTCCAGCGCGCCCTTGGAGGCCGCATAATCGACGTACTCCCCCGGTGCACCCAGGCGCGCGGCCACCGACGAGACGTTGACGATGCTGCCGCCCTGCCCGCCATGCCTGGGCGACATGCGCAGCACCGCGTGCTTGGCGCAAAGAATCGGCCCCAGCACGTTGGTCTTTAGGATCTTGAGAATGCGGAATTCGGACATTTCATCGAGCCGGGACTTCTGGGCCACCGTGCCGGCGTTGTTCACCAGGGCGGTGACACGGCCCAGCTCGGCGTCCACCCGGTCGAACAGGCCGATCACTTCGTCTTCGATGCTCACGTCGGCCCGCACGGCAATCGCCTGCGCCCCCTTGGCCCGGACCTGTTCAAGCACCTCCTGCGCGGCACTCTCATCGGACTGGAAATTGATGCAGATCCGATAGCCCAACTCGGCAGCCAACAGCGCGGTGGCCGCCCCGATTCCGCGGCCGCCACCGGTGATGACGATGACTTTATCCACGCTTGCTTCCCCCATTCCACGGATAGACGTCCATCCCAAGAATAGCGTTCACGTCACGCTTTGCACAAACCGCTGCGTTTACCGGGCCAGGGCACGCAGATCCAGGCGTCCGTCCAACTGCGGCGGGCACCAGTAATAGCCGCCGGTGATTGGCCGACTCATGCGATAGAGGCCATCGGTGATGCCGTCTTCCAGGCCACTCATGCGGCGCAGTTGTGCCTCGAAGGCATCGAGGGAGAAACCGAACGCCAGGAACATCAGCCCTGCACGGTCGCCTTCGATCCAGGGCATGGAGCGACGTACCACGAACGCCTCCGGGGCGAAGCTTTCCTGGGCGGTGCGTTTGACGTGGGCCGACGCCGGCGCATCGTCGATTTCTTCGTTGTCGCTCAGGCGACGGCCCATGATGTTGTCGCGCTCATGGGGTTGCATCGCCGCGAAGCCGTCCAGATCGTGCTGCCATTGCTGGATCGCGGCGAAACTGCCACCGCGCACCCCGTCGGCGCCCTGGACCAGGGCGGCGGCGATGGCCGCTTCGTCGTGAGGGTTTTCGGTGCCATCTTCGTAGCCGGTCAGGTCATGGCCGGCCCTATGGCGGAAGGCTTCGTTCATCTGCACCAGGCGCAGCGCCGGGGCCAACGCCGCCTCGATGGTGCGACTGCGGTGCATCAGCTCGCCGCGGTCTTCGCCGTGCAGCCAGCACCACAGTGCGTGTTGGGTCGAGGGGTTATCCACGCCCACGCCGGCCAATGCAGGAAAGGCCCGCAGGCCTTCGACCTGGGCGCCCAGCGCCTGGACCAGTGATTCACCAAAGCCGACCACGGCCCGCCCATCGACCAGCAACAGGAGTTTGTCTATCGCAGCCGGCAGTGCCTCGACCGATTCCAGGGCAAAAAACAAATGACGGGCCTGAGGTGGAACAGGGGTGGCGAGAATGCCGGGCTGGTAGTCACTCATATGAACTCCTTTAGAAAGAGCGCAAGTTTACCCGGCAGCCACGGGTTTGTGTGGTTTGCCATACGCCACCGAAAGCCGGCGGCCCAAGATTTGCGTCGGCACACTGCTGCGGCCCCGTCGGACGACTCCGAACCGCCCTTGAGCCGGATGCGCACCGATTGCCGAGCAACCGAAAATCTCCTAGATTGACCACCCCAAAATGCACTCAGGCATCGAAAGTTGCTGGATGCAGAGCGGCTTGAACCACCGCCACCCAAGGAGACGGTCCAACATGCACATGGCTAAATCGATACTTGCAGGCACTTTTTTCCTGGTCTGCGGGGCGGCTCCGGGCTTTGCCCAGGATCGTATTAAAGACGCCGTCAATGGCACGATCCTGCCCTTGATGCAGCAACAGGAGATCGCCGGCATGGCCGTGGCGATCACCTACAACGGTCAACGCCACTACTTCAACTACGGCGTGGCCTCCAAGGACACGAAAACACCGGTCACCGACCAGACTCTCTTCGAAATCGGCTCGATCAGCAAGACTTTCACCGCCACCCTCGGTGCCTATGCCCAGGCCCAGGGCAAGCTGTCCCTGGCGGAGCCGGCCAGTCGCCTCGCCCCCGAGCTACGCGGTAGCGCCTTCGAGGGCTTGAGCCTGCTCAACCTCGCCACCTATACCGCCGGAGGCCTGCCGTTGCAATTCCCCGCCGAGACGGATCATCCGGACCGGATGTTCAGTTACTACACGACCTGGAAGCCGCTCTACCCGGCCGGCACCCAGCGGCTCTATTCAAACCCAAGCATCGGCCTGTTCGGCTATCTGGCAGCCCGCAGCATGGGGCGGCCATTTGACGAAGTGATGGAGCGCACGCTGATGCCAGGGCTGGGCCTCAAGCACAGCTATGTCCGGGTGCCACAGGATCAGTTGGGCCGATACGCCCAAGGCTATGCAAAAGACGGCAAGCCCGTCCGGGTCGGGCCGGGTGCCTTGGATTCCGAGGCTTATGGGGTGAAAACCAGCTCATCGGACCTGATGCGTTTCCTCGAGGCCAACCTGCGACCTGAAAAACTGGACGCGGATCTGAAGCAAGCGATTGCCACGACACATACAGGTTTTTACAGGGTTGGCGGGATGAATCAGGGCCTGGGTTGGGAGTTCTACCCTGCCCCGTTCACGTTGGATGACCTGCTCGCTGGCAACACACCGCAAATGGCCCTGATCCCACAAAAAGTCGAACCTCTGAACCCTACCCGCCCAGCGCCGGACGGTGCCTGGGTCAACAAGACAGGATCTACCAACGGTTTCGGCGCGTACGCGGCGTTCGTGCCCGGAAAGGACATGGGGATCGTCATGCTTGCCAACAGGAACTACCCGATCGAGGAACGGGTGAAAGCGGCGCATCGGATCCTGATGGCGTTGGATGGTCAATAGCGAGGGCGTCGAGCCCGCTGGGCCTGTAGGAGCTGCCGAAGGCTTGGGGCCGTGTTCGGACGATCTTTTGATCTTTTGATCTTTCGCTTCAGACTCAATTGCCTGGGGCAAGATCGCAGCCTCGTTGCACTCGTCAGCTCCTACAGCGCTCCTACAGAGTTCCTACAGCGCTCCTACAGCGCTTCTACGGACGCAAGCGCCCTCGCCGCAGGGGCTTTGTCGTGACTGGAAATCAATCATCCAACGGCTTCGGCGCAGCCGCCGGCTTGACTGCCTTGCCAGGCTTGGTGCCTTTCGCATCCTTGGCCGGTGCGGGCTCCGGCGCAGGAGGAGGTGTCGGGGCTGCCGCCTCTTTTTCTGCCGAAGGCAATTTATCGACAGTATCGAAGATGTCTTTCAAGCCGATCGCCCCGGAATGCTCAAGCTTTTTCTCCCCATCCTTACCCACCAGGATAATCTTGGTCTGTGCCCCGGCTCCCAGCTTGAGCGAGCGTATCAACGCCATGGTGCTTTGTGGGTCCAGATCTTTGCCATCGCGCTGCCCAATGGTATTGAGCACGGTATAGAGCACCATGTTGCGCTCGGAAAAGCCCTGCTTGCCTGCCGGCTCATCCAAGGCCTTTTTCAGGCTCACCCAGGCAGGGTCGACCGTGCTGGGCGCGATGACAACAAGGGGACGTGACTTGCCTGTGTCCGCCAACAGGGGCGAGTCGCCATCGGCAGCGAACAGGGGACCGGCGATGGCCAGCAAGGTAGCGAAGGTCAACGACCGAATGATCATGCGCCTCTCCTTTTGATATTTACGCTGTACTGATTGCACAGGGCGGCGATTGTTCCGCGAGAGTCGCTCAATACTGCGCCAGCCTGACTTGAAGCTTAGGCCAGGGGGGTCATTGCGCAACCATGGTAGCCAACACATGCAGGAGGAAGGGGTCTGAGCGCTAAAAGTACAATCACCGCAAACGAGTGTGGGAGCGGGCTTGCTCGCGAAGGCGGCGTGACAGCAACATGTTCATCGACTGCCACAGCGCTTTGGCGAGCAAGCCCCACAATGGATCTGGGTGTCAGTGCTAGAACGCCAGCTTGAACCCGATCATCGCCAGCATCACCGCCAGGCACGGGCGCAGCAGTTCGTCGGAGATGCGTCCCGACAAATGACTGCCCAGGTAGATCCCCGGCAACGAACCGATCAACAGCAAGCCCAGGATGTGCCAGTCCATGTTGCCCATGCTCGCATGACCCAGGCCAGCCACCAGGGTCAGCGGCACGGCGTGGGCGATCTCGGTGCCCACCAGGCGCTTGGTGACCAGGAACGGATAAAGGATGAACAGTGCGACGGTGCCCAAAGCGCCAGCGCCTATCGAGGTCAAGGCGACCATCGTACCCAGCACGAGGCCCGTGATGACTGTCAGCACATTGAGTCGCACACCGGTGGGATTGTAATGGCCGCCTGCGCGGTCATGAGCGAATTGCAGCAGACGCTTCTTGAACAGGATCGCCAGGGCGGTGACGAACAACACAAAGCCCAAGGCTTGCTTGATCACCGCGTTCATGGCGTCGGGGGAGCTGTGCAGGCTGCTGAGGAACCACAGCGTCAAGCCGACAGCCGGCACGCTGCCCAACGTCAACCAGCCGGTGATCGCCCAGTCGATGTTGCGGTTTTTGGCATGCACCAGGACACCGCCAGACTTGGTAATGGCCGCGTACAGCAGGTCCGTACCTACCGCCGTCGCAGGATTGATACCAAACCACAGCAGGATCGGGGTCATCAGCGAACCACCGCCCACGCCGGTCATCCCAACGATGAAGCCGACCACCAAGCCTGCAACGACTAAACCGACATTACCGAAATCCATTAAACCCGTCTCAGTACGACCGCGTGAAAAATCTGGCCGCGAGCATAGCGATTTTTCTTATAACCTCCCTATATCAATATGATCTATCTTTATGCCTTCCTCGCCATTTCATTGGACCGGCAGGAAGTTGAGGAACAGCAGGCTCTGGGCGTAATTCAAGCCAATCCGCCGGTAGCGCTCGTCGAGCATCTGGGTCAGCAGGTCCAATCGTGCGACGATTTTTCCGAACTCCACGGCGAAACTCAGATTGCTGCCCTCCTCCGAAATCTCATTGGAAAACAGCAACAGCTTGCCGTCCTTGTCCTGCCGCTGGCTCAGCAGCCAAGTGGCTTTTTCGATATTGCGCGCCGCGTTGCTGACAAAACGCGGGTCGATGGTGTCGGTCATGTAGAACTCCAGGCGATTGCCGTGAGCGGTGACCAGCATGCTGCCGATGGCGTAGATGAACGCCCCAACCCGATCACCGAGAAATTCCGGGCTCATGGCATAGCTCAGGGCCGCCAAGTCCTTCTTGCCGCCCAGGGTCGGCAAGGGCTGTTGCTGCTCAATGGCCATGCGCACCTGTTTTTCCGCGGTGCGGGCGTCAAGAAAACCGGACTTGCGCAGTTCCTCGGGGTTGCGCAGGTACAGCTTGCTCATCAGCAGATAGAGGCTTTGCAGGTTGTCATGCATCGACAACGTGGCCATGCGATCGACGCTGGTCTGCAAGAACTCCTGGGGCTTGGCGTTGCTGAACTGCGTGACCATGTCCTGCCCCTGCTGATGACTGCAGCCACCGCTGAACAGCATCGACACACCGACCAACAATGCCAGGCAGCAGCGGCGCAATCTCGTCACAGAATAAAAAACACCGGCCATCGAGTCTCGGTCTGGGCATGGGGAAGCGATGGGGGTCGTCGCTTCCTGGCCATGGATAGAGCGGAAAAAATCACAAAAGTGCAATACCTGGAGAACACCCTCAATCTCCAGCAACGCCTCAACCGCTCAATTAGTCTTACTTTTTAGTTGATTAATCTCAGTTGATAGCTATAAATCCCTTCTATCCCATCAAATAGAAAGACTACTGAACAGAAAAACCTTCAGCGCTGTCCGACCAGTAACGGACTCGCCCCGCGTTCAAAACAACAACAAGACAACAGGAAGGAAGGTCATACCATGCTTGAATCCAGACAACTGCTCACGGCCCTCGGAGTCTCTCTGATGATCGCCACCTCGGCTTCCCAGGCTGCCGGCCTGACCCACGAACGCGTTGCGTTTGGCAAGACCGACGACGGCACGGCGGTGGAAAAATTCGTGCTGCGCAACAGTCACGGCATGGAGGCCACGGTCATCACCTACGGCGGCATCCTCCAGTCATTGAGCGTGCCGGACAAAAATGGCAAACCCGCCGACATCGTGCTTGGCTTCGACGACGTGCAGGGTTACCAGAAGAACGGCAGTGTGTATTTCGGCGCGACCATCGGCCGCTTCGGCAATCGCCTGGCCGACGGCGCCTTCGAGCTGGACGGCAAGCGTTACCAAGTGCCGCAGAACGACCATGGCAACGCCTTGCACGGCGGGCCGCAAGGGTTCGACAAGCGCGTCTGGAAGGCTCAGCCCCACAATGCCCAGGACTCGGTGGGTGTCACCCTGACCTACCTGTCACCCGATGGCGAGATGGGCTTTCCCGGTGCACTGAAGACCGACGTCACCTACAGCCTCAACGAACAGAACGAGTTGCGCATCGAGTACAAGGCCACCACCGACAAGCCCACGGTGCTGAACCTGACCAACCACAGCTATTTCAACCTGGCCGGGGCGGGCAACGGCGACATACTCGAGCAGATCGCGACCCTGCATGCGGCCCATTACACGCCGGTCACCGGCAAGCTCATTCCCACCGGCGAACTGGCCCCCGTGGCTGACACACCGATGGATTTCACCCAACCCACCGCCATCGGCACCCATATCAAGGTTGATCACCCGCAACTCAAGTTCGCCGAACCGAAACAAGGCGGCTTCGATTTCAACTGGGCGCTGGACGCCAAGGGCGACGTGAACAAACTGGCCGCCGAGGTGTATGACACGGAGTCCGGACGACTCCTGCAGCTCTACACGACCGAGCCTGGCGTGCAGTTCTACACCAGTAACTTCCTCGACGGCACCGTCAAGGGCAAGCAAGGCAAGGTCTATCCGCATTGGGGCGCGTTTACCCTGGAAACCCAGCACTACCCCGACTCGCCCAACCAGCCGAACTTCCCCTCAACGCGGCTTGATCCGGGCCAGACCTACACCCAGACCATGGTGTTGAAATTCTCCGCAAAATAAAAAAAGCACCACCCCGTAGGAGCTGTCGAGTGAAGCGAGGCTGCGATCTTCCCCCTGACACTTGAATTTCAAGCGAAAGATCAAAAGATCGTCCGAATGCGGCCCGAGCCTTCGCCAGCTCCTACGACTATCCTGCTGTCCATTGGATTATCGATCAGCACAACAGGAGAAAAGCATGAGGATGCTGGAATTGGCGGGTGTGTCCGTACCGGTCATTGGCCAGGGCACCTGGCGCATGGGTGAGGAACCGTCTCATCACAAGAAAGAAGTGGCCGCCCTGCGGTTGGGAATCGAATTGGGCATGACCCTGATCGACACGGCGGAGATGTATGCCGAAGGCGGTGCCGAGACCGTCGTTGGCGAAGCGATCACCGGCCTGCGCGACCAGGTTTTCCTGGTGAGCAAGGTCTACCCTCACAACGCCAGTCACAAAGGCATTCCCCTGGCCTGCGAACGCAGTTTGCGGCGGCTCGACACCGATTACATCGACCTTTACCTGCTGCACTGGCGCGGACAGTACCCGCTGGACGAAACCGTCGAAGCCTTCGAGCGTCTGCGCGAAGAAGGCAAGATCGGCCGTTGGGGCGTGTCGAACTTCGACGTGGCGGACCTTGAAGAACTGGCCTCGCCGGCCTGCGCGACCAACCAGGTGCTGTACAACCTGCAGGAACGCGGCATCGAATTCGACCTGCTGCCCTGGTGCCAACGCCAGTCCATGCCCATCATGGCTTACTGCCCGCTCGGTCAGGGCGGCCACCTGCTCAAGGATCACACCCTGGGACAAATCGCCGAACGCCATCGCGCCACACCGGCGCAGATCGCACTGGCCTGGCTGTTGCGCCAGGACAATGTGATTGTCATTCCCAAAGCCGTGAAGCCTGAGCATGTGCGCTTGAATGCCGAAGCGGCCAACCTCAAGCTTGAACCGCAGGACCTGACAGCCCTCGACCTGATATTTCCCCAGCCCCAGGCCAAGCAACGCTTGGCGATGGTCTAGGAACTGTGTAGGAGCTGTGAGCTGTGCAGGAGCTGTGTAGGAGCTGTCGAGTGCAACGAGGCTGCGATCTTTCCCCAGACACTTGAATCTCAAGCGAAAGATCAAGATCAAAATCAAAATCAAAATCAAAATCAAAATCAAAAGATCGCAGGCTTCGCCAGCTCCTACAGGGCCAAAAGAGCATCCCCCTGCCCACAATGCAGAGGTGACTAAAACAACCCCATCTGCCCGCCCACCAACGTCGAGAAATCATCGTCCACAAACGGCAGGATCGCATCCGCCACCGGCTGTAGCTGTTTGGTCACGTAGTGGTCGTAATCGATTGAGGCGCTGCGGATTTCCAGCGGTTCGGGGCCGGCGACGGTGATGACGTAGCTAATCCAGCCACCATTCTGGTATTGCCGCGGGCGGCCCTGGCGCTGGTTGAACTCATCGGCCAGCCGCGCGGCCCGCACATGGGGCGGGACGTTGCGTTCGTAGTCTTCCAGCGGCCGACGCAGACGCTTGCGGTAGACCAACCGTTCATCGAACGCACCGGACAGGGTCTGCTGCACATAATCGCGCACATAATCCTGATAGGGTTTGCGGTGGAAGATCCGCCCGTACAGCTCTTGCTGGAACTGCCGGGCCAACGGCGACCAGTCTGTGCGTACGGTTTCCAGGCCTTTGTAGACCATTTCGTCGCTGCCGTCGGCACGGGTCACCAACCCGGCGTAGCGTTTCTTGCTGCCCTCCTCGGCGCCGCGGATAGTCGGCATCAGAAAGCGCTTGAAATGCGTTTCGAACTGCAGCTCCAGCGCGCTCTCCAACCCGAACTCAGCACGCACCTGCTCACGCCACCATTGGTTGACGTGGGCCACCAGGTCTCGACCGATCCTGGCCGCTGCCTCCTGGCCATGGGCACGACGCAGCCAAACGAACGTGGAGTCGGTATCGCCATAGATCACCACATGCCCCTGGGCTTCGATCAGTTGGCGGGTACGCTGCATGATCTGGTGGCCGCGCAGGGTAATGGACGAGGCCAGGCGCGGATCGAAGAAGCGACAGCCGCTGGAGCCGAGCACCCCATAAAAGGCGTTCATGATGATTTTCAACGCTTGGGACAGCGGCGCATTGTGTTCGCGCTTGGCAGTTTCCCGGCCTTCAGAGACCCGCGCCACGATGGCCGGCAGACAATGGCGGGTACGGGAGAAGCGCGCCCCACGAAAGCCTGGCACCGACTCCTGGTCATCCGGATGGCGCAGCCCTTCGATCAAGCCCACCGGGTCAATCAGGAAGGTGCGGATGATCGACGGATATAGGCTCTTGTAGTCCAACACCAGCACCGACTCGTAGAGCCCCGGCTGGGAATCCATGACAAATCCACCCGGGCTGGCCTCGGGCGGGCGCTGGCCCAGGTTGGGTGCAACAAACCCTTGGCGATGCATCAACGGCATGTACAAGTGCGTGAAGGCCGCCACCGAGCCCCCGCTGCGGTCCGCCGGCAGGCCGGTGACGCTGGCCCGCTCCAAAAGAAACGTGAGCAGTTCGGTCTTGGCGAAAATCCGCGTCACCAGCTCACAGTCCTTGAGGTTGTAGCGGGCCAGGGCCGGCTTGTCCTCGGCGAACATACGATTGATCTCGTCCATGCGCTGGTACGGGTTATCGATGGACTTGCCCTCCCCCAACAGCGTCTGGGCAACGTTTTCCAGGCTGAACGACGGGAAACTCCAAGTGGCCGAACGCAGGGACTCGATACCGTCGATGATCAACCGGCCAGCGGCCGAGGCGAAGAAGTGATTCTTGCGCGCGCCGTGCTCGCGCCATTGCATCTCTTCGCCACCACGCCCCAGGCGCAACGGCACGGCCAGGCGCCGGGCGTGTTCATGCAGCACCCGCAGGTCGAACTGCACCAGGTTCCAACCAATGATCGCGTCAGGGTCGAAACGGGCGAACCAGTCGTTGAGCTTTTTCAGCAGTACCGTGCGCGATTCGCAGTATTCCAACTGGAAATCCACGCCAGTGTCGTCGCCATTGGCTGGCCCGAGCATGTAGACCTGGTGCTCGCCGCAGCCCTCCAGGGCGATGGAATACAATTCGCCCTGGGCGGTGGTTTCGATGTCCAGGGACACCAGGCGCAACGGTGGACGGTATTCGGGCGCCGGTTTCATCTGGACATCGACCAGCAGACCATCGGCGGCCGGCGTACCGCCAAACCAGACCGGAGCGGTGATGAAGCGCTCCATCAAGTAGCGCTCCGGTGGCCGAATGTCCGCTTCGAACACCTCGACACCGGCGCGGCGCAAGGTGCTGTCCAGGCGCATCAGTTGGGCATGTTGCTGGCAATACAGCCCCAGCACCGGACGATGCTCGAAATCCAGCAGATCCAGGGGGCGTAGCGCTACCTCCTTCTCGCCTTGCAGCAAGGCTTCGAGCTGGCCACGCTGGATCTGCGGCACAAAGGCCACCGACGTTTGCACGGGGAGGCGCACGCGCCGGGGGCCGGCGTCGGTCGCCAGCCAGAACTCGACTTCGGTGCCGGCCGGGGTATCGCGCCAATGCCGGGTCAGGACGAAGCCCTGCTGTAAATCCACCGCTGCAACCTCGAATTCTACGTAGGCGACGATTCTACCTGTGGCGAGGGGATTTATCCTTCTGTGGGAGCAAGGCTTGCCCGCGACACGGGCGCCCCCACAGAGGGACGCCACTGGCCGCAATGCTGGATGACATCACATCGGCTGGACATTCACGGGCAATGACGCTTTTGGACGATTGGCCGCCGCTTTACCGCTTGCTCTGCGCCGTTGGGTCTACGATGCTTTAACAACCAGCAAAAACAACACCCGAGGCTCCCCCATGAAAACCGTCGCGCAGTTGCTCCGGCTAAAAGATGAGAAGAACCAGCAAGTGCACACCATCTCACCGGACGACATGGTATTGCAGGCCCTGATGCGCATGGCCGAGAAGAACGTCGGTGCCTTGCTGGTGGTGAAGAACGACGAGGTGCTGGGGATCATCAGCGAGCGTGACTATGCCCGCAAAATGGTCTTGCGCGGGCGCTCATCGGTGGGCACGAAGGTGAGTGACATCATGGTCTCCCCCGTGATCACCATCGACCCGCACCAGAATGTCGAGATCTGCCTGAGCATCATGACCGAAAAACATCTGCGGCATTTGCCGGTGGTAGAGGACGGCAAACTGGTCGGCCTGCTGTCCATCGGCGACCTGGTCAAGGAAGCCATCGCCGAACAGGCCGACCTGATCAAACAACTGGAGCAATACATCCGCGGGGAATGATCCGCTCGGCCGGGTTGCTCATTCTCAACGCACTTCTATATTGAAAGGGTTGTTCCTGCGAGCATCCTAATGGCCAACACCGAGCGACTGATCATTTGTGAGCATTGCGATGCGGTGTACGAGCCGGTGGGGCTCGTTGCGCACCAGAAAGCTTCGTGCGTGCGCTGCCATGCGGTGATCCAGCGCTACAACGGCCTGACCATCGAGCAGCGCCTGGCCTTGAGCGTGACGGCCGCGGTGCTGTGGGCCTTCGCCAACATCTACCCGGTCATGAGCATCCGCCTCCAGGGCCTGAGTAACAGCGCGACGTTGTGGGACTCCATCGTAGCGCTGAGCCAGGGGCCGATCACCTTCATCGCCCTGGTGACCGCGGTGGCGGTCATCATTGCACCGGCCTTTCAATTGGCGCTCCTGCTTTGGGTGCTGGGCCATGCCTACCTCCAGCGACGGGCGCCGGGGTTCAACCTGTGCATGCGCAGCCTGGAAACCCTGCGGCCCTGGAGCATGCTGGAAGTGTGCCTGCTGGGCGCGCTGGTGGCGGTGATCAAGCTCGCCGGCCTGCTGGACGTGCTGCCGGGCATTGGCTTATTCGCCCTGGCGGCCTTGAGCCTGTTGATGATCCGCATTGCCGGTCGCGATGTCCGCGACCTGTGGGACAACCTGTGAACGGCAAACCGCTGGCCGCCCCGCCAGAGGCCCGCGACCTGGGTCTATGCCTGTGCCACAGTTGCGGCCTGGCCTGCGACATGACTGACGAGCCCGAGACCTGCCCCCGTTGCGACGCCGCCCTGCATCGACGCAAACCCGAGGCCATCACCCGCACCTGGGCCTACCTGCTGGCCGCGCTGGTGTTCTACATCCCGGCCAACCTGCTGCCGGTCATGAATACCCAGATGCTCGGCGAAGGTGCCGACAGCACCATCATCAGCGGCGTCATCGAATTCTGGCAAAGCGGCGCCTGGGACATCGCCCTGATTATCTTCATCGCCAGCATCGCGGTGCCCGGCATCAAGTTCGTGGTGCTGATACTGTTGCTGGTGACCGCACAGCGGCGCAGCACCTGGGCCCAGGTCCAGCGGGCGAAGCTGTACCGGCTGGTGGAAGTCATCGGCTACTGGTCGATGCTCGATGTGCTGGTGGTGGCCCTGGTGGCAGCACTGGTCAAGTTCCAGGCATTGAGCGACATCGAACCACGACCGGGCATCCTGTTCTTCGGCCTTGTGGTGCTGTTCACCATGCTGTCGGCCATGAGTTTCGACCCCCGGCTGATCTGGGACACTCAACCATCCGAGGAGGTCCTGGATGAAGCCGCAAACCACTGACGGGCAGCAACCGGCACCCGGCCGCGCCCACGTCACCACCCGCCGCTGGACGGTGTCGCTGGTGTGGATCGTGCCGATCATCGCGGTGCTGGTGGGCATTTCCCTGGTGGTCCACAACTGGCTGCAGGAAGGCCCGACCATCACCATCACCTTCAAAACCGGCCAGGGTCTGACCGCCAACAAGACCCAGGTGAAATATCGCAACGTGGTCATCGGCCAAGTCACCGACGTGCAACTGAGCGAGGACCAGAAGAACGTCACCGCCACGGTCAAGCTCGCCAAGACAGCCGACACCTTCACTCACGAAGACTCGGTGTTCTGGGTGGTTCGGCCGCGCATCGGGGCCGGCGGTATCTCGGGGATCGACACCTTGCTGTCCGGGGATTTCATTGGGGCCGACGCCGGCCAGTCGAAAGTGCGCGCCAAGTCCTTCACCGGCCTGGAGAACCCGCCCCCCATCACCTATGGCGAACCGGGCAAGCGCTTCACCCTGCACTCCCAGGACCTCGGCTCGCTGGACATCGGCTCGCCGGTATACCTGCGCAAGATCCCGGTGGGCCAGGTCGTATCCTACGCCCTGGACGCCGAGGGCAAAGGCGTCAACATCGACGTATTCGTCAACGCCCCTAACGATGTGTACGTCACCGAAAACACCCGGTTCTGGAACGTCAGCGGCGTGGACGTGAACGTCGGTGCCAACGGGTTCGCGGTCAAGACCGAATCGCTCTCGGCCCTGCTGCTGGGCGGCATCGCGTTTCGGGCACCGGAGTACAGCCCCAACGACGTCCCCGCCAGCGAGAACAAGACCTACGAGCTGTTTGCCGACCAGCAGAACGCCCTCGCCCCACCCGATGGCAAGGCGCAATACCTGGCCCTGCGGTTCGACCAGGCCCTGCGCGGCTTGCGCGTCGGTGCGCCGGTGGAGTTCCTGGGAGTGGAAGTTGGCAGGGTGGTGGCCATCAATCTGGATTTCGATGAGAAACAGCGCAGCTTTCCGGTCAACGTCGGCGTGGTGATCTACCCGCAACGCTTGGGCAAGGCCCATGAAAAACTGCTCAAGTCGCTCAATCACAACCCAGACGACGAAGCCGCCTCTGCCCGCCTGATGGGCAGCTTTGTCGATCGGGGGCTGCGTGCCCAGGCCCGCAGCGGCAACCTGCTGACCGGGCAGTTGTACATCTCGCTGGATTTCTACCCCAAGGCGGAAAAAGTCGCCTTCGACCCCACCGCCCGGCCTGTGCGCATACCGACCATTCCCGGTAGCCTCCAACAATTGCAGGAACAACTGCAGGCGATGGTCGAGCGAATCAACAAACTGCCGCTGGAAAGCGTCGCCAGCAACCTGAATAGCAACCTGGTGGAGCTGCGCAAAGGCCTGGCCCAATTCAATAGCAAGACGCTGCCAAGTGTGCAAAACACCTTGCAGGACGTCAGCAAAACCCTGCAATCGGCCAACTCGACCCTGGCCGAAGATTCACCCCAGCGCGAACAACTGACCCAGACCCTGGACGACCTGGGCCGTATGTCGCGCTCGCTGCGCGAGCTGTCGGACTACCTGAGCCGCCATCCCGAATCGCTGCTTCGCGGCCGTCCTAAGGACGCACCGGCGAAGAACCTCACATTGCCGGTGAAATAATGATCACAGGAGCCCGCCCCATGCCACTGACGCTGAAACTCACCCTGGTTGCCGTGGCATTGCTGCTCGGCGCCTGCCGCAGCGATCCGATCCACTACCACACCCTGAGCCCGGCCCAACCGGCAGGCCAGTCACGCTCCGGCGTGGACATCCAGATCGAACAGGTGAGCGTTCCGCCCCAGGTGGATCGCACCCAGATGGTCATTCGCCAGGGCAACAGCGGGTTGGCGATCCTGGAAACCGAATGGTGGGGCGCCAGTTTGGCCGATGAACTGCACAGCAGCCTGGATGAACAACTGAGCAACCCTGGCGCACCGAAATCATTGCTACGGGTAGACGTGCAACGCTTTGACTCGATCCCGGGCCGCTATGCCCGCATGGATGTGCAATGGCGACTGCGCAACCTGGGCAATGACGCCCGCCCTCTCACGTGCCGCAGCAGCTTGCAAACGCCTGCGGGCGCCAGTATCAACGAGTTGGTGACGGCGCATCAGGAGAATGTCCGGCAATTTGTCGCCCTTGTTGAACAGGCGGCTGCACGCAAAGCCTGTCCTTGACCCTGCAGGAGCTGCCGAAGGCTGCGATCTTTTGATCTTCCGCTTGAGACTCAAGCGTCAGGGAAAAGATCGCAGCCTCGCTTCGCTCGTCAGCTCCTACGCAGCGCCTACAACGGCCAATGCAGCAACAGCACCGGCGCAACGCGCGGATGGTGGTCGATGCGTTCCAACAACTCGTAGAACGCTGGACGAGTGCTCAGCATCGCCTCCCGCGTGTTTCTCCACTTCGTGACCACGGCCGCCAGGATATCCAGCGCACCCGGCTCGGCACCGCCTAGAAAAGGTCGGGCCGGGAACTGGTCGGCAAACAGCGCCCAGTTGCGATACAGCCGTTGCTGCGTACCGGATATCAATCGCTGCCGAGTCGCTTCGTCCCCAGCGTCCAACCAGCGTTCCGGAAAATCAATAATGCCGATGGCCGCGTAGCAATTGGCCGCGATATAGACCAGGCCCCGTATGGCTTGCGCGCGCTGGGCCGGGTCTTGCGGGAGCAGCTTCGACGCTGGGAAGGTCAACCCCAGATGAATCAGGATCGCCGCCGCTTCGGTCAGCACCGAGCCATCCGGCAACTGCAGGGTCGGCACCTGCTTCAGCGGATTGAGTGCCTCGAGTGCTTTCGTCGCATCGTTGTCTTGCGTCGAATAGGCATCGACCCGCCGATAAGCCACCTCACAGAGACACAGGGCAACCTCCACCGCCGAAGAACCGGATTGCCCGCAGCCGAATAACTGATACATGAACGTACCTCCTGCATAAGCGTTATGCCGGTAGAGCCTGCGGACCCATCGGTGTTCCATCAAGCTGACCGGTAGCAAGCCAACGAGCCATCACTGGCGTCGATGTTCATCATCATGCCAATGAAGTTCTCTTGATGATCGTCCGGGACAACAATGGCCCCACACAAACCACTGCACCCCGGAGTACACCATCATGAAACGCCAAGTCATCCTCAGCCTCGCTTTCTCTGTACTGGCCGCCAATGTGTTTGCCGCCTCCTCCCTCCCTGTCGTCGCCGAAGGTGGCTCTGATCGCCTGATCGAAAACCGTGTCGCTGAAGGCGGTGCCGATCGCTTGCTGGAACGTCGTGTGGCTGAAGGTGGCTCCGATCGCCTGATCGAAAACCGTGTCGCTGAAGGCGGTGCCGATCGCTTGCTGGAACGTCGCGTGGCTGAAGGTGGTTCTGATCGCCTGATCGAAAACCGCGTCGCTGAAGGCGGTGCCGATCGCTTGCTGGAACGTCGTGTAGCTGAAGGTGGCTCTGATCGCCTGATCGAAAACCATGCATGAGTTGCCTGGCAGCCAACCCGACACACCGCTTAAGACGGCTCCAGCACCAAACCCATCCCCCTAAAAGCCCGGCCTCATCCACCGGGCTTTTTCACGCACCAACGCCTGGCTAACGCCCCGACGCCCGCGCCATGCATCGCTGATAACGCTCATCCACCCGCTTGGCAAACCACGCCGTGGTCAGCTTGCGCGTAATCTTCGGGCTCTTGAGCACGATCCCCGGCAATACCGCCCGTGGCAACGACTTGCCCTCGGCTTTGTCAGCCAGTTCGAACACGCGCTTGTAGAGTTTGCTGTCCTCGAACGCCAGGCTGTCACCCTGCTCCAGTTGATCGCGAATGGTCGGATTGCGCATTCCCAACGACTTGCCCAGCGTGCGCACCGCCAGTTCCGTGCTGCCTGGCATGATGGAGTCATGCGCAATCAGATCGCCGTCCAGCGCCAGGGAAATGCCCGACGCCACACTCACCGCATGCTGGAAAGCCGCGTTGCGGCTGGCGTACCACCCGGCATTGAAATCGGCAAAACGATACAGCGGCTCGGTGTAGCTCACCGGATAGCCCAGCAAATGCGCGATACCGAAATACATCCCGCCACGACGGCTGAACACTTCGCGACGAATCGAGCCCTCCACCGTATAGGGATAATCGCGCGCATTGGCGTGGGCAAACGCGATGCTGACCTGCATCGGCCCACCGGTGTGCACCGGATTGAAACCGCCGAACAGTGTCTTGCCCAACGGCACCATGCCGATGAAATCATCGAAAATTCCGCTCAGTTCTTTTTCACTACGCGCCGCGTTGAGCCGATCGCTGTAGCTTTTGCCGTTGGGCGAACGCATCTGGAGTGCACCACTGACCAACAGTTCCGGAATGTGCACCTTCGCCGCACGGCGGTTGATCTCCTGACGAGCGATCTTGCCCAGCCCCGGCACTGGCGGGTCAGACTGGAACGTCGACTCCTGTTCGGTCACTGCCAGGACCGCACAGATGTTCTGCGTCGTAGACGAAATCTGCTGGGCCGCAAAGGCCACATAGATGTCAGCCGCCCAGCCTTCGCGATCCGCAGTCTTGGCTGGCAACAACCGCACGATCTGCTTCTTGACCTCAGCGGGCGAACGCTCAGGCTCCTGCGTCTGACGGCTGCCGCAACCGGCCAAGACCAGCAGCGCAGCAAGGCTGATCATCAATTTGTTGAGTTGCATGGTGCTCCATCGGGTTCGTTATTCCGGAGCAACCATACGATCAAAAGTAAATGCGGGCTATGCCCAATGTGGGAGCGGGCTTGCTCGCGAAGACGGCGGCACATGCGGCATTGATAGCAACTGACCCACCGCTTTCGCGAGCAAGCCCACTCCTGCAAGGAATGGCGGTGAACATGGATCGTACACCCAACCCCGGGCGCAGCGCGGCTTCAGATCCCGCTCAGCGCCAGGTCCATGGCAAAGTAGGTGAAGATCAGGTCTGCCCCCGCCCGCTTGATGGCACCAAGGCTCTCACGTACCACGCGGGCTTCGTCGATGGCGCCAGCCTGGGCGGCGAACTTGATCATCGCGTATTCGCCACTGACCTGATAAGCCGACAGCGGCAGGTTCGAAGCCTGGCGAATGTCGCGGATGATATCGAGGTAGGCTCCGGCCGGCTTGACCATCAGCGCATCGGCACCTTCCTGTTCATCGAGCAAGGACTCTCGCAGTGCTTCGCGGCGGTTCATCGGGTTCATCTGGTAGCTCTTGCGGTCGCCTTTCAACGCGCTGCCGCCGGCCTCGCGGAACGGGCCATAGAGTGCCGAGGCGAACTTGGTGGAATAGGCCATGATTGCCGTCTGGCTGAAACCGGCTTCATCCAGGGCCCGGCGAATCGCCTGGACCTGCCCGTCCATGGCCGCCGATGGCGCGATCACATCGGCACCGGCGCGGGCCGCCGCCACGGCTTGCTTGCCCAGGTTGACCAGGGTCCGGTCGTTGTCCACTTCATCGCCATGAAGCACACCGCAGTGACCATGATCGGTGTATTCACAGAAGCAGGTGTCGGACATCACGATCATCTCCGGCACCGCATCCTTGCAGATCCCGGCCATGCGCGACACCAGGCCACGCTCACTCCAGGTATCGCTGCCGTCGTTGTCCAGGTGATGGGATACACCAAAGGTCATCACCGACTTGATGCCGGCCCGGGCGTAGCGCTCGATCTCACTGGCCAGCTTCGATTCAGGAATGCGCACCACGCCCGGCATGCTCTTGATTGGCACAAAATCATTGATTTCTTCTTCGACAAAAATCGGCAGCACCAGGTCGTTCAAGGTGAACTCGGTTTCCTGGAACAGGCTGCGCAGGCTTGCATTGCGACGCAGACGGCGTGGACGTGCTTCGGGGAACTGGCTGGACATGGGACTCCTGGGTAGAAATGGGTGCTCGATCACAAGGAGCAAAGCTTATGCCCTGGCCGGCCAGGGCACAAACGTCAGCTGGGAAACAGCGTGTTACCAGCCGGGTAATAATCTACTCACAAGGTCAGCGAGCCATTGATACACGTCACCACTGCACCGCCAATCCAAATCTCGTCTCCTAACTGCTCGACATGAATTCGCCCGGCGCGGCCCATCGTCAGCCCCTGGCTGACCACGTAGGACGAAGGCGCCAGCCCCTTGTCCAGCATCCATTGCGCGAGCCCAGCGTTCAGGCTGCCGGTGGCAGGATCCTCCGGCATGCCATCACCGGCAATGAAACCCCGCACTTCAAAGTGTGCCTCGTCGCCATCCACGGCCCGATCCCAAGGTGCGATCACGCCCACGGCCAGATCCAGCAACTGAGGGTAATCGGGCTCGAGCCTCAGGACCTGTTGGCGATCCTTGAGCATCAAGGCCAGCCAGCCGGCCCCATTGTCGACCCATTGCGCCTCGACAATCGCCTCGGCTGCGAGCCCCAGCCCCTTGCGCACCCGCTCCAGCAAGTCGACCTCCAGCGGACCGGACTTGAGCAAGGGTGGCGCGAGGAACGCCAAGCCATGATCGCTGCGGCGGACCCTGACCAGGCCGACGCCACATTCCTGCACGATCTCCTGCCCTTTCGGCACACCTCCGGCTTCCAGCCAGGCGTGACAACTGCCCAGTGTCGGATGCCCGGCAAACGGCAACTCGGTCGAGGTGGTGAAAATACGCACCCGGTAATCGGCTTCCGGGTGCTGCGGCGCCAACAGGAAAGTGGTTTCGCTGAGGTTGGTCCAGTTGGCAAAAGCGGCCATGCGCGAATCGCTGATGCCATCGGCTCCCAGTACCACCGCCAGCGGATTGCCCTTGAGTGGCACGTCGCTGAACACATCCAGTTGTTTGTAATCGAATCGGCGCGTCGTCGGGTTATTCATTCCGGAATCTTCAACCCACGCACCACAGCCGGTCGAGCCAGGAAACGCTCCAGTACCCGCGTCACATTGGGGAAATTCTGAATACCGACCAAATCACCGGCCTCGTAAAAGCCGATCAAGTTGCGCACCCAGGGGAACGTGGCGATATCGGCAATGGTGTAGCGCTCACCCATGATCCAGTCGCGCCCTTGCAGACGCCCATCGAGTACCTTAAGCAGGCGCCTGCTTTCCTCGACGTAGCGATCGCGCGGCCGCTTGTCCTCGTACTCCTTGCCAGCAAACTTGTTGAAGAACCCCAGCTGCCCGAACATCGGCCCGATCCCGCCCATCTGGAACATCAGCCACTGGATCGTCTCGTAGCGCGCCGCCGACTCCTGGGCCAGCAACTGCCCGCTCTTGTCCGCCAGGTAAATCAGAATCGCCCCCGACTCGAACAACGCCAACGGCTGGTCGCCCGGCCCATGGGGATCGAGAATCGCCGGGATCTTGTTGTTGGGGTTCAGGGAAAGGAACTCGGGCGATAGCTGGTCGTTGCTGGCGAAGTCCACTTTGTGGGGCTCGTACGGCAGGCCGATCTCTTCCAGCATGATCGAGACCTTCACGCCGTTGGGGGTGGGCAGGGAGTAGAGCTGGATCCACTCCGGGTACTGGGCAGGCCATTTCTCGGTGATGGGGAATGGGGTCAGGTTGGGCATGGGGTCGGCTCGGAAATAAAGAAAACCCCGAGGATAATCCAAGATGTACGGGAGGACATCACTGCCCGTCACGCAATTCACATCGGCCCTTCTTAAATCCGCAACATCCTGTCGTTAACGTTCGTCCCACCTCCTGACGAAGGTCGCTACAGTGCGCCGGGACCAGCCAGGATCGAACCAAAGGGCTTTAAGAGACTCTGAGCAATGCCCTCGAGGATTCGACGCGGCGTAATGACAGGGAAAACACCCGAGGCCCACCGCTTCGTGGTGCCAGGGTTTGTCAGCCTGACTCAAGCATGCTGAAGACAATTTATTCGATGATGAACCCACTGAAATTTGCCAGACACCTCAAACACCGTTCGTGGCTGATGCTGCCGACGCTGCTTGTGGTCTGTGGCTTGGCGCTGTCGCTGGAGTCCAGCGTCAGCCGCGCCCAGCCAGCCGACGGTGTGCAGACGTTGGTGTTCCTGCGCCACGCCGAGAAACCCGCCGCAGGCCTGGGCCAGCTCAACTGCCAGGGCCTCAACCGCGCCATCGAACTGGCCACCCTGCTGCCGGAAAAATTCGGCAAGGCCGACTACGTGTTCGCGGCCGACCCTACCCGCAATGTCGAAGAGGGTGAGCTGGACAACTCCTACAGCTATATTCGCCCACTGATGACCATCAGCCCCAGTGCCATCAAGCTCGGGTTGCCGGTGAACATCAATTATTCGGCCAACGACACCAGCGACCTGGCTGACGAACTGCTGCACGACAAGTACCACAACGCCACCATCTATACCGCCTGGTCCCATGGCTACCTGCCAGAACTGATCAACAAGGTTGCCGGGGAGGCCGTGGGCAAGAAGCAGACCATTACCGATGACTGGGCGTCAGGCGATTTTGATTCGCTGTACGTGCTGACCCTGACCTGGCACAACGGCAAGGCCAGCCTCTCTAGTCAGAACTACAAGCAAGGCTTGGATAATGGCCAGGAGACCTGTCCGACCTGATCAGGCGGTATTCCCTGTGGGAGTGCGAAGGCGATGGCACAGTCGACATCCCCGCCAACTGATCCACCGCTTTGGCGCGCAAGCCCACTTCCACAGAGATTGACAGTGGAGATGAAACCTGTGGTCACCCGCCCCGGGCCGCCCGCTCACGTAGATACTCCAACACTGCCGCCTGCTCCCCCGAAAACTCGATCCGCAACCCCTTCTTTTCCCGCTGGAACACGTACATCGGGTCGTAATACTCACGCAGCAAACCTTCGATCCAACCGCGATGCAAGTCGACGGCGCCGCTGTTGGCCTGCTCGGCCAGGGCGGTTTCCAGGATGCTCATCAGGCGCCGGTGACGGTCACCGCCCAGGCGCTTGTGGATGTTGTCCAGGCTGGCCAGCAGCCGCTCGGAAAACAGTGAAAAACCTTCGTCGCCATGTACCGCGACAAATTCCGCACACAGGCCGATGACGTAATCCTGCAGGATCCGCTCGACCCGATGCTCCAGGCTGTCTTCAAGCCAGACCATCGGAACCTGCTGCATGCGCTGGTACAAGGGCAGCGGCAAGGCACAACTGCCGACCGCACGGCTCTCATCTTCAAGCACGAATTGTTCGATGCCGCTGGCGCGTTTTTTCAGTACGTCCACGGCCAGGCGGTTTTCAAAATCGATATTGGAAGGCTGGCCCGTGGCGCGCTTGCCGAAGCTGGAACCGCGATGGTTGGCATGACCTTCCAAATCCAGGCTGTTGCTCAGTTGACCCAGCGCTTCGGTCTTGCCCGTGCCGGTCATGCCGCCCAGCAGCACCAGGTCGCACTGGGCAACCGCCTGCTCGACAGCGTCCAGCAAGAACGTGCGCATGGCCTTGTAGCCACCGCCGACCCTGGGGTAATCAATGCCCGCTTCGTCCTTGAGCCATTGCTGGACGATCTGCGAACGCAAGCCGCCACGAAAGCAATACAGCACACCGTCGGGATGAGTCTTGGCGAACTCGGCCCAGGCCTGGATGCGCTGGGCCTTGATTTCGCCTGACACCAGCTGATGCCCCAGGACAATGGCGGCCTGCTGCCCCTGCTGTTTGTAGCAGGTACCGACGCGTTGCCGTTCGCTGTCGGTCATCAACGGCAAATTGACCACCCCGGGGAAAGCACCCTTGATGAATTCAACCGGGGCACGTGTGTCCATCATCGGCCGATCAGTGAGGAAGATGCCGCGGTAATCGCTGATGTCATGGCTCATCAAGACACCTCGACCGCGTAACTCTGTCGCTCTAGCAGTTCGCCGATAGGTTCCAGCGCCAGCCCGAGTTCAGCGGCCACCCGCAGGAACTCGCCCTCGCCTTCTGGGGTGACGGCAATCAGCAGCCCGCCGCTGGTCTGCGGGTCGCACAGCACGCGCTTGTGCAGTTCCTGGACCCGACCGACCTTGCTGGCGTAGCTGTCGAAGTTGCGCAGCGTACCGCCCGGCACACACCCCAGGTCGAGGTAGTACTCGACGCCCGGCAGACGCGGCACTGCGTCATAGCGAATACGCGCGGTCAGTTGGCTGCCGTCGGCCATTTCCACCAGGTGCCCGAGCAGGCCGAAACCGGTGACGTCGGTCATCGCTGTCACGCCGTCGAGCTTGCCAAAGCGGCTGCCAGGTTTGTTGAGGGTGCACATCCAGTCACGGGCCAGGCCGACGTCGGCGGCGCGCAGCTTGCCCTTCTTTTCCGCCGTGGTGAGGATGCCGATGCCCAGGGGTTTGGTCAGGTATAGATGGCAACCGGCGGTGGCCGTATCGTTGCGTTTCATGTGGCGCTTTTGCACCAGGCCTGTGACCGCCAGGCCGAAAATCGGCTCAGGCGCGTCGATCGAATGCCCGCCGGCCAGTGGAATACCGGCCTCATCGCACACGGAACGACCGCCGCGAATCACGTCACGGGCAATTTCCGGGGCCAATACGTTGACGGGCCAACCAAGAATCGCGATGGCCATCAGTGGATCACCGCCCATGGCGTAGATATCGCTGATGGCATTGGTGGCGGCGATGCGACCGAAATCGAAAGGATCATCGACAATCGGCATGAAAAAATCGGTGGTCGAGACCACCCCGCGTTCCTCGTCGATGGCGTACACCGCCGCATCGTCCCGGGAAGCATTGCCAACCCACAGCTTGGGATCGAGGTTCTGCGCACCGCTGCCGGCCAGGATCACTTCCAGCACTTGGGGCGAAATCTTGCAGCCGCAGCCGGCGCCGTGGCTGTACTGGGTCAGACGAATCGGCTCGCTCATGGGCATACCTCTGGTCAATCAAGATGGCCGATTCTATCAGCAACGTTACCCACTCAGTGTCGTGCCGAACATTCGTCCCTGCAACACTTTGGTGCTGCTTCAGACCGCTGTGAAATATTCGGTGCACCAAGCTTGACCAGAAGGCCAGGAAAAAACCCTGAAGCTCATGGATTTCAAGCCACTGCGAAAATTGGTATGGGATCTGCAAACGTTTGCGCAATCGATCATACCCTGAGGATCGACTGTTTTTTTCAACCACGGAACCCGGGCTTCGGCCCGCACGAACAAGGACTTTCCATGCACTGCACTTCCCAGTGTCGCGCTAGACCCGGCGTATTGGCAGTCGCCCTGCTACTGACCGCCGTTACCGGACTACTCAGCACCACGGCCCAAGCCCAAACCACCGAGGCGTCCGCCCAGGGCGAAGCCCTCAGTCCCGAGGCTACCCCCTCAAAAAAGGGCGCCTACCTATCGGACTGGTACAACCAGGACCTGACACTCATCGGCAGCAAGGACATCAGCTTCGGCCCACAACCGGTCGACGATATCTATCTGGAATATGAATATTTCGGACGCAAAGGGCCCTTCGAGCTCTATGGCTACGTCGACATTCCAAAGATTTTCAGTATTGGCAACAGTCATGACAAAGGTGCGTGGGACCACGGTTCCCCGGTGTTCATGGAGCACGAACCGCGTATTTCCATCGACTACCTGGCCGGCCGCAGCCTGGCCGTCGGTCCGTTCAAGGAATGGTATGTGGCGTTCGACTGGATCTACGACCACGGCAGCAACAGCGCCAATCGCGCGAACACCTTGTACAGCGGCCTGGGCACTGACATCGACACCCACTCAAGGGTCAACCTGTCGGCCAACTTCTATGGCCGTTATCAATGGGAAAACTATGGCGCCCGCAATGAATATTCCTGGGACGGCTACCGCGTCCAGCTCAAATACATCGTGCCGATCAGCCAGTTCGGCAATGGCGCCTCGCTGACGTACATCGGCTTCACCAATTTCGATTTCGGTTCGGACCTGCACAAGGACAACCCGGCCCGCACCGCCAACGCCACAGTCGCCACCAACGTCTTGCTGTATTCGTTCACGCACCTGCGCTTTACGTTGGTGGGCCGCTACTTCCACAACGGCGGTAACTGGCAGGACGGCAGTGAGCTTAACTTTGGCGACGGCAACTTCCGCGCCCGCTCCGACGGCTGGGGATACTACGCCGGGGTTGGCTATCAATTCTGAGCAAACAGTAGAAGCACCACTTCGAATCCATGGAGGTCACGAATACATGATCAATCGCCTGTCTATTTCAATCGGCCTGGCCTGCACGGCCCTGCTCTGCTCGACCGCCGGGGCCGCGCCGGCGTTTCAACCCAAAGTCATGTTGATCACGATGTTCGCCCCCGAGGCGCAGAACTGGATTGAACGCCTCGAACTCAAGAATGAAATCCGTGTACCAGGGCTGTCCGCCGAGTACCCGACGATTCGCTGCAATGCCGAACGGGTCTGCCTGCTGATCACCGGCATGGGCCAGACCAACGCCGCAGCCTCGACATTGGCCCTGGCCCTCTCCCCCACCGTCGACCTGCGTAAAAGCTATTTCCTGGTGGCCGGGATCGCCGGCATCAACCCGCACCACGGCACGCTTGGCACAACCGCCTGGGCCCATTACCTGGTGGAGTTCGGCACCCAATGGGAGCTAGATTCGCGGGATGTGCCCAAGGATTGGCCCACCGGCTACCTGGGCATCAACACCAAAGGGCCGAATGAAAAGCCGCCGCTGGACTACAAAACGGAAGTCTTCGAGCTCAACCCGGCCCTGCAAGCCAAGGCCTTTGCCCTCAGCCAGAAGGTGACCTTGGCACAAAGCAAGGAATCGGCGGCCTGGCGCTTGAAGTATCCGTATGCGCCGGCCAACCAGCCGCCGGTGGTGACGCGCTGCGACACCGTGGCCGGCAACACGTGGTTCTCCGGCACGCGCCTGAGCGAGCGCGCCGAAGTCTGGACCCGCCTGCTCACCGACAACAAAGGTGTCTACTGCACCACTCAACAGGAAGACAATTCCACCTACGAGGCGTTGCTACGGGCCAGCCGCGAGGGTCAGGTAGACATCAACCGGCTGGCCGTGCTGCGGGCCGGGTCTGACTTCGACCGCCCCGAACCCGGCGGCAACGAAGTGGACAACCTGCTCAAATACGCCGACCAGGGCGCCTTCGTCCCTGCGCTGGAAAACCTGTTCCGCACCGGCAACCCGCTGGTACAGGACATTGTGAAAAACTGGTCAGCGTGGAAAGACGGCGTGCCTGGCCTTTGATCACCAGCCGCCCAGGTACTTGTGGAGAAGGGAGCGATCTGTGGGGGCAAGTCTTGCTCCCACAGGTTGAGGCTAATCTCTACAGATCACCCAATGGAATTTTCCATTCCGGGAAGAATCACTTGAACATCAGCCGTGCGTACCCACCCAGGAGACCGCCGATGTTCCTCGACCCTGCTGCCGACAGCACGCATCTTGATTACGCTCTCGACACGATGTTTGGTCGCAATACCACAAGTGTCAACTGCGAGTACGCCGTCAAACGCCTGGATGACGGCGAACCACCCTGGTTCACGCTGCACGTGCGACCGCCACTGCCGAAGGATCTGGATAAGGCCCAGATCGTGGTATTCAATACCGAAGGCCGACGCATCAGCGGCATTGTTCGGCGAGCCAAACGCCTGGCCGATGACAGCCTGCAATTGGACGTGGAACCCGACTGAGTGCTTCCGGCCAGGCTCCTACGGTGATCGAGCGTGTCCTTACGTATGCGGCGAATTGCTCGGGCGAACTTGATCAGGTTCAGCACCGGGCGTCGCGGTGTCGATGGTCATGTTGCTGCTGACCCGACACCTGCGGGTGCGGGCACCACCTGCAACGCCGCACACCGCTCACCCAAATGACAGCCTCTTCGGCACTGGCGCTGGAGTCCGGGGCGATGTCCATGGGATGATCGGCCTCCAGGCACGACCATCTGTGGAGCGTTTCAATGTCATTGCTGAGCAAACAAGCCGCCTCCCTGTTGCTGGGAGCCATCGCCAGCCTGGTCGTGGTATCCGCCCAAGCGGCCCCGGCCAAACCTGCCGGCGATGCACTGGCGCAGAAGGTGTCGATGCTCGGCGGCAAGTTCACCTTCACCTTGCCCAAGGGCTTCACAGCGACGCCGTTACCCGCCGGTGAAGTGGCCCAGGGCACCGCTGGGGTGACAGGGACGATGTACAGCAATGCCACCAGCAAAACCGTGGTGATTGCGGCTGAGAACACCATCGTCAACGGTACGAATGTGAAGGACAACGATGGTGCGTTCCTCGACACCACCATGGCCGACTTCGCCGCCCAACGCATCAAAGCCCTGCCGGACGCCAAGATCCTCAGCGAAAAAAGCTTGACCCAAAAAGGCACCGGCCTGGGCCTGCGTCAGCTCGACACCAGCGCGACCCAGGGCGGCGGGCCAACCCTCGACACCACGTTGCTGGGCGCCTCCGGCACGCGCATGGCGGTGGTGCAGGTCATCTCCCGGGCCAGCGACAAGGCCGGTCATGAAGCGTTGGTGAAACAGATCGCCAGCGGTAAATAAGCGCCCCGCAATACTTTGATGAAAGCTGACCCACCACTGTCGTGAGCAAGCTCCCACAGGGACTTATTGTGGTCAGGGATTGAGCCGCTCCAGCCAGGCCCGCAGGTCCTGTACTTCCAAGGCGCTGATGCTGTGGCCAACGCCCGGGTAGGCATGGAATTCCGGCTCCAGCGCCAGGGTCTTCAGGAAGCTGTTGGCATCGGTGCCATCGTGGTAGGGAATGATCGGGTCTGCCGTGCCATGGCCGATGAACACCGCCAATGTCCGGCGCGACTCGTCGGGGGTCAGTTCCGCCCGCAGCACCGACAGGACCCGTCCCCCCATCGCGGCAATACCACCGACGGCTTCGGGGTGTCGCAACGCAACTTCGTAGCTCATCATCGCGCCTTGACTGAACCCTACCAGGTAGACCTTGCTCGCGTCGGTCGAGTACTTGGCCCGTGCCTTGTCGATGAAGTCCAGTAGCACCTGAGCGCTGGCCTTCAAGTCCGAGGTATCACCGTCGTAGGCACCCTCGCCCTTTTTCGCGAACCACTGATAACGGTCCTGCTCCATGCTCTTTGGCGCCTGCACCGAGAGGTAGTTGTAATCCCGGGGCAGCTCGTCCTTGAGCTCGAACAGGTCCTGTTCGTTGCTGCCGGCGCCGTGCAGGAAGATCACCAGCGGGCGGTTCCTGGCTTGCTCATCGGCTTGGGCCAGGTAGTTGAGCGGCAAGTCCGTGTGCAGCGAGGGTTGAGCCTGCAACCCGGACGAGACCAGCAACAGAAACAGGGCGAGCGCTTTAAACATCAATCTTCCTCCATCGTTCGGTAGCCGCACGACAAGAAGCGTGCGGTGAGGTAGACAGTACTTATCAGTCGTTGCTCAATTTCCCCGTACGAATCGGCTCACGCCCGGCGACTTTTGCCTGCCAGATGCCCGGCTGGGTGTAGCGCCCGCGGTCAAGGGCGAACAGCACGCCACTGGTGCCGGCCCGCACGGTGGTGACCCGATCATTCAACGGATCAACCACCTCGAACAGCGGATCGCCGCGCTCCACCCATTCGCCAGCCTCACGCAGAAAGCTCACCACGCCATGGTGCGGCGCGAACAGGTATTGAGTGCCTTCGAACGGAAAGCCTTCGCAGCACTCGGCGGGGGCGGATGGCCAGTCCCCGGCGATAAAACCCTGCTCGGCCAAAAAACCGAGTATGGCTTCACAATTGGCCTGGGCCTGTTCCACGCGGGTGTCGCCCATGCTGCCCAGCTCCAGCGTCGTCGCCAGGTTCGCCGCTGGGATCGCCGCCGCTGGAAAGGCTTTGGCCAGGCGCAACCAGGGCGAAGAGCAGGACTCGTCGAACGAACTGCCACCGGAATCTTCACTGAGCAACGCCACCCCGGCCTTCAGGCGTGCGGCCAGGGAGCGCCATTGCGGCCACTGTTGCGGCAAGGCATACAAGTGGATCGCAGCCTCGAAATCGCAATGCAGGTCCAAAGTGATGTCGGCGTCGCAGGCATGGCGCAGCAGCAGGCGATGCAGCGCTTCAAGTTGCGAAGGCGGCGCCGGCAGGTCGTCGAGAACCTGGGCCATGGTCTGGCGGATCAAGGTGATATTGGCAGCCGGGTCGTCACCCAGACGATCACCGATGCGTTGCGCCACCGGCGCACTGAGCTCCACGAAAGAGCGGTTGAAATTCTTGCCGCGGCCCAGTTCGAAACGCCCCATGTGGGCGCTTTGCAGATGTTGATCCAGGCCGATGGGATTGGCCACCGGCACCAGCTCGATCCCCCCTTTGAGCAGGCCTTGCGCCTCAAGGTCGTTGAGCCGCTGCTTCAGCTCCCAGGCCGTACGCATGCCCGGCAGTTCGTCGGCGTGCAGGCTCGCCTGGATATAAGCCTTACGCGGGCCATGGCCGTAACGAAACACACTGAGCCGGCGCTCGGTGCCCAGGTGGCTCCATGGCAGGGTATGGTCGATGCGTTGCATAGAACCTCCGAATGACTAGGCAAGGCGCTGTGTAGGAGCTGTCGAGTGCAACGAGGCTGCGATCTCTCCCCAGCCACTGAGCCCCAAGCGAAAGATCAAAAGATCAAAAGATCGCAGGCTTCGCCAGCTCCTACAGCGCCCAGCGGGAGCAAGCTCGCCCTCACAAAAAGCTGTCTCAGCAGTCGCAACTGATCGCCTCGTCCGCCATGCGTTCCACTGTGCCGCTCAGGCGAAAACCTTCATCGAGCCAGCCCATGACACCGCCGATCATTTCCTTGACCGGGTACCCCAACGTTGCCAGGCGCACTGCTGCCTTGTTCGCGCCATTGCAATGCGGGCCGGCGCAATACACCACGAACAGGGTGCTCTGGGCATAGGCGGCCAGTGCCTGGGCGGTGAGTGTGCGGGTTGGCAGGTTGATCGCCCCGGGTACATGCCCGCGTGCGTAGGCCAGCGGTCCGCGTACATCCACCAGCACAAAATCGATGTTGCCGGCCTGTTGGCTGGCGTGAACGTCGGAACAATCGGTTTCGAATGTCAGGCGTCGACTGAAATGCTGCAGGGCGATATCGGAGGGGGCAGCAGGCACTTCGCGAACCGGGCTGGTCATGGGCGTGTACTCCAGGGTAGATAAGGCGTGAAGAGACTTTATCCGCCGGGTGCTTGTCGCTACAGTGGCGCACAAGACACTCTGTGGGATTTTTCCGCCAAATGCAGCTTAACCCTGGTCTGGTCGCGATCCTCGCCTACGACGGCCTGTGCACCTTCGAATTCGGTGTCGCCGTCGAGATCTTCGGATTGGAGCGGCCGGAATTCGATTTTCCCTGGTACGCGCATCGGATCGTCGCGGTCGATGACGGCCCGATGCGTGCCATGGGCGGCTTCCAGGTATTGACCGATGGCGGCATGGACCTGCTCGAAACCGCCCAGACCATTGTCGTGCCCGGCTGGCGCGACCGCAGCGCGCCACCGTCCCCGGCGTTACTCAAAGCACTGCGCAGGGCCCACGCCCGTGGTGCGCGCCTGTTGTCGATCTGCTCCGGTGCCTTCGTACTCGCCGCCGCCGGTCTGCTCGATGGCCTCGGCGCCACGACTCATTGGCGCTACACCGACGAACTGGCCGCAAGCTTTCCCGCCGTGCGGGTAGACCCGGATGTGCTGTACGTGGATTCAGGACAGGTCATCACCTCGGCAGGCAGCGCCGCCGGTATCGATGCCTGCCTGCACCTGGTGGCACGAGACTATGGCGTGCAGGTCGCCAACTCCGTGGCACGTCGGTTGGTGATGTCGCCGCAACGTACGGGCGGCCAGGCGCAGTTCATTCCCTGGCCGGTCAGCCGTACGCCACGTAGCGACCTGTCGAGTGTCATGCAATGGGCCCGCGAACGCCTGCACGAACCCCTCGGCGTGCGCGAACTGGCCAGCCAGGCGGCCATGAGCGAACGCACCTTCCTGCGCCATTTCACCCAGGCTTGCGGCGTATCGCCCAAGACTTGGCTGCAACATGAACGCCTGGCCCGGGCCCGCGAATTGCTGGAAAGCACCGGGGACAATACCGACAACATCGCGCAACTGTGTGGCTACCGCTCGGTGGAAAGCTTTCGTGTGGCGTTTCGCAGCGTCGTGGGGTTGGCGCCGTCGGTGTATCGGGAGCGGTTTGGGCGGGGGTGAAACCAGGCCTCAGGCCATAGGACTGTCGAACGCTGCTGTGGCGAGGGGATTTCTGTGGGGGCAAAGCTTGCTCGCGAAACGAGCGCCTCGATGGCTGAAAGACCGCATCGCCTGTATCGCGGGCAAGCCTTGCTCCCACATACCCTCTCTCCACCCGTGGCTTCGCTGGCACCTACCTTGATCAAGGCTTGCGCAACAAATACGTATCCATGATCCACCCATTCGCCTTTCGCGCAGCCTTGCGGGTGCGTTCGATGTCATCGGCCACGTCCCCCAATCGGCCGGCAATAAGGATTTCATCCGGCGTCCCCACGTAGGCTCCCCAGTAGATGCAGGTATCGGGATCACTCACCTGGCGATAGGCGTCCTCGGCATCGAGCATCACCACCACACTCGCAGCGTCGCCCACCTGCCCCGCCGCCAACCGGCGTCCGGTGGTGATTTCCAACGAACCGCCAATGCTGTTCAACGGCACTTTATGCCGGGCGGCCAGGGCCTGGACGCTGGTGATGCCAGGGATCACCTCGAATTCGAAGGCGCAGCGGCCCGCGTCGAGGATCGCCTGCAGGATGCGCACGGTGCTGTCGTACAACGCCGGATCGCCCCACACCAGAAAACCACCCTGCTGCCCGTCGGACAGTTCTTCATTGATCAAGCGTTCGAAGGTGGCCTGTTTAGCGCGGTTCAACGCCTCGACGCTGTCCTTGTAGTCCAGGTCGCCGCGTTGGCGCTCCGGGCTGTAGGCTTCGACGAAGCGGTAGGTGCGATCAACGATGTAGCGCCGACAAATTTCACGCCGCAGGTCCAACAGTTTGTCCTTGGCCGGGCCCTTGTCCATGAGGAAGACCACGTCCAAGCGGTTCAAGGCTTTCACTGCCTGCATCGTCAAGTGATCCGGATCGCCGGCCCCAATGCCAATGACTGACAACGTCTTCATCGCGGCGACTCCTGGCCAGGTCCTTGGGTGCGCAATCGCCATACGCCGTTGAAACACAACTGGAGGGTGGACAACGGTTCAATGTCGATCCGGTTGAATGTGGCGGCCGGGCAACCCAAGACATTTACCAGGGCTGCGCGGATCACGAAGGGGTGGGTCACGGCCAGCAGATGTCCTGGCCGGGTTTCCAGGCGGGACAGCCAATCGCCGACACGGCGACACAACTGGGCGACAGATTCACCACCATGGGGAGCCGCCTCGGCATCATCGAGCCAACTCTGCAGGGCTTGCGGTTCAGCCTGGAGCAATTCATCGATGGACAACCCTCGCCAACGTCCCAGATCGCAATCGGCCAGGGCCAGATCCTGCTCGGGCTCGTCGCCGAACAGAGCAGCGGTCTGGCGCGTGCGCAGTTCCGGCCCGCATAGCAGTTGCCGGACATTTCGGTAGTGGTGGTCGATCTGCGCGCGGCGTGCCAGCCAGTCGGTGTCCAGCGGTTCGTCCAGGCCAAAACGCGCCTGCTTCTGGGCGGCGGTGCGGGCGTGGCAGATCAAGGTCAGACGAGTGGCTTGCACACTGGATTCTCAGGCAATCGAAAGGGTCGCATGGACGGGATATTCACGCTTTTAGTTGTACAGCACCTTATACGAAATCAAATAAGTGAGACAAAAAGACGTTATGTCCGACATCGCTAGAAGCATCGACTGACATACCAGCGCTACCTAGCCGGGACCAACTCCTACAAGGGTTTCGCACAATATTGGCGCATGTTAAACGGAACGTAAAAACCACTGGACATGTAGCACCAGCTACATAAATACTGTTTTCAGAAGTTATGAAAGAAATTCAACACCCATCCTGGCAAGGAGCACGGATGCCAACTCTCAGAGACCTGATCACCGATCCCGGCCTGGTTTTGACGCCGTCGGAACGCAAGGTCGTACGTGCCCTGCTCGATCACTATCCACGCAACGGCCTCGGCCCGATGTCACGCCTGGCAGACCATGCCGGCGTCAGCGATCCGACCATCGTGCGGCTGGTGAAAAAACTCGGGTTTGGCGGTTACGCCGAATTCCAGGATGCACTGCTCAGTGACATGGACCATCGCCTGCGCTCCCCTCGCACCCTGTTGAAACCGCGGGCCAAATTGCAGCAAGGCGATACCTGGAGCCAGTACCTGGCCGCCAGTCAACGCAACCTCATCAACACCCAGGCCCTGACCCAACCCGAAGACGTGCGCATTCTCGTGCAGTGGTTGCTCGACAGCCGCCATCAGGTGCATTGCTTTGGCGGGCGCTTCAGCAGCTTCCTGGCCCACTACCTGCTCAACCACTTGCGTCTGTTGCGCGCCGGCTGTTTTACCCTGGAAGACAACGCCCAACTGCCTGACCGGCTGTTCGACGTACAGCGCCAGGACGTGGTACTGATCTTCGATTACCGTCGCTACCAGGCCCAGGCCCTGCGCGTGGCCAGCGCGGCCAAGGAGCGCCACGCCCGCGTCGTCCTGTTCAGCGACGTCTACGCTTCGCCGTTGCGCGAGCTGGCCGACCTGATCATCAGCGCCCCGGTGGAATCGATCTCGGCCTTCGACAGCCTGGTGCCGGCGCTGGCCCAAGTCGAGGCGCTGATTGCCTGTCTGACCCCGCAATGCCCTGAGCTGGCCGAACGCCTGGAAGGTATCGACGCCTTGCGCACGGAATTCAACACGCACCTGTTGGAGGAAAAATAAGGATGTTCTCGCTCCCCCACTGCTCGCCCCGGGATTTGCCGTTCACCTGCCAGCACACCGCCTTGCTGCTGGTGGACATGCAACGCGCCTGGCTGGAACCGCAATTCGATGCCCACCTGCACACCCGCGAGGCCGAGTATTTCATCCAGCGGGCCCGCCAGCAGGTCATCCCCAACCAGCAGCGCTTGCTCAACGCGATGCGCGAAGCGCAGCACAACGTGTTGCACACCCACATCGAAAGCCTCACCGCCGATGGCCGCGACCGATCCCTGGACCACAAGCTGTCGGACATGCACCTGCCCAAAGGCAGCCCCGAGGCGCAGATCATTGCCGAACTGGCGCCGCTGGAAAACGAAATCGTGCTGCCCAAGACCTCCTCAGGGGTCTTCAATTCCACCAACATCGACTACGTGCTGCGCAACCTGCAGACCCGCCACTTGATCGTCGCGGGCATCGTCACCGACCAATGCGTCGACATGGCCGTGCGCGACGCCGCCGATCGCGGCTACCTGGTCACGCTGGTGGAAGATGCCTGCGCCACCTACACCGAACAACGGCACCTGGCGTGCCTGAACGCGATCAAGGGCTATTGCTGGATCAGCGATACCGACACCGTGCTCGCGCGTTTGCAGGAGATGCAGCCGTGAGCCGTCTCGATCCTGCCGCCATCCTCGCCCCGTTGCCCATCACGACCCTGGTGACCACCGACCTGATCGGCGTGACCCGTGGGCGCTCGTTTGCCAGTGATGAATTGCCCCACTACGTCACCGCCGGTTGTGGTTGGGTGCCAGCCAACAGCGCGCTGACGCCCCAGGACATCATCGCATCGGCCAACCCTTGGGGCGCATATGGCGACCTGCGGCTGGTGCCGGACCTGTCCAGCCGAGTGACCGTCAACAATGGCCCTGACGCCCAGGCGCCCGTCCTGGACTTCATCCATTGCGACGTGCGCGAGACCGACGGCCGGCCCTGGAGCGCCTGTCCGCGCACGCTGTTGCAGGACGAAGTGGAGCGTTATCGCGCCGATCTGGGTTTGCAGGTTTTCGCCGCGTTCGAGCATGAATTCAACCTGGTTGCCACGCCGGCGCAGCCTGATCGCCCGGCCTTCAGCCTCCAGGCCCAGCGCCAGCAGGCCGAATTCGCCGGATGGTTGCTCAGCGCCCTGCGGGCCGGCGGTGTCGAGCCGGAAATGTTCCTGCCGGAATATGGCCAGCATCAATACGAAATCACCTGCCGCCCGACCTTGGGCGTAGCCGCCGCCGACCGGGCCGTGAACGTACGGGAAATCACCCGCGAGATCGCCCGGCAATTGGGCCTGGACGTGAGTTTCGCCCCCAAGGCCTCGGAACATGCCGTGTGCAACGGCGTGCATTTGCACCTGAGCCTGCAAGACCTGAGCGCGGACCCGGTGCTGCATGACGCCGCCAGCAGCAACGGTTTGTCCAGCCTAGGCCAGCATTGGGCCGCGGGCGTGCTGCATTATCTGCCGGCGCTGTGCGCGCTGACCGCGCCGACGCCGGTGTCCTACGAGCGCCTGCAACCTCATCACTGGAGCGCGTCCTATGCGTGCCTGGGACAGCGCAACCGCGAAGCGGCGCTGCGCATCTGCCCGACCGTGAGCCTGAGCGGCAAGCCGCTGGCGAACCAGTACAACCTGGAGTTCCGCGCCATGGATGCCACCGCCTCTGCGCACCTGGCGATGGCGGCGCTGTTGATTGCCGGGCGACTGGGCATCCAGCAACGGCTGGCATTGAACGCTGTCACCGATGAAATACCCGATGAGCTGGATGAAGCACAACGGCGCGCCCGTGGCATTATCGCCCTGCCGACAACCCTGGCCCAGGCACTGGATTGCCTGCGCCACAGCGGGGCGTTGCTCGAGACCCTACCCGGCCCGTTGGTCGAAACCTACTTCGCCTTGAAGGCCCAGGAGCTGGCCTTGACCGAGGCGCTGTCACCTGCCGAGCGTTGTGAGCACTATGCACGAATCTATTGAATGTGCTGAATCGGGCCTCTACACCAGGCCACCCTATCAACTGACCCGGGAGGCGTCCGAACACCCGGTGGTGCTGGTCTGCGAACACGCCAGCCGTTTCATTCCCGATGCGCTGAACGGCCTGGGGCTGGATGAAACGGCCTCCCAGGAACACATTGCCTGGGACATCGGCGCACTGGCCTTGGCCGAACGCCTGTCCGAAACCCTCGGCGCAACCTTGCTGTCGGCCAATTACTCACGGTTGTTGATCGACCTCAATCGCCCGTTGCACGTCCCCGACAGCATTCCGGCCCAGAGCGAGATCTACCAGGTTCCGGGTAACCATGCCCTGGACGAAGCCACTCGCGAATATCGCCAGCAGCGTCTGTTTCATCCCTTCCATGATCGGTTGCGGGCGTTGATCGACCAGCGCCTGGCCGCCAACCGGCCGGTGCGCGTGGTGGGCATCCACAGTTTCACCCCGGTGTTCTACGGCCAGCCGCGCGCCCTTGAAGCGGGCGTGCTGTTCGGCGAAGCCAAGGAATACGCCCAGCACATCGTCGACGGGCTGGGCCGGCATTCGCTACGAGCAGCGGGCAACCAGCCCTACAAGATCAATCCCCTGACCGACATGACGGTCCCGGTGCACGGCGATGGCCGCGGCCTGGATTCGGTGTTGATCGAAGTGCGCAACGATCAACTTCGTAGCCCCGAAGCGGTGCGGACCTGGAGCGCCTACCTGGCGCCTCTGTTGTAGCGCGGCAGCGGCAAGTTTCCAGCGACAGACAGCAAGCAAGAGCAACCCACACAGCTGAAAAGGAATACGGCGCATGAGCATTGAGGCATTTGGCTACAAACAGGAATTGAAACGCGGCCTGTCGCTGACAGACCTGGTGGTATACGGGATGATTTTCATGATCCCCATCGCCCCGTTCGGCGTGTATGGCTATGTCAACGCCGAAGCACCGGGGATGGTGCCGCTGGCGTACATCATCGGCATGGTGGCGATGCTGTTTACTGCCTTGAGCTACGGCAGCATGGCCCGGGCCTTTCCGGTGGCAGGTTCGGTCTATTCCTACGCGCAACGGGGCCTTAACCCACACGTCGGGTTCATCGCCGGCTGGCTGATGCTGCTGGACTACCTGCTGATCCCGCCGCTGCTCTATGTCTACGCCGCCATGGCGCTGAACCATTTGTACCCGGACATTCCCAAGGTCGGTTTCATCCTGGCCTTCCTGGTGAGCGCGACATTCGTCAACCTGCGGGGCATCACCTTCACCGCGCGGATGAACATCATCTTCCTGCTGGCACAACTGATGGTACTGGGGATTTTCCTGTTTTACGCCTGGAACGCCCTGCACAGTGGGGCCGGTAACGGCCAACTGACCCTCGCGCCACTGTACAGCCCGGAACACTTCAACTTCGCCTTGCTGATGCAAGCTGTGTCCATCGCGGTTTTGTCGTTCCTGGGCTTCGACGCCATTTCCACCCTGGCCGAAGAGATCAAGGGCGACCCGGGCCGCAGCGTCGGCAAGGCAGCCCTGGTGACTCTGCTGGTGATGGGGGCGATCTTCGTGGTGCAGACCTGGATCGCCACGGACCTGGCCGCTGGCATGGGTTTCAAGTCCGCCGACACCGCATTCTATGAAATCGCCGAGCTGGCAGCCGGCAGTTGGCTGGCCACCTTGACCGCGGTTGCCACGGCCCTGGCCTGGGGCGTGGCCGTGGCGATCACTTCGCAGGCGGCGGTGTCGCGCCTGTTGTTCGGCATGGCCCGGGACGGCCAGTTGCCCAAGGTGCTGGCCAAGGTCCACCCGAAACACAACACCCCGTACCTGAGCATCTACCTGGTGGCGGTGCTGTCGCTGTTGATCTGCTACCTGTTCATCGACGCCGTGGACACCCTCACCTCGCTGGTCAACTTCGGCGCCCTGAGCGGCTTCATGCTGCTGCACATCACCGTCATCAACCACTACTGGCGCCGCCAGCAGTCCGGTCAACTGATTCGCCACTTGATCTGCCCGCTGATCGGCTTCGTGATCGTCACGGCCATCATGTACAACATGGGCGTGGCTGCGCAGAAGCTCGGCCTGATCTGGATCGCCGCGGGCGTGGTCTATCTGTGTGTGCTCAACAAATTCGGCAACCCTAGCGCCGTGCCCGACCCGGCCGGTCAGTGAGGACCGGCGGCCAAAGGATTCAGCCAACCGTGGTGACAGCGCGTGGACATCGACAGTGATCGTCAAGCCCGGTGCCTGTCACCGGGCTCTCTGGAACAGGAGTGCAATCCATGCTGGCCTTACGTCCAGTTCAGCTAACCGATCTGCCGCAACTGCAACAACTGGCGCGTGACAGCCTGGTGGGTGTCACGTCGCTGCCGGACGATACCGCGCGCCTGGAGGAAAAGATCCTCGACTCGTGCACCTCGTTCGAGGCCGATGTGCAGGGCCCTGGCGCGGAGAATTATTTTTTTGTCCTGGAGGACCTGGAATCCGGGCGCCTGGTCGGTTGTTCGGAAGTTCTCTCCAGCACCGGTTGCAACGAACCGTTCTACAGCCTGCGCAACCGGCCGTTTTCCAGCGAATCCCGGGAGCTGAACATCCAGCACGGCGTGCCTGCGCTCTCGCTGTGCCAGGACCTCAACGGGCAGACGCTGCTGCGTGGCTTCCACATCGACGCCGAGCGGGTGCGCACGCCGGAGTCGGAGCTACTGTCCCGGGCCCGGCTGATGTTCATCGCCGCCCATCCCCAGCGCTTTGCCAAATCGGTCATTACCGAAATCGTCGGGTTTAGCAGCGAGGACGGTCAATCGCCCTTCTGGGACGCCATCGGCCAGCATTTCTTCGACCTGCCCTACGCCGAAGCCGAACGGTTGTGCGGCTTGCAGAGCCGGACCTTTCTTGCCGAGCTGATGCCGCAATACCCCATCTACGTCCCCATGCTGCCGCCAGCGGCCCAGGCCTGTATCGGCCGGGTGCATCCCGACGGGCAGGAAGCCTTCGACATCCTGGCGCGCGAGGGTTTCGAGACCAACAGCTATGTCGACATCTTCGACGGTGGGCCGACCTTGCATGCCCGTATCGCCAACATCCGCACCATTACGCAAAGTCGGAGCGCCACGGCCCGGCAAAGCCGGCAGATCGATGCGAGAGGCCGTTACCTTGTGAGCAACGACTGCCTTGGAAACTACCGGGCCATCGTCGCCGAGCTGGACGTCAACGCCGAGGGTCCCGTGACCCTGTCGCCCGGCATGCTGGCCGCCCTGGACGTCATGGATGGTGAGCGGATCCGGGTAGTTGCCCTATGAACCTCACTCGATCCCTTAGCCCCCATCGGCGCCTGGATCGATGCGATGAAGGAGCTGCATCATGATTGTCCGTCCGGTCGCCATTAGCGATCTGCCAGCACTGCTGGACCTGGCCCGTTGCGCAGGCCCCGGCCTCACCAGCCTGCCGGCCAACGAAGAACGCCTGGCCCACCGCATTCGCTGGGCCCAACGGACCTTTGCCGGGCAAGTCGAACGTGCCGACGCCGATTACCTGTTCGTGCTCGAAGATGATGATCGGCAGGTGGTGGGCATCAGTGCCCTGACCGGCGCGGTCGGGCTGCGCGAGCCCTGGTACAACTATCGGGTCGGGCTGACGGTCAGCTCGGCACCGGAGCTGGGGATCCAGCGGCAGATCCCGACCCTGTTCCTCAACAACGAGATGTCCGGGCAATCGGAAATTTGCTCGTTGTTCCTGCACCCCAAGCACCGGTCCGGCCACAACGGACGCCTGCTGTCCCTGGCGCGCCTGCTGTTCGTGGCCGAATTCCCCCACCTGTTCGGCGAAAAACTGATCGCCGAACTGCGGGGCCATGCCGACGAACGAGGCTGTTCGCCGTTCTGGGACAGCCTGGGACGGCATTTTTTCAAGAAGGATTTCAGCTACGCCGATCAGCTGTCCAGCATGGGTAACAAGTCGTTCATCGCCGAACTGATGCCACGCCAGCCGCTGTACACCTGCCTGCTCACCGAGCAGGCCCAAGCGGTGATCGGCAAGGCTCACCCGAACACCGAGCCGGCTCTGAAGATTCTCAGTGCTGAAGGTTTCAGCCATAAGGGCTACATCGACATCTTTGACGGCGGCCCGGTGATCGAGGCGCCGGTGTCGAAGATCCGCACCGTACGCGACAGCCAGACGCTGACCCTGGTCATTGGCACCCCCGACGAACAGGCACCGGTCTGGCTGATTCACAATCAGCGTCTGGAAAACTGCCGCGTCACCAGCGCTCGCGCGCACCAGCATGGCCACAAGCTGCTCGTCGATCGCCTCACTGCCAAACGCCTGCAAGTGCAACCGGGTGATACGGTGCGCGCCGTGACATTGCCCAGGCAGGGGCAACAAGCAGTGGCGGCGTAGCCTCGGTATCGCCCGTTCTTGGATATATCCAATACACAAGCATGTCGTTGATCAGCAATACCTCTCCACAATTACATAATTGCCACCCACCTACTCGAGACCCATACTTTCGCACACCGACCCACTGTAACGACACTGTTCATGATCAAGCATCTGATTGCTACACGATTACCGCTCGAACACATAGCGGAGAAAATCAAGACATTAGACATGACCGCGCAAATCAAACAATTGATCGCCGATCTGGATGTTCAACACACCGTTACCACGGCACAGTCTCGACGCGCCGCCATCATGAACATGACCAACCCGCACACCGGCACCATCACGCTGCATTGCACGAGCGTTGGTAATATCAGTATCAAGGCACCTGCATCTAATACTGCGTCTTCGCAACTGTACTCGGTGCCCGGCCAAAGCATTCTATTCGCACTTGATCAGCCTTTCGAAATCCAGCTATACACCCTCAACGCGCATCAACTTGAAAAAACCGACACCTCGATCATCGACAACTGCAATCCGCTGATCATTGATGGCAATCGAACCTTATTCGACTATTCTCAAAGGGGCGAAAAACAACCTGCATTGATTGGCAGAATTAACTTCCCCGATCGCAGTGCGGACATCAGCGTATTTGATCCTGTCTCATTGCGCAAAACAGCCTGGTTGCCTCACGACAACAGTGCCGCCCGGTACCTGGTGAGCCTCGAATTACTCGAAACGATCCAGGACCCGAACGGTGTCAGAGTTGCCGGGGAGCTGATCTACCACTATCACCCTGCCGTGGCGTGGAAAGCCTTCCAGATGCTTTATCGGGCTGACCCGCAAAACGCGCTGAATTACGCTCCACTGCTGAAAAAACTCGGGAGTGCGCGCCTGGACAACTTGCTCCATTCATTGGAGCAGGCGGCATGAACCTGGAAACGTTTGTCGAGCGACTGAACACTTATGACCTGCAACGAGACAACACCAGGATCATTGCAGACTTGCGCCAACTGGCCAAAAACCGTTGTCTATTGAGCGATCATCTTTATACCACCCTCCAGCGAGACGGTTTCAGTACACGCAACAGCCTCTATAACGCCTATGGTTTTGTGCTGCACAAGAATGATTCATTCACCCTTCGCCTGGGGTTCTGGTCACCGGTAAAAACCCATGATGAAAGTGAAACATTCATCTATGACCTGAACCACAGCCACGACTTTGATATTTATGCAGTCGGCTACAGTGGCGATGGCTACACCACCCTTGTACGCGAACTACTTGAAGATCTACCGCTGCAAAAAGATAAAAAACTCCGACTGGGCAAGGAGCGTAGGCTTAAACTTGCCCCAGGAGAAGTCTTGTACATGCCAGCCTTGCGGGAAATCCATAAACAAATAGCCCCTAACTCAATGTCTGCCTCACTCAGCCTGCTTGTCCATCCCGAACGCTTGGACAAGATCGACGAAGCATGGTGCTTTGATAAAGATTACATACCCCTTTACCCCGGCGTAGCTGCGCAAGAGATCACGCTGTTTACAGAGACACTGTCACTGCTCCATGCCGGTAGTCATTCGCTGTCCAGTAACTGAAGAAAGGAGGAACCTTGAACAACCTGATGAAAGACTGGGATGAAACCCCATTGCTGCGGGCAGGCACCCATGTGGTCGATACCGCAATGCAACTGACGAACGAAATCCACTGCACGCTCCCCGGATTCCCGACGCGCTTCAACGTCGGAAACATCCATGAGATCAAGCAATTCTGGAGCCTACCGACCGAAGACTGAATAGTTTGAAATGGGCTTTTTGGCCCGGCTGCAGACCTTCCGGGTTTGCAGCCTTTTTTCGATGCCGTGACCGCATCGCCCACACACATTCGTCATCATCTTTGCGCCTGCCACGTGATAGCCTTTGGTTCTTTCGGCGTTGACACTTTTGCTCAAGCCTTTCCATTCCATTGGTGGAACTCATATGTCCAGGCTTTCCCATCAAGATTTGCGTCGTAGCTTTCGCCAACTGCTGGCTTCCAATACCTGCTACCACACCGCCTCGGTGTTCGACCCGATGTCGGCGCGCATCGCCGCCGACCTGGGCTTTGAAGTAGGCATCCTGGGAGGCTCGGTGGCGTCGTTGCAAGTATTGGGCGCGCCGGACTTCGCCCTGATCACCCTCAGCGAATTTGCCGAACAGGCCACCCGCATCGGTCGTGTGGCCCAACTGCCGGTCATTGCCGACGCCGACCACGGCTACGGCAATGCCCTGAACGTGATGCGCACCATCGTCGAACTGGAACGGGCCGGCATCGCGGCGCTGACCATCGAGGACACCTTGCTGCCGGCCCAGTTCGGGCGTAAATCCACCGACCTGATCGGCGTAGCCGAAGGCGTCGGCAAGATTCGTGCGGCACTGGAGGCGCGAGTCGATCCGGAAATGGCGATCATCGCCCGGACCAACGCGGGGATCTTGCCGGTCCAGGAAATCATCAGCCGTACCCACCAATATGAGCGTGCCGGGGCAGACGGTATTTGCATGGTGGGGGTGCAAGACTTCGATCATCTGGAGAAGATCAGCGAAAACCTGACGGTGCCGCTGATGCTTGTCACTTATGGCAACCCACTGCTGCGCGACGACAAGCGCCTGGCCGAGTTGGGCGTACGCGTGACCATCGACGGCCACGGCGCCTATTTCGCCGCGATCAAGGCGACCTACGACAGCCTTCGCGAACAACGGCAGCTCTTCACCCAGGCTTCGGACCTGAGCGCCACCGAACTGACACACACCTACACCCAGCCCGAGGACTACATCCGTTGGGCCGAGGAGTACATGAGCGTCAAGGAGTAAGCGGACTCGCCCCCACAGGATTAGCCTGTGGGGGCAAAGCTTGCTTGTATGTTTAGACTTGAAGGGGTGGGCCAGATCCTAGCCCTTGCTACGCAGCATTTCTTTTGGCACGTACTTGCCGATCTCGAACTTGCCAATGGCGGCGCGGTGGACTTCATCCGGGCCGTCGGCCAGGCGCAGGGTGCGTTGCATGGCGTACATGTAGGCCAGTGGGAAATCGTTGGAAACCCCGGCGCCACCGTGGATCTGGATCGCCCGGTCGATGACCTTCAAGGCCACGTTCGGTGCGACGACCTTGATCTGGGCGATTTCGCTCTTCGCCACTTTATTGCCGACCGTGTCCATCATGTACGCCGCCTTCAATGTCAGCAGGCGCGCCATGTCGATTTCCATCCGCGAGTCGGCAATCTTGTCGATATTACCGCCCAGGCGCGCCAACGGCTGGCCGAAGGCCGTGCGGCTGACGGCACGCTTGCACATCAACTCCAATGCGCGCTCGGCCATGCCGATGGAACGCATGCAGTGATGAATCCGGCCCGGGCCGAGGCGACCCTGGGCAATTTCAAAGCCGCGTCCATCACCCAACAGGACGTTTTCATACGGCACCCGCACGTTCTCGAACAGCACTTCGGCATGCCCGTGAGGCGCATCGTCGTAACCGAACACCGGCAGCGGCCGGACGATCTTGACCCCCGGGGTGTCCACCGGCACCAGGATCATCGAGTGCTGGGCATGGCGTGGCGCATCAGGGTTGCTCAGGCCCATGAAGATCAGGATTTTGCAGCGCGGGTCGCAGGCCCCTGAGGTCCACCACTTCTTGCCATTGATGACCCACTGGTCGCCGTCGCGCTCGGCACGGGCGGCCATGTTGGTGGCGTCCGAGGAGGCAACGTCCGGCTCGGTCATGGCAAAAGCCGAGCGAATCTCGCCGCGCAGCAGTGGCTCGAGCCAACGTTGCTTTTGTTCTTCATTGGCGTAGCGCACCAGCACTTCCATGTTGCCGGTGTCCGGCGCCGAGCAATTGAACGGCTCCGGCCCCAGCAACGAGCGCCCCATGATCTCTGCCAGCGGCGCGTATTCCAGATTGGTCAGGCCGGCTCCCCGTTCGGATTCAGGCAGAAACAAGTTCCACAGGCCTTCTGCCTTGGCCTTGGCCTTGAGCTCTTCCATGATGGCCGTGGGTTGCCAGCGGTCGCCTTCGGCCACTTGCCGCTCGAACACTGCTTCGGCCGGGTAGACGTAGGCATCCATGAACGCTGTGACGCGTTCACGCAGTTCCTGAACCTTGGGGGAATAGGCAAAATCCATGAGCAGCACCTTCTTGGCAGAGGTTGTTTTAGGTCATGAAATCGATGCTAGTTCAGCTACGAAAATTTACCTAACCTATTCTCGGCGTGTATTAACATTCATCACCGATATATGTTTCACTGATTCTCATCGCCACCCGGCACCTCACAACAAGCCCAAGAATAAGAGTGCAGCGCCATGAATCTGAGCAAGGTCGACCTCAACCTTTTCATTGTCTTCGATGCGATCTACACCGAAGCCAACCTGACCCGCGCCGGGCAAATCGTCGGCATCACCCAACCGGCCGTGTCCAATGCCCTGGCGCGTCTGCGGGAGACCTTCAACGACCCGCTCTTCGTGCGCACCGCCCAAGGAATGGTGCCGACACCCATGGCCCAGAACATCATCGGTCCGGTGCGCAACGCCTTGTCGCTGCTGCGGGTGTCGGTGCAGGAAAGCCGGATCTTCAACCCGTTGCAGGCCGTCAAGACCTACCGCATCAGCATGACCGACCTCACCGAAGGCGTGATTCTGCCGCTGCTGTTCCAGCGTCTGCGTCGCCTGGCACCCACCGTGGCGATCGAGAGTTTTCTCTCCAAGCGCCGTGAAACCACCAAGGAACTGGCCGCCGGCCGCCTCGACTTCGCCGTGGATGCACCGCTCAATACCGACCCGCAGGTGCGCCACGTCAAGTTGATGGAAGATCGCTACGTGTGCGCCATGCGCAAGGGCCATCCGTTGGCGGGCAAGGAAAAGATCAGCCTCGATGATTACCTGGCCCAGACCCACGTGCATATTTCCAGCCGCCGCAACGGGCTGGGTTATGTCGACCTGGCCCTCGGCAAGATGGGTATCCAGCGCAAGATCGCCCTGCGTTCCCAGCATTACCTGATGGCCTCCCAGGTCCTGCAACAAACGGACATGGTCATGACCGTCCCCGAGCGCTTTGCCCGTCGTCACGATCTGCACGCCTTCCTGTTACCGGTCAACGATGTGCCACCGGTGGAAACCCATCTCTACTGGCACGAAAGCACCGACCAGGACCCGGCCAACCGCTGGATGCGCGAGCAAATGATCGAGCTGTGCCAGCAGGTGACCGCCCATGAGAAGAAGCTTGATAAGGCGGTGTAAGGCGATAGACCGCATCATCGTTCTTCGCGAGCAAGCCCGCTCCGACATTGGACCTGCAGTGCACGCAACATTTTGTGTAGGACGCAGAACCTGTGGGAGCGGGCTTGTTCGCGAAGGGCCCCGCACGGACAACACACCTGTGACTGCTTGACGCGAACGTCAACCTGCCTTTAGCTTAGCGTCAGCCCCTTTCGTTTCGAGCGCTTCCATGAGCAGCCAGACCTACAGCATCTCCGACCTCGCCCGCGAACTGGACATCACCACCCGGGCCATCCGCTTCTATGAAGAACAAGGCCTGTTGAGCCCGGAGCGACGGGGCCAGGAGCGCATTTACTCGCCGCGGGACAAGGTCAGCCTGAAGCTGATCCTACGCGGCAAGCGCATTGGTTTTTCCCTGGCCGAGTGCCGCGAGCTGATCGAACTCTACGACCCCTCCAGCGGCAATCAGAAGCAGTTGCACAGCATGCTGGCGAAGATCACCGAGCGCCGCGAACAGCTCGAACAGCAATTGCTGGACATCGAACAGATGAAGCTGGAACTCGACACCGCCGAAGAACGCTGCATCCAGGCGCTGGAGCAGACGATCAAGGGCGAAGAAATCGTCCAGTAACACAACATGCCCCTTGTGGGAGCGAGCCTGCTCGCGATAGCGATGTAACTGACAACATCAATGGCGACTGACATACCGCTATCGCGAGCAGGCTCGCTCCCACAGGGGGCAGCATCGTTCTCGATACTTTGGCAACTCACTACAGGTCAACCCCCATGTCCCTCCCCTCCTTTGTACGCCTGATCGAAGTCGGCCCCCGTGACGGGCTGCAGAATGAAGCACAGCCCATCAGCGTCGCCGACAAGGTGCGCCTGGTGGATGCCTTGAGCGCCGCCGGCCTGGGCTACATCGAAGTCGGCAGTTTCGTCTCGCCCAAGTGGGTGCCGCAAATGGCCGGTTCCGCCGAGGTGTTCGCGCAGATCCAGCGCAAGCCCGGTGTGACCTACGGCGCCCTGGCGCCGAACCTGCGGGGTTTTGAAGATGCGCTGGCGGCGGGTGTAAAAGAGGTGGCGGTGTTCGCCGCCGCGTCCGAAGCGTTCTCCCAGCGCAATATCAACTGCTCCATCAAGGACAGCCTGGAGCGCTTCGCGCCGATCATGGAAGCCGCCAGGCAGCACGGTGTCAGTGTGCGCGGTTACGTGTCCTGCGTGCTGGGCTGCCCGTATGAAGGGGCGGTCAAGCCTGAGCAGGTGGCGTGGGTCGCTCGGGAGTTGCATGCCATGGGCTGCTACGAGGTCTCCCTGGGCGATACCATCGGCACGGGCACCGCCGGTGCCACCCGCCGGATGTTCGAGGTGGTGGGCACCGAGGTGCCTCGGGACAAGCTCGCCGGACACTTCCACGATACCTACGGCCAGGCCATGGCCAACGTATACGCCAGCCTGCTGGAAGGCATCGCGGTGTTCGACAGCTCTATCGCCGGCCTGGGCGGCTGTCCTTATGCCAAGGGCGCCAGCGGTAACGTAGCCACCGAAGACGTGCTGTACCTGCTCGATGGGTTGGGTATCGAAACCGGTGTCGACCTGGACGCCCTGATCGCCGCGGGTCGGCAGATCTGCGACGTACTCGGCCGCCCTAGCGGTTCGCGTGTCGCCAAGGCCCGCAGCGCACAATGAGGTGTTACCGCAGGCTTTGTAACAGCAGCGAAACGAGTAACACGGAAACAAATTGTCAGGTTTGGTGCGCCGGGTTTTTCAGCAAAAAAATACAACACATTGATTTATATAGAGTTTTAAAAGTTGGCACGCCACCTGCTATATCTCTTGCATAACAAGAATAAAAAAACGCAGCAAACCCAATAAAAACAAGACGAAACGACTCTGACATAACAAAAACAACACGGCAGAGACGCAGCTAACAGATTTTTTTGGAGAGGATGTGCTTTTCAGGGTGCTTTCAGGAGCAACCCGCAACCGGGCAGAGAACAATAAAACTACCTTCAGGTAGCTCCCGAATCGGTTGGATCGCAAGGCGAAAAAAGTAGATCAGCGCTCAAAAAAATACGTTTGCTCTTGATCCCGGATGGGGATCGCCAAAAACAGCGGTAAAGGGCAACGGCTGCCAAAAACAACAACAGGCCGCCCCTCAATAATAAAAAAAGAGCACGTGACGACAAAATTAAAGGGGAGCTTCGGCTCCCCTTTGTGCTGTCTGGCGTTTGGATGTCAGGGCGGTACCCTAAGTGGCCGTTACCGCAGCAACGGATATCCCCCCCTACGGTGTGGCCCTGTCGGGCTATTGCCCTTGCAGCTTGAGCTCGAAAACGGCGGCATAGCCAACATTTATGTCGCCTGGCACACCGCCTTCGCGAGCAAGCCCGCTCCCACAGGGGATCTTGCTCAGCCTTCTACATCGCGCAGTTCTTCGATGCTGATTTCGCGCATGCGGAATTTCTGGATCTTGCCGGTGACCGTCATGGGAAATTCTTCGACGAATTTGAAATGACGCGGTGTCTTGAAGTGGGCAATGCGCTCCTTGCACCAGGCCTGCAGCTCTTGCTCGGAGGCACTGTGGCCGGGATGGAACTTGATCCAGGCAACAATTTCCTCACCATAGCGCAAGCACGGGATGCCGATCACCTGCACGTCCGCCACTGCCGGGTGGGTGAAGAAAAATTCCTCCAGCTCACGCGGGTAAATATTCTCCCCGCCACGGATGATCATGTCCTTGTTGCGCCCAACGATGCGCACGTAGCCCTGCTCGTCCATGGTTGCCAGATCGCCGGTGTGCATCCAGCCATCCGGGTCGATGGCATCGGTGGTGCCCTTGGGGTTGTTCCAGTAGCCGAGCATCACGCTGTAACCGCGGGTACACAACTCGCCGACAGCAGCACGTGGGAGGATGTTGCCGGCCTCATCGATAATTTTGCTTTCCAGTTGCGGCTGGGTACGCCCGACGGTGGTCACGCGCAGTTCCAGTTCGTCAGTGGGACCGGTCTGCAATGACACCGGGCTGGTTTCCGTCATGCCGTAGGCAATCTGCACTTCGGCCATGTGCATTTCATTGATGACCCGTCGCATCACTTCGATGGGGCATGTGGCCCCGGCCATGATGCCAGTGCGCAGGCTAGACACGTCGAACTCGCCCCGCTGCGGCTGGTCCAGCAGGGCGATGAACATGGTGGGCACGCCATACAGTGCCGTGGCTTTTTCCTCGGCCACGGCCTTTAGCGTCAGCAACGGGTCGAAGGCATCGTTGGGGTAGATCATGGTGCTGCCATGGGTCATGCAACCCAGGTTACCCATGACCATGCCAAAGCAATGGTAGAGCGGCACCGGGATCACCAGCCGGTCGCCCGCCGTCAGGCCCAGGCTTTCACCAACCATGTAACCGTTATTGAGAATGTTGTGATGACTGAGGGTGGCGCCCTTGGGGAAACCGGTGGTGCCGGAGGTGTACTGGATATTCACCGGTTGATCGCAGTGCAGGCTGGATTGGCGTTCGGCCAGTTGTGCAGGCGTCACCGCCGCCCCCAGGGCGGCCAGTTGCGACCAGGGCAGGAAACCTGCTGGCGGTTGGGATTCGAGGCTGATCACACCGCGCAAATCCGGCAAGCGCTCGCTCTGCAAGTGGCCGATCGATTGCTCCGCCAGCGCGGGTGCCAGCGCTTGCAACATGGCGTGATAATCCGAGGTCTTGAACGCCCCGGCACACACCAGCCATTGGCATCCGGATTGTTTAAGCACGTATTCGAGTTCAGAAACGCGATAGGCCGGATTGATGTTGACCAGAATCACGCCGATCTTGGCGCTGGCGAACTGGATGATGCACCACTGGGCGCAATTGGGTGCCCACACGCCGAGGCGATCACCGGTTTTCAAGCCCAGTGCCAGCAAGGCTCGGGCGTGCAGATCGACGGCTTCGGCCAGCTGTTGCCAGGTATAACGCAGCGATTGATGGCGAACCACCAGCGCCTCGCCCTCCGGATCGCGGGCCACGGTCTGGTCGAAAACCTCGCCAATGGTTTGGGCCAGCAAAGCCTTGGCCTGGGAGCCACGGGTGTAGCTGAGCTGCGAATGCGAATGTGAACCGGGCAGATCCATGACGCCCCCTCTTGTCTTTATTAGTGGGTGTAGCGGTGAATCTCATGCACAGATACCTTAGGTAAAGCGATTCAAGCGCACTTACTCTGGCTCAACTTGACGTTAACGTAAAGGGCGATTGACAGCCTCTCGTCGCAGGCTTACGTTAACGTAAAGGTTAGAGCGATTCCCCCACTCTCCGCACCCGATAAAAAAGCCAAAGGTGACCCATGAGCTACCCATCCCTGAACTTTGCCCTCGGCGAAACCATCGACATGTTGCGCGACCAAGTGCAGGCCTTCGTCAAGGCCGAACTCGCGCCGCGAGCAGCGCAGATCGATATCGATAACCTGTTTCCCGCCGACATGTGGCGCAAGTTCGGTGACATGGGCCTGCTGGGCATCACCGTACCGGAAGAATACGGCGGCGCTGGCCTGGGCTACCTGGCCCACGTGGTGGCGATGGAAGAAATCAGCCGCGGTTCGGCCTCGGTCGCCCTCTCCTACGGTGCCCACTCCAACCTCTGCGTGAACCAGATCAACCGCAACGGCAATCACGAACAGAAAACCAAGTACCTGCCCAAACTGATCAGCGGCGAACACATCGGTGCCCTGGCGATGAGCGAGCCAAACGCCGGCTCCGACGTGGTCTCGATGAAACTGCGCGCCGACAAGCGTGGCGACAAGTACGTGCTCAATGGCAGCAAGACCTGGATCACCAACGGCCCCGATGCCAATACCTACGTGATCTACGCCAAGACCGACCTGGAAAAAGGCCCCCATGGCATCACTGCCTTCATCGTCGAGCGCGACTGGAAAGGCTTCAGCCGCAGCAACAAATTCGACAAGCTCGGCATGCGCGGCTCCAACACCTGCGAGCTGTTTTTCGATGACGTCGAAGTGCCGGAAGAAAATATCCTCGGCGCACTCAACGGTGGCGTGAGAGTGCTGATGAGCGGCCTCGACTACGAGCGCGTCGTGCTCTCCGGCGGCCCGACCGGGATCATGCAGGCCTGCATGGACCTGATCGTGCCCTACATCCACGACCGCAAGCAGTTCGGCCAGAGCATTGGAGAGTTCCAACTGATCCAGGGCAAGGTCGCCGACATGTACACCCAGCTCAACGCCAGCCGCGCCTACCTGTATGCCGTGGCCCAGGCCTGCGAGCGCGGCGAAACCACCCGCAAGGACGCCGCCGGGGTGATCCTCTACAGCGCCGAACGCGCCACACAAATGGCCCTCGACGCCATCCAGATCCTCGGCGGCAATGGCTACATCAATGAATTCCCGGCCGGCCGTCTGCTGCGTGACGCCAAGCTGTACGAAATCGGTGCTGGCACCAGTGAGATTCGTCGGATGTTGATCGGCCGCGAACTGTTCAACGAAACCCGCTAACGGAGCTGACCATGGCCACGCTGCACACTCAGCTCAACCCGCGCTCGCCGGAATTCATCGCCAACCGCGATGCGATGCTCGGACACGTCGAAGCCCTGCGCACCCTGCTCGCGCAAATTCGCCAAGGCGGCGGTCCCAAGGCTCAGGAACGGCACACGTCGCGGGGCAAGTTGCTGCCCCGTGAACGCATCAACCGGCTGCTGGACCTGGGTTCGCCGTTTTTGGAGATCAGCCCATTGGCAGCCCACGAAGTCTATGGCGAAGACGTGCCGGCGGCCGGCGTGATTGCCGGCATCGGCCGCGTGGAAGGCGTCGAATGCATGATTGTCGCCAACGACGCGACAGTCAAAGGTGGCTCCTACTACCCGCTGACGGTGAAAAAACACCTGCGCGCCCAGACCATCGCCCAGCAGAATCGCCTGCCCTGCATTTACCTGGTGGACTCCGGCGGCGCCAACCTGCCGCGCCAGGACGAAGTGTTCCCGGACCGCGAGCACTTCGGGCGGATCTTCTTCAACCAGGCCAACATGAGTGCCCAGGGCATCCCGCAGATCGCCGTGGTCATGGGGTCCTGCACCGCCGGTGGCGCCTATGTGCCGGCCATGGCGGACGAAGCGATCATGGTCCGTCAACAGGCGACGATTTTCCTCGCCGGCCCGCCACTGGTGAAAGCCGCCACCGGTGAGGTGGTCAGTGCCGAAGACCTGGGCGGCGCCGATGTGCACTGCAAGATATCTGGCGTGGCAGACCATTACGCCGACAGCGACGAACATGCCCTGGCCCTGGCCCGGCGCAGCGTGGCCAACCTCAACTGGCGCAAACAGGGCCAGTTGCAGCATCGCCTGCCGATTGCCCCGCTTTACTCGGGCGACGAGCTGTACGGCGTGGTTTCGGCCGACGCCAAGCAGCCGTTCGATGTCCGGGAGGTGATCGCGCGCCTGGTGGACGGTTCGGTGTTCGACGAGTTCAAGGCGCTGTTCGGAACGACGCTGGTGTGCGGCTTCGCTCATTTGCACGGCTACCCGATCGCGATCCTGGCCAACAATGGCATTCTCTTCGCAGAGGCCGCACAGAAAGGTGCGCACTTCATCGAATTGGCTTGTCAGCGCGGGATCCCGTTGCTGTTCTTGCAGAACATCACCGGTTTCATGGTCGGGCAGAAGTACGAAGCTGGCGGCATCGCCAAGCACGGGGCCAAACTGGTGACGGCCGTGGCCTGTGCCAAAGTGCCGAAATTCACCGTGATCATTGGCGGCAGTTTCGGTGCGGGCAACTACGGCATGTGCGGTCGTGCCTACGACCCGCGGTTCCTGTGGATGTGGCCGAATGCGCGAATTGGCGTGATGGGCGCCGAACAGGCGGCCGGCGTGCTGGTGCAAGTCAAGCGTGAACAAGCTGAACGCAGCGGCCACCCCTTCAGCGCCGAACAGGAAGCCGAGATCAAGCAACCGATCCTCGATCAATACGAAGAACAGGGTCACCCCTATTATTCCAGCGCCAGGCTGTGGGACGACGGCGTCATCGACCCGGCCCAGACACGCAATGTGCTGGGCCTGGCCTTGTCCGCGTCACTGAATGCGCCTATCGAACCGAGCCGCTTCGGCGTGTTCCGGATGTAAACGGGGAATGTCCATGGATAACTTCAACACCCTCGAACTGCACACTGACCCACGGGGCGTTGCCACCTTGTGGCTCAGCCGCGAGTCGAAAAACAACGCGTTCAACGCCGAAATGATCCGCGAACTGATCCTGGCCCTGGACCACGTCAGCAGCGATCCAAACTTGCGCTTCCTGCTGATCCGCGGTCGCGGCAAGCATTTCAGCGCCGGTGCCGACCTGGCCTGGATGCAGCAATCGGCCGAGCTCGACTACCACACCAACCTCGATGACGCCCGGGAACTGGCGGAGCTGATGTACAACCTCGCCAAGCTGAAGATGCCTACGCTGGCTGTCGTCCAGGGTGCGGCATTCGGTGGCGCACTGGGACTTATCAGCGCTTGTGACATGGCCATTGGCGCCGATGAAGCACAGTTCTGCCTGTCGGAAGTGCGCATTGGCCTGGCGCCAGCGGTGATCAGCCCGTTCGTGGTGCAAGCCATCGGCGAGCGTGCCGCGCGTCGTTATGCCCTGACGGCGGAACGCTTCGACGGGCAACGTGCGAAAGAAATCGGTTTGCTGTCGGAAAGTTACCCGGCCGAGGCCCTGGACCAGCAGATCGAACAATGGATCGACAACCTGTTGCTCAACAGCCCGGCGGCGATGCGCGCCAGCAAAGAACTGCTGCGTGAAGTCGGCAGCGGCGCCCTTACTCCGGCGCTGCGGCGCTACACCGAAAACGCCATCGCCCGAATCCGCGTCAGCCCGGAGGGCCAGGAAGGTCTGCGGGCCTTCCTGCAAAAACGTGCGCCAAATTGGCAAGCCGAATCAAATAACAAGGAGCCGCGTCGATGAGCGCCCCTGCCCTCACCACGTTGCTGGTGGCCAACCGTGGCGAAATCGCCTGTCGCGTGATGCGCACCGCCAAGGCCATGGGCCTGACCACCGTTGCCGTCCACAGCGCCACCGACCGCGATGCCCGCCACAGCCGTGAAGCCGACATCCGCGTCGACTTGGGCGGCAGCAAGGCCGCCGACAGCTACCTGCAAATCGACAAACTGATCGACGCAGCGAAAGCCAGCGGCGCCCAAGCCATCCACCCTGGCTATGGTTTTCTTTCCGAGAACGCCGGGTTCGCCCGGGCGATTGAAAACGCCGGGCTGATCTTCCTCGGTCCACCGGCCTCGGCCATCGACGCCATGGGCTGCAAATCGGCGGCCAAGGCTTTAATGGAAACCGCCGGAGTGCCCCTGGTGCCTGGTTATCACGGCGAAGCCCAAGACCTGGAGACCTTTCGCGACGCCGCCCAGCGCATCGGCTACCCGGTATTGCTCAAGGCCACGGCCGGCGGTGGCGGCAAGGGCATGAAAGTCGTCGAGGACGTCAACCAACTGGCCGAAGCCTTGGCCTCGGCCCAGCGTGAAGCGCAGTCTTCGTTTGGCGACTCACGGATGCTGGTGGAAAAGTACCTGCTCAAGCCACGCCACGTGGAAATCCAGGTATTTGCCGACCGACATGGCAACTGCCTGTACCTCAACGAACGCGATTGCTCAATCCAGCGCCGCCACCAGAAAGTGGTGGAAGAAGCCCCCGCCCCCAGCCTGACCCCGCCACTGCGCCAGGCCATGGGTGAAGCCGCCGTGCGCGCAGCGTTGGCGATTGGTTACGTCGGGGCGGGCACGGTGGAGTTCCTGCTGGATGCGCGGGGCGAGTTCTTCTTCATGGAAATGAACACCCGGTTGCAGGTTGAGCATCCGGTCACCGAAGCGATCACCGGACTGGACCTGGTCGCCTGGCAGATCCGCGTCGCCCAAGGCGAACCCTTGCCGATCACTCAAGCGCAAGTGCCGCTGCTCGGTCACGCCATCGAAGTGCGGCTGTATGCCGAAGACCCGGTTAACGATTTCCTGCCGGCCACCGGCCGCCTGGCGTTGTATCGCGAATCTGCCGAGGGCCCGGGCCGGCGGGTCGACAGCGGGGTTGAAGAAGGCGATGAAATCTCGCCATTCTACGACCCGATGCTCGGCAAGCTGATTGCCTGGGGTGAAGACCGTGAACAGGCGCGCTTGCGGCTGTTGAGCATGCTCGACGAATTTGCCATTGGCGGACTGAAAACCAACATCGGGTTCCTGCGCCGAATCGTGGCCCACCCCGCCTTTGCGGCGGCAGAACTGGACACCGGATTTATCCCACGTTACCAGGCGCAATTGCTACCAGAGCCTGGCGAGTTGGATGATGCATTCTGGTTCGCAGCCGCCCAGGGCTTCGCCTTGAGCCTGACACCGCGCGTACGCTGCGATGATGCCGACTCGCCTTGGGCCAGCACCACCGGGCTGCGTCTTGGACTGCCAAGGGAAACCACCTTGCACCTGAGCTGCGAAGGCCAGGATCGCGCACTGACGCTGGACGTTACGACCCATTGCGCGGAGCTCAGGGGCGAGCAACTGGTGATCGAGCGCCACGGCTTGCGCCGCAGTCATCGGGCCATTCGCCAGGGCGACAGCCTGTATTTGCAATGGGCGGGTGACCTGCACCGAATCGACCTGTACGACCCGCTGGCCGCCGCCGAGGCCAGCCACAGCCATCAAGGCGGCCTGGTCGCGCCCATGAACGGCAGTATCGTCCGGGTATTGGTGAGTGTCGGCCAATCTGTGGAGGCCGGGGCTCAACTGGTGGTCCTGGAGGCCATGAAAATGGAGCACAGCATTCGTGCGTCCACGGCCGGTGTGATCAAGGCGCTGTATTGCCAGGAAGGCGAAATGGTCAGCGAAGGCAGCGCCCTGGTGGCGTTCGAAGAATAGGAATCGGCCCGCTCCCAGGGCCGATCCAGTCAGAACCTGATGGCGGCCTGCACCACCACACCGATGAGACGATATTGCTCGGTGTACAGGTTTTTCGGGTAAGTCGGATTGAGCGGAACCAGGTAACGCTGCCCGCTCTCTTCGATCAATTTGCGAAAGGTCGCATCACTGCTGCCGGGCAAGCAGGCGACCACCAGTTTGCCAGGCACCGCCTCGATGGCCGGATCCACCAGGATCGACATGCCCTCGGGGATGCTCAACCCACTGGGTGCGGTCATCGCGTCGCCCACTACCACCAGCCAGAACGCGGCCCCCTGGGCGTGGTAGTCGGTCAGCTCGTAACGCGCCTGACCGTAGGCAGCAGAATCACCTTCGCGAACCTCGCCAACCTCGTGCCATTCACTGACCGGGTAGCGGAAGTACGGGTTGTACTTCTGCGCCAGGGTCATGCCTTCGTCCGTGGAGGTGTCCGGCTCGCGAATTACCATCGCCACTTCCAGAAACTCCAGCCCCAGCTCCTTCAGGACCCGGTTCATGTCTTCGACACTGGGTTGCCGGCGCCTGGTCAGCCAATGGCCGACGCCGCCCTGGGACATTCCCAACCGTTCTGCGAGCACCACTTGCGTGATGTGCAGCTCCTTCATCTTGGCCTTGACCAACTCTATCCATTTATCCATGTGCGGCACGATACGTGGATGACTCCGACCATTCAAAACACAAATTGTAGTATTTAAATTATCGTCACAATTACAATAAGTACTATTCTGAATTCAGGAGTTCAGCCCACACACGGAGATTCTCATCACCATGGATACACCCAATAAAGATCAGCCCAGCAACCCTTTCGACAGCACATTTCCCTCCTTGCAGGATTGCCCGGCGGCCAAACGCGCCCTCGACTACTACTTGAAACCAGGTGTTTCGCAGGCACAGGCAGAACATCGCTTCTTCGACGTCAACCGCAGCGTCAGCGCAGAAGAAGCCCTTGTTCACGCATGCGACCTGCTGCGCTGTGCCGCGGCGACCGCCCACGAGTCTGCCAACCAGTTGAATGGTCCGAGCCGCGACCTGGCATTTTCGGTGGTTCACATGATTGATCTGGTCAAGGTGATGCTTGACCGATCCCTGGATGGCTACCCGACTCGCTAGGGTAACGCGTGGGAATGTCGCCGCGAACACGGACGACACGAATAAATTTTCCGATCGATGCGATAAAACCATTTGACTTGCAAATGATAATGATTATTATTGCACCAACTGGTCGCGAGATCAGTCGATAGACCAGAAGACCTTAGGTCGGACTTCTGGAATATCTCCTCATCAGGCTAATCACGGTTTTTGACCCGGCTTTTTTGCCGGGTCTTTTTTTTGCCGATTTTCGGCTTATGGCTTCAGGCTAATGAAGTCTTTTGGGTGCTGCCAATTCAATGGCGGCAATGATATCAAATGAATATCTGTTTACAAGGGCCGCCCCGCCACACGGGCGAAAACTATCGAAAACCTGCACTTGAGAATCAATTGCAGACTTTCTAAGCTGGCTCGGCATCCAGGGAGGACGCCCCCCTCTGTTTACGTGACGTAAATCGTCTCGACTCGCTTTTCTTACGTGTAAAGTAATGGCCATGAAACTCCTCTCCAGGAATCGTGACCGTGGCTAAATCTTCCTTTGATATCAGTGCCAATTTCGACAGCGGCAACATCGAGGTCGTCGACATCAGCAACCCGCTGCAGTCGTTGCTCAAAATCAGGCCCGACACCCGCAGCGCCCATTTCCAGTGGTTCCATTTCAAGGCCAGCGGCCTGCACGTTGGCCAGGAGTATTCCTTCCGCCTGCTCAACGCCAGTCAATCGTCTTACAACAAGGCCTGGACGGGCTACCAGACCGTTGCCTCCTACGATCACGTCAACTGGTTCCGCATTCCGACCCAATTTGAAGGCGACGCCCTGCGCTTTTATCTGGAGACCGAACAACCCAACGCCTGGTTCGCCTACTTCGAACCCTACAGCCGTGGCCGGCATGATTGGCTGATCGAGCAAGCGCAGCACAAGGCCGGCACCGAACTATTGGCCGTTGGTAAAAGCGTGGAAGGTCGTGACATTCAACTGCTGCGCAAGGGCAGCGGTGCCGAAGGCCGGCGCAAAGTCTGGATCATCGCCCAGCAGCATCCTGGCGAGCACATGGCGGAGTGGTTCATGGAGGGTGTGATCGAACGCCTCCAGCAGGATGATGATGTGCAACTGAACCGGTTGCTCGCCAAGGCCGATCTGTACCTGGTACCAAACATGAACCCGGACGGCGCATTCCACGGGCATCTGCGGACCAACGCCATGGGCCAAGACCTCAACCGTGCCTGGCAGAACGCCAGCCCGGAAATCAGCCCCGAGGTCTTTTTCGTGCAGCAGCAAATGGAAAAGTACGGTGTCGACCTGTTCCTCGACGCTCACGGCGATGAGGAAATCCCCCACGTCTTCACCGCCGGTTGCGAAGGCAACCCGGGCTACACGCCACGCATCGCCGAACTCGAAGAGCGCTTTTGCAGCCATCTCAAGCACCAGACCAAAGACTTCCAGACCGTTCATGGCTACACCCGCGACGAAGCGGGCCAGGCCAACATGACTCTGGCCTGTAACGCTGTCGGGCAGAAATTTGACTGCCTGTCCCTGACCCTGGAAATGCCGTTCAAGGACCACAATGATCACCCGAACCCGATCACAGGCTGGTCTGGCAAACGCTCGATGCAACTGGGCAAGGATGTGTTGAGCACCATCGAGGCCATGGTTGACGAATTACGTTAATCCAGCGACCTGAACCGATCCACCGTGGCGAGGGAGCTTGCTCCGCCCGGTGATGTAGGAGCTGGCGAAGCCTGCGATCTTTTGATCTTTTGATTTTTTGTCAATTGAATGATCGCAGCCTCGTTTCGCTCGGCAGCTCCTACAGACGCCACTCTGTGGGAGCAAGCGCCCTTGCCATGCTTCATCAATCCTTGCCGCGCAACATACTGCCCAGCACCTCATCCCGGCGTACCCAAGCGTGAAACAACGCCGCCGCCAGATGCACCAGCACCGTCACGAACAACAGGTAAGCCAGGTACCCGTGGGCCTTGCGCAGCAGTGCGAACGTCTGGGCGTGCGCTGGCAGAATCGAAGGCAGTTGCAACGAATCGCCGAGCATCACCGGGTCCCCCGCCGCCGAAATCATCCCCCAGCCCAACAGCGGCAGAACCAGCATCAGGGCGTACAACAGCACATGCGAGGCGTTTGCCGCCAACACTTGCCAGGTCGGTAGATCCGCCGGCAACGGCGGTTGGCGGGTGGTAAATCGCACCACTAGGCGCACGATCACCAGCAGTAAAATCGCGATACCCAATGGCTTATGCAACTGCAGCAGCCATTCATGGCGTTCGGACACCGAGGCAACCATGCCCGCGCCGATGAACAGCATGGCGATGATCATCACAGCCATCAGCCAATGCAGCAGCCGGGCCAGCGGTACAAAGTGACGAGGGGCGCTCATGGGCGGGACTCCTGTTTGGCGGGCAACTGGCTCACTTCGCTGGTACGTCGCAGATAGGAACTGGCATAGGCGGCGGAGCGCGCGACCAATAGCGGGTCTTCGGAACCCTCGATCCCTTGGGGCAGGATCAGCGGGTCATAATTGATATCGCGGCACTCACCGTTGTCCTGCGCCTGGGTGCGGTCCAGCACCAACGTGCCGGCATTGAATACCTTGCGGTCAGCGGGCCAAGCCTTGCTGGCATCGTTCACCGGGTCCCCCGGGTTGGCCAGGGTGATGTTCAACTGCCAGCGCAACGGCCCGGCGGCGAGACGCTTCACCAAGTCTTGCTCGAGGAAGTCGGCCCCTTGGGGTGGCGTCGCATCCGCAGCATCCAGGCTCATCGGCACCACGCCCCAGCGCACCGCCTGGCGCTGCCCGGCGGGGTTGACCAGATAGAACGCGTTGATGCCGTTGTAGGTTTCGGTGGCGTAGCTGGCCGACGGCTTGGCGGTCTTGATCCATTGCAGGAACGGCATCGCTTCGGGGTGCGCGGCAAAGAAAGCCGGTACAGCCGCAGGGTTCGGTTTTCCTGTGGCAGGGTCCGGCGACTGGGCTTGCTGGAGTTGATAGAAGGCTTCAGGCGTGCCCACCGGAAACACGGGCATGCTGTTCATGCCGGTACGCCATTGCTGACCGTTGGCCTGGGTAAAGCGCAGTGCCAGGCTGCGAATCGGCACACTGCCGTCCGGTGCATAGGGGTTAGCGCTGGGCAAGGCGAAACGCCCAACCACTGGCGTTTGCGGTTGCGAGAAGACTTGGGCGCTGGAATAGGCGCTGGCCTCGCCCGTGCTTTGGAAATAACCCGCGACGCAGACACCTTTTGAGTGGTTGCGTCGAAACCCCGGATGAACGCCGTTGTTTTTTTCCAGTACATTGACCAACGCCTGCGGTGTCAGGCGCTGTGGGTCGAGGCTGCCATTGACGTAGGCAAACGCGCCGGCCAGGGCTGCAACAATCACGGCGATGCCGCTCAGGCGCAATGTCAGGGCGGCGGCAGTCAAGGGTGGCCGGCTCGACGAGGGTGAAGGATCAACCATGAGAAAGCTCCAGGGCTCGAGGCCATTCGTTGGAAAGGACCCGTCAGACGAAGACGTGACAGGTTTATTCCCACGCCTCGTATTTATTTTTCCTGCACTGGAATAATCTCGTTCTCGGGTCGTCTTTCCAGTCCCGGCGCAGTGACTGCCCACAGAAGCCACACTCCCATGAACGCATTCGACGAACAGTTGCGCGAACTCATCCCCAGGCTACGGCGTTTTGCCCTGTCGCTGACGCGCAACCCGAGCAACGCCGACGACCTGGTGCAGATGTGCCTGGAACGGGCGTTGTCCAAATGGAACGACAAGCGCCCAGACGGCGATCTGCGGGCCTGGCTGTTTTCGATTCTGTATCGGCAGTTTCTCGACGGTCATCGCCGCTCCCGTCGGTATGCGCGCATGCTGGAGTTTTTCACCGGTCGCGACGATGCCCAGCCTTCGGCCGAGCGCAGCGTGATCGCGCAATCGTCCCTGCAGGCCTTCGATCAGCTCACGACGGAGCAACGCGCACTGTTGTTGTGGGTGTCCGTGGAAGGCTTGAGTTACCAGCAAGTCGCCGACATCCTCGGCGTGCCGACCGGCACGGTAATGTCCCGCCTGTCCCGTGCTCGCCAGGCCCTGCGCCAACTCAGCGACGGCGAAATCACCCGCCCTACCCTGCGGATACTCAAATGATCAGCATGCCCCCCAGCGAAAGTGACCTGCACGCCTACGTCGATCGCCAACTGAACGAAGCCGACCAGCGCTTGGTGCAGGCCTACCTGGCCAATCAGCCGGAAGTCGCCGCCCGCGTCCGGGCCTGGCAACAGGACGCACAGCACCTGCGCACGGCCCTGAGCGGTGCCTTGCAACAGCCGCCCAACCCCGACCTCGACCCGGCCATGATTCGACAGCACCTGAAACATCGCTCCCGCCGCCACTTGGCCAGCGCCGCGGTGTTGCTGTTGGCCGTCAGCGTCGGTGGCTTCGGTGGCTGGCAGGCGCGGCAAATGACCCTGCTCAGCGCTGCCGCCCCCATGGCCGATGCCCTGCAGGCATACCGCTTGATTGCCCAGCAGGGCATCCTTCCGGCCGATTACCAAACCGGCGACGAGCAGAGCATGCAAGGCTGGCTCGACCGCTACTTCACCCAGGCCGACCGGTTGCCAGACCTGTCGGCTGCGGGCTTCAAGCCTGTCAGCGGGCGCTTGCTCAGCACCGAACAAGGCGCGGCGGCGATGGTGGTCTATCAGGACCCGAACGGTCAGAAAATCAGCTTCTACGTGCGCCCGCCCGGCCCGAAAAACTTCCTCCTGCCGCGGGGCAGTCGCCGCGAGGGTGAGCTGCAAGCCGAGTACTGGTCCGGGCCGGGCTACAACTATGCGATGGTCATTCCCAGTGATACGCCGACGGTGCAGCGGCTCAAGCAGACCCTGAACTTCTGAGTCCCCTATCCGATGGAAAATCTCTGTGGGGGCGAGCCTGCTCGCGATGGCGGCAGCTCAGTTAGAGATGATGTCGACTGTCACACCGCTATCGCGAGCAGGCTCCCACAGGGAACATCAGTTGCTCTTGAGAGTGTGTTTAACGCTGTCCAAACACCTGCGAAGGCCTGCGCAGCAACGGGTCGAAGGGGTTGATCCGCGGTCCGATCAGGGCGGCCTCACGCTTGAGCTATCCGAAATGCTGCAGACCGACGAAGCTGCGCTGTTCCCGCTGACACCGCCCCATGTGAGCGCGTTGAAACTCAAAGGCATGCCGGTCGAATATGCCCAGCCTAAGGACGGCGCCGTGGTCCTCAACGCCGCCGAATGCACCATCACCCAAAATACCCAACCGGAATTGGCGCAACAACTCGCGGCTTTCCTGCTGACCCCGCAAGCCCAGGCCATCGCCCTGGAAGAAGGCGACCAGATCCCGTCCAACCCCAACACTCCGACCACCGACAAGACCCGCGGCCAGGCGGAGGCGATGAAGCAATACCTGGGAACGGCGATTGCCGTGGATTGGGATCGGGTCAACGCACAACGCCCGGCCTGGAACGCCCGCTGGAACCGCAGCATCGAGCGCGATGCGCAAATTTTGCGGTTATCATGCGGCCATCTCACAATGAATTGAACAGATGACCTGTGGCGAGGGAGCTTGCTCCAACTGGGTTCTGTAGGCGCTGGCGAAGCCTGCGATCTTTTGATCTTGATCTTTCGCTTGGGACTCAAGTGTCTGGGGAAGATCGCAGCCTCGTTTCACTCGACAGCTCCTACACAGCTCCTATGACGTCGCCGAGCAGGAGCAAGCTCCTCGCCACAGGTTTTTTCCACGCTTTTTCTTCTTGATCAACAGCGAACCCCTCCATGCACACCCTCGCCCAACTACGCGCCGGCCAGCTTTCCGGCATTACTCGGCTGGACCTGGCCTGCGGCTTGACGGAGTTTCCCCGGGAAATCTTCGACCTGGCCGATTCCCTCGAAATTCTCAACCTCAGCGACAATCAGTTGGACACGCTGCCCAACGACCTGCATCGGCTGACTCGCCTGCGCGTGCTGTTCTGTTCGGACAACCGTTTCACCGAACTGCCCGAATGCCTGGGCCGTTGCAGCGCCTTGACCATGGTCGGTTTCAAGGCCAACCGCATTGCACACGTCACGGGCGCCGCACTGCCGCCACTGCTGCGTTGGCTGATCCTGACCGACAACTGCGTCAACCAATTGCCTGATGAACTGGGCCAACGCCCTTCTCTGCAAAAACTGATGCTGGCCGGCAACCGTTTGCAGCAGTTGCCGGCAAGCCTGGACCAGTGTCATCGCCTCGAACTGCTACGCATCGCCGCCAACCAACTGACCGAACTGCCGCAATGGCTGCTCAAGTTACCAAGCCTCAGTTGGCTGGCCTACGCCGGCAACCCGCTGGAGGCTCAGGCAGAAGCGGCGGCCCTGAATACCACAACGCCTATCGACTGGTCGCATCTGGAACTGCAACAACAGCTGGGCGAAGGCGCGTCGGGGGTGATTTATCAGGCACGCTGGCAGGCACCCGGCGACGTGGTGCGAAAGGTCGCGGTGAAGCTGTACAAAGGCCAAATGACCAGCGACGGCTCGCCGCTGCATGAGATGCATGCCTGTATCACGGCCGGTCGACACCCGAACCTGATTGAGGTGTTGGGCCAGGTTACCGGGCACCCCGAACAACAGGCCGGGCTGGTGATGGCGCTGATCGAGCCCAGCTACCGTAACCTCGCCGGGCTGCCGAGCCTGGCCTCGTGCACTCGAGACGTGTATGCCGACGCGCTGCGCCTCAGCGCTCCGGTGGCCCTGCGCATCGCCCATGGTATTGCCTCGGTGGCGGCGCACCTGCACCGCCAGGGCATCACCCACGGGGATCTCTACGGGCATAATATTCTGTGCGATGACTTGGGCGATTGCCTGCTGGGGGATTTTGGCGCGGCGTCGTTCCACGCCACCACAGACAACCTGCAAACCCGCGCGCTGCAACGTATCGAAGTACGGGCCTTCGGGATTCTGCTGGGGGAATTGTTGGCGCGGATTGAACCGGGGCTCGGTGCAGAGGAACTGGTAGCGTTGCAGGATCTGCAGGTGCGTTGCTGTCAGCCTGATGTATTGGCGCGGCCGGGGTTTGATGAGATTGAAGGCTTATTGCGCAACCGTGGCGAGGGAGCTTGCTCCCGCTGGGCTCTGTAGGCGCTGGCGAAGCCTGCGATCTTTTGATCTTGATCTTTCGCTCACGATTTAAGTGGCAGTGAAAAGATCGCAGCCTCGTTGCACTCGACAGCTCCTACGCGCCGCCGAGCGGGAGCAAGCTCCCTTGCCACAGGGGGTAGTGCTTAACCCGCCAACCCGACAAACATGTCCTGCACGTCATCGTGGTTGTCGAGGCCTTCGAGGAACGCTTCGACTTCAGCCATCTGCTCGTCGGTCAGGCCACTGACCGGGTTTTTCGGCTGGTAGCCCAGCTTGGCCGACAACACGGTGAAACCCTGCTCCGGCAAGGCCTTCTGTACGGCATCGAGGTCGGCAGGATCGGTGAGGAACAAGGTCGCGCCGTCTTCGCCCGGCTCGAAATCCTGGGCACCGGCCTCGATGGCGGCCATTTCCGGATCGGCATCCGGGCTGTCCGGTGCGGCTTCAATCATGCCGACATGGTTGAAGTCCCAGGCCACCGAACCCGAGGCACCCAGTTGGCCCTTGCGGAACGCGACGCGAATTTCGGCAACGGTGCGGTTGATGTTATCGGTCACGCATTCAACGATTAACGGCACCTGGTGCGGCGCGAACCCTTCGTAGGTGACGCGGTGGTATTGCACGGTTTCACCGAGCTGGCCAGAACCTTTCTTGATCGCACGTTCCAAGGTCTCGCGGGGCATCGAGGCCTTCTTCGCCTGCTCGACCACCAGTCGCAAGTGCGCGTTGGTAGCGGTATCAGCACCGTTGCGCGCGGCAATGGTGATTTCCTTCACCAGTTTGCCGAAGATCTTGCCCTTGGCGTTAGCAGCCGCTTCTTTGTGTTTAACCTTCCACTGTGCGCCCATTACTCACTCTCTTGTCTGACGCGCCGAGACATCTGCCGGCCGGCGCTGTGGCGCAAGTTTATACGGCCTAAACCGGCTGATCGACCAAAAAATTCACCCTGCCGGATCGGCTTTTTCACAGCGTATTGTAGGACGTTTCTGAAATAGCGACTCACAAGCACCGTTTTCCCCCGCGATTTCGTACCCTCTGCGCCTCTCTCCCCACCAGTAGGAGCTGCGATGCGCAACGACACGGAAAGTCCCTTCTGCCTGACGCTCACGCAAAGCGACTTGCAACTGCAAGTCTTGCGGTTCAATGGCCGCGAAGCCCTCAACCAGCCGTACCGCTATGACCTCGAACTGATCGGCCTGGCCCCACCGATAAACCCCGACCTGCTCTTGAGGCATCCGGCCTTCCTGCGCCTGGACGGCGAAGCGGGCGTCCATGGAATTGTCCACAGCGTTAGCCTGAGTACCCTGGCGCCGCGGCGCATCGGCTATCGCTTGACGTTGGTTCCCTACCTCCAGCAACTGGACCAAGGCCCGCAGCGCCGGGTTTTCCATCGGCTCAGCGCGGTGCAGGTGCTGCAACGCCTGCTGGAAGAACACGCGCTACCCGTCGACAGCTACCGTTTCGAACTGCCTCATGGGCAGTATCCGTGCCGCCCCTTCTGCATCCAATACGACGAAAGCGACCTGACCCTCCTGCAACGACTGTGCGAGGAAGAAGGCATTCATTACCATTTCGAACACGCGCCTCAGGGCCATGTCCTGGTGTTTGCCGAAGACCCGAGAAGCTTTCCCCTGCACCCCGTCGAGCTGCCCCTGCGCCCGAACGAAAGCCCGCTACCGGCCATCAAACGCGTGTATTTGCGTCACCATCCGATGATGCCTGGCCTGCCCGTCGGGTTCAGTGACCGGGCCCCGTCCGAAGCACAGGCCTCGGCGGCGAATCACCCCCTTGAGCAGATCGAACACGAGGCCATGCACGGCAACCCGGCCTTGGCTCACCGATACCAGGCCGGTCGCCGCCACCTTGAACGGCTGCGCTGCCGGCAACGGGAGATCCATGGCCACAGTACCCAGCCGGCCCTGCACGGCGGCGACATCGTGCAAATCTGCGAACACCCGGTTTCCAGCTTCAACGATCAATGGTTGATCACCGAGGTCCAGCATCGCGGACGGCAGTTTTCGATCCTGGAACCGGACCTGCCCGCCGCACCGTCGGCCCGTGACTACCGCAACCGGTTCACCGCCATTCCCTGGTCCACCGCGTTCAGGCCGACCCTCAAGCATCCCAAGCCCTGTATCCCCGGGTACCACCTAGCCCATGTACTCGGCCGCGCCGGCCAACCGGCCAGCCCCGATGAACGTGGCCAGGTGAGTGTCAGCCTATGGGCACCGGACCAGGAGGGCATCATGCTGCCCGTGTCGCGGCTGACGCTGGACGGCAGCCCCAGCCTGATGGCCGGCAGCGAAGTGCTGGTGAGTTTTCTCGATGGCGACCCTGATCGACCGGTGCTGTGCCCAGGGGCTGTCGATACCGACGCAGGCCATACCGCCACGCCCCCGAAACCGCCCCGAGGCAATCATGATCCGGGGCTGCTGTTGGACTGGCTGCTCAATCCGCCGGACTTGACGCTCTGACGCAACCCTAAGACTTCATACCGGCAAAACTGATCTGGCTCATGCAAACCCAGCGAAACGGGCTTACAGTAAGCGGATAACGCCGCTCTAGACGGCGCTCTACCCTGATCGTTGGAGATACCTGCAATGCCCTGGAAAAACTCAGAAAGCCGCTACAGTAGCGTCACGGTAACCTTGCATTGGCTAATGCTGATTCTGCTGGCCGTGGTTTATGCCTGCATCGAATTCCGGGGAATTTTCCCCAAGGGCAGTGGCGGCCGGACCCTGATCAAGGAAGCGCACTTCATGCTCGGCTTGACCGTGTTCCTGCTGGTCTGGCTACGCCTGTTCGCCCGCAGCATGGGTAAGGCACCGGCGATTTTCCCGGCGTCGCCTGCGTGGCAAACCATTCTCGCTCGTCTGATGCACTGGGCGCTGTACCTGTTCATGATCGCCATGCCGCTGCTGGGCTGGCTGATCACCAGCGCCGAAGGGCATCAGGTGATGTTCTACGGTTTCGATCTGCCCTTGCTCATCGATCAGGACAAGGCGTTTGCCAAGCAACTGGAAGGCTGGCATGTGCTGGGCGGCACCATCGGCTATTGGTTGATTGGCTTGCATGCCTTGGCGGGGCTGTACCACCACTATGTAGTACGGGACAACACGCTGCTGCGGATGATACCCAAACGCGGCTGATCGCCGTTACTCGAACCCTCGGCGGCCTTGCAAACCGCCGGTGTGGACGAAGATCAAACGGGTGCCAGGGGCAACCCCTCCGGCCTCCACCCGCGTTTTGAGCAACATCAAGGCTTTGCCGGTGTACAACGGCTCCAGTTCGATAGCCACCGTGGTTTCGATGAACTCGGCGAGTTCGGCATCGACCCGGGCGAAACCACCACGGCTGCCGTCGAACAATTCATAAAGCGGATTGCAAAGGCCCGCTTCCCCCATGATGTTTTCGACTTGCTGCGCCACGCCATGGTCCTGGGGCACCGCCAGCACGCCATAGACCGGGCGCTGTCCCGCTTCGGCCAGCACCAACCCGGCCAGTGACGTTCCGGTGCCGCAGGCCAGCCACCAACCGTGAAAATCCGCCCACCCCAACGTCGCCAGTTGTTCACGGACACTGGCCGCCCACACCTGGCAGCCTTGTGCGCCGGGTAATCCTGAACCGCCCTCGGGTACCGAATGCAAATAGGGATAGCGGATCTGCCACGGCTCCCAGAAACCCGGAGCGTGTCGCTCTCGGTATCCGCCATAACCCAACCAGTGCAGGTCCATGCCAAACGCTTTCAGGTCACGCACCGTCGGCGTGTCCTGGGGATGACCACGCAACAGCCCCGCCGTGGGAAACCCGAAGCGCTTGCCCGCCGCCGCCAACGCATGCAAATGATTGGAATAGGCGCCGCCCAGACTCATGATCCCCTCGGCGCCGGCCTCATGGGCGACGCGCAAGTGATGCACCAGCTTGAACCACTTATTGCCACTGATCAGCGGATCGATCCGGTCCAGGCGCAACGCCGCCACCTCAACACCGGCACGGGCTAGCCAGTCCAAATGAAGGAGTTCGAGTCGGGGTTGGGGATGCCAGTCGAGGGCGGGAAGCAGCATGGCAGTAGGCCTGGGATAAAGATGCCCAGCATCTTAACAGCTGGTCGCGCAGGTCCTGGCACTACAAGAACCTGTGGGCGCGGGCTTGCTCGCGAAGGCGTCGGCATATCCAACATCACCGCAAACTGACCCGCCGCTTTCGCGAGCAAGCCCACCTGGAATCGGCGGCGACCTTGGCTTCCCTATTTGCAAGCAAGGTCGCGCCCAGCGTTTTGTGCCTTACAACTGCGCCGCCAACCGCGAACCCTGGTTGATCGCCCGCTTGGCGTCCAGCTCTGCCGCCACGTCGGCGCCACCGATGAGGTGAACGCTCTGTCCCGCCGCTTCCAGGCCTTCGTGCAACTCACGCAGCGGATCCTGGCCGGCGCAGATCACGATGTTGTCCACGGCCAGCACGTGTGGCTCGCCGGTTTCGCCGAGGCGAATGTGCAGGCCGTCGTCGTCGATCTTCAGGTACTCGACGCTGTTGAGCATCTGCACCTGCTTGTTCTTCAGGCCCGTGCGGTGAATCCAGCCAGTGGTCTTGCCCAGGCCATCACCGACCTTGGATGCCTTGCGTTGCAGCAAGAACACCTGGCGCGCCGGTGCATGAGGTTCGGCCTTGATCCCGGCCACACCGCCGCGAGCCTCGAGGTGGGTGTCGATGCCCCACTCCTTCCAGAACGCCTCGCGGTCCTGGCTGGTGGCAACGCCTTGATGAACCAGGAACTCCGACACGTCGAAGCCGATACCGCCGGCACCGATCACCGCGACACTGCGGCCCACCGGCTTGCGCTCGAGGATCACGTCCAGGTAGCTCAACACCTTGGCATGCTCCACCCCGGGAATCGCCGGCACGCGCGGCGCGATGCCAGTGGCGAGGATGATCTCGTCGTAGCCCCCGGCCACCAACTGCGCCACATCCACCCGGGTGTCGAGGCACAACTCGACATGGCTGGTCTGCAATTTGCGCTTGAAGTAGCGCAGGGTTTCGAAGAACTCCTCCTTGCCTGGTACGCGCTTGGCGACGTTGAACTGGCCACCGATTTCGCTGGCCGAATCGAACAGCGTCACCTGATGCCCACGCTCGGCCGCCACCGTGGCAGCGGACAGGCCGGCCGGGCCGGCACCGACCACGGCAATTTTCTTCACCTGGGTCACCGGCAGATAGTTCAGCTCGGTTTCGTGGCAGGCCCGCGGGTTCACCAGGCAACTGGTGAGCTTGCCGCCAAAGGTGTGGTCCAGGCACGCCTGGTTGCAGCCGATGCAGGTGTTGATTTCATCGCCGCGCCCGGCAGCGGCCTTGTTGACGAACTCCGGATCGGCCAGGAACGGCCGCGCCATGGAGACCATGTCGGCATCCCCTTCGGCCAGGATCTGCTCGGCCACTTCCGGGGTGTTGATGCGGTTGGTGGTGATCAGCGGGATGCTGACTGAACCACGCAGCTTGGCCGTGACCTTGCTGAACGCCGCCCGAGGAACCTTGGTGGCGATGGTGGGAATTCGCGCTTCGTGCCAACCGATACCGGTGTTGATCATTGTCGCGCCGGCTTGCTCGATGGCCTTGGCCAACTGGACGATTTCGTCCCAGGTGCTGCCGCCTTCTACCAGGTCGAGCATCGACAGGCGAAAGATGATGATGAAATTCGGGCCTACCGCCTCGCGCACCCGACGCACGATTTGCACCGGCAAGCGCATGCGGTTTTCATAGCTGCCGCCCCAACGGTCGATACGGTGGTTGGTGTGGGCCGCCAGGAACTGGTTAATGAAATAACCTTCCGACCCCATGATCTCGACGCCATCGTATTCGGCCTTCTGGGTCAGTACCGAGCAGGTGACAAAATCGCTGATCTGTTTCTCGATACCCTCCTCGTCCAGTTCCTTGGGCTTGAACGGGTTGATCGGCGCCTGGATCGCGCTCGGTGCCACCTGCTTGGGGCTGTAGGCGTAGCGCCCGGCATGGAGAATCTGCATGCAGATCTTGCCACCGGCCTCGTGTACGGCCCGGGTAACGATCTGGTGCTTGAGGGCTTCTTCTTCGGTGGTCAGCTTGGCCGCGCCGGAGTAAACACCGCCCTCGTCGTTCGGCCCGATCCCACCGGTGACCATCAGGCCCACGCCGCCCCGGGCCCGCTCGGCAAAATACGCCGCCATGCGTTCGAAGCCGCCGGGCTTCTCTTCCAGGCCGGTGTGCATCGAACCCATCAGGGTACGGTTGCGCAAGGTGGTGAAACCCAGGTCCAGCGGGGCCAACAGGTGCGGGTAATGAGAGGCGGTCATCGGTAACTCCACAACGGGCGATCACGGGAGAAGCGCAAGCTCTGCGGCTTGCGTCTGTCATGACCCACAGCGTAAGAGTCCGGATGCGGGCGCTCAATGACCGTAACTGACAACTTGATGATCCAAATGTGCAGCACGCAGCGTGCCGATCAACCGTGCGTGACTCTCAACGGGATGGACCAGTCCTATCAACGCTGGCCCAGGTGCTCAAACCAACAATAACGCTAATCACACGGTCGCCCTTGCATGCATCCCCAACGAAAAATGCTGCACAACGAGTTGCACGCCCGCCCGTCGCTGTATTTCGACGAGCCGGCCCACGTCTTCCACCTGGCGTTTCTTGGCGACAATGCCCAGTGCAACGCGCTGCTCGAACGACTGTGCCCTGAAACCCTCGCAGCAGAGGGCGCACAAGGCATCACCCGCCTTGAAGGACATCCACTCAAGTGGGAGCGCCACGCCGAGTTCTTCACCCTGACCCTGGTCGTTCCCGCCTGCACCCATGAACTGCACTGGACAACGCTGCCCGAATGCCTTGCTCAGGGTATCGAAGGTCATTCCCAGCACCTCATCAATGCCGTTCAGGTGGTGGTGCGCGCAGAAGCCGGTCTCGACCTGACCAGCTACGGATTCAAGGACCCTTGCGGCTCTTGCGTGGGTGGTGGCGATGCGGTCGTCTGGAGCGATTTTCGCCTGACCGAGGACGGCACCAATCGCCTGCTGTTCATCAACCGACGGCTCAACGCTTATCGTCAGGGCCGCATGATTCGGCGTCTGCTGGAAATCGAGACTTATCGCATGATGGCGTCCTTGTCGCTCAATACCGCCAAGGCACTGGACCCGCAGTTGAACGAATTCGATCGCACCCTGGTGAGCCTGTCCGAACGTAATGCCAATGCCAGCGGCGTGCATGCCAAGGCCCTGCTGGAGGACATCGCCCTGCTGTCTCGCCAGGTCGTCAGCAGTACGGTCAGGAATCGCCACCGTTTCAGCGCCACCCACGCCTACGCCCAACTGGTGTTCGAACGCCTGGGGGAATTGCGCGAAAGTCACCTGGGGGATTGCCAACGGCTGGGCGTGTTCATCGAACGGCGTTTCAAACCCACGGTGCGCTATTGCGCAGCCACCGAACAGCGCCTCGAACAACTGGCCATGAGCGTCGCCAACCTGGGTGACTTGCTGCAGGCACGCGTACAGGTCGAAATGGAGGACCAGAATGCCGAGATTCTGCGTAGCCTTAATGCGCGCGCCGATGCACAGATAAAGATCCAACGCGCGGTGGAAGGTCTGTCGATCATTGCCATCACCTACTACCTGATCAATCTGTTCAAATTGGTCTACAGCGGGCTGCACACCTTGGGCGCAAACCTCTCGGCCCGCGAGGCGCTGCTAGGCATGACGCCACCGGTGCTGTTGATCCTGCTGCTGATTCTGATCCGGATCAGGAAGGCCAAAAGTCACTAGTGCACCTTGCCCACGCAGCGGGCGTCCAAGGGTTCCATGGACGCCTTTGCGCTTGCCTGCCATGAGTACAAATCAGCGCCCACCCTTCGCTAATCCCTTGTTTTACCGTACCCTGCCTCGTAGCTCTTGATGAGAAATCATGAACCTGCACACGGCCGCTGACTGTTTCCCCATGCGCAAATTTCTGTACCTGATGTTTTCCTTGGCCTTGATTGCCGCCCTGATCACCTACGCACTGTGGACGACGGATCGTCCGGTGGGTCATTACCTGTCCGACCTGCGTATCAGCCTGGCGGTCGACCAGGGCACACCCGCCGACCGCGGCAACCTGCTGGGCATCCAGCCCGAACTGTTCCCCACCGACTACCAGAGCCCCGAGCGCCTGCATCGCAAACTGGCTGCCTATCTGCAGACGGCTCGCGACCAAGGCCTTCTCAATGCCAAGACCGTGGTGGTCCTGCCCGAGCACATCGGCACCTGGTTGATGCTCGGTGGCGAAAAAAACGAGTTGTACCAGGCCACCACCCTGAAGGAAGCCATGAACTGGCTGGCGGTCAGTAATCCGCTGGCATTTATCCAGGCATTGGTCAGCGCTCAAGGCGATAGCCGACTGGACGATGCCTACCTGCGCATGAAAGCCAAGCGCATGGCCCGTGACTATCAAGCGCTGTTCGGTGGGCTGGCCAAGGAGTTCGGCATCACCTTGGTGGCCGGCTCCATCGTGCTGCCTGAACCCAGTGTCAGCGACGGTGAACTGAAGATCGGTCGCGGTGCGCTGTACAACAGCAGCTTGGTATTCGGCAGCGATGGCCGGCCAATCGGCCAGCCACAACGCCAACGACATCCGGTGTTTGAACAGCGCGATGTGCTTGGGGCCGACCGACCGACCACCTTGCAAGTCATCGACACCCCCGCCGGGCGCCTGGGCGTGCTGATCGGCAGCGACAGTTGGTACCCACTCCACTACCGGCAACTCAACGACCAGGGCGCACAACTGATTGCGGTGCCCGCCTTCATCATCGGTCGCAATACGTGGGACAAACCTTGGAGCGGTTATAAAGGCCTTTCCACGCCGAGCGAGGTGAGCCTCAAACCAGGTGAAGTAAGCGAGGGCCAAGCTTGGCATCGCCTGACACTGACCGGACAATTGCCCATCAGCCAGGCCCGGGGCGGCGTCAGCGTGTTCCTGCGGGGCCAGTTCTGGGACAGCGGCAGCGCCGGCCAGAGTTTCATCAGCCACAACGGCCAACACTTCCCCGATGGCGAGGCCCATGGCGCCCGCCTGCTGAACCTGTGGCTGTGAGCATGAAACCGCAACCGATGCGCTTGGGCGACCTGTCTGTGGGCTTCGTCCATAGCCTGGCTGACGCAGTCGCCAGCCATGGGCAAGACCCTCAACCTTTGCTTGAGCAGTACGGTCTCGATGCGGCGCGCCTGGCCGAGCCCGGGGCACGACTGTCGATCCCACGCTACATGCGTCTGGGCCACGCCGCGATTCAACAGACCCAGGACCCGGCCTTGGGCCTGCGCATGGGCAGGCTCGGCCGCTTGAGCCAGGCCGGGCTGGCGGGCGTTACCGCGGCCCAGGCGCCAACCGTGCGCGAGGCCGCCCGCTGCATGATCCGCTTCGAGCCGCTGTATGGCTCCAACTATCGCGGCCAATCGAGTTTCCATGAAGATGCCCGAGGCGCTTGGCTACGGTTCTATTCCATCAGTCCGTATAACGCCTACAACCGCTTCGTCGTGGATTCGATCATTGCCGGCTGGCTTGCGCAACTGTCCAGTGTCAGCGGCATCGCGCTACGACCCGAACGCATCGAAATCGAATTCGAGGAGCCGACGTATCTAGAGGCCTACCGCACGCTCGGTGACTGCCCGATCCAATTTAGCGCCGAACACAATCAACTGCGCCTGGGCCTGGACAGCCTCGCCCAGCGCAACCCACAGCATTGCCCCAGCACCTGGCACCATCTGCTTGAGCTGTGTGAACGGGAACTGGAACAACTGACCCGCACCCGCAGCCTGCGGGAGCGCATCATCCAACTGTTGGGACCGTTGCTCAACGGCGGCCGGGAACCCGACCTGGAAGAAGTGGCGGCTCGCCTGAAGCTGCCGACCTGGACCCTGCGTCGCAAGTTGGCCGAGGAAGGCACGCAGTTTCGCGCCATCCTCAACGACACCCGCCGCGACCTGGCCATGACCTACATACGCGATACCGAACTGGCGTTCGGCGAAATCGCTTATCTATTGGGATTCGCCTCAGCCGAGGCATTTCAACGAGCCTTCAAGCGCTGGAACAACCAGACGCCCGGAGAGTTTCGTCGTAGTCACCGAGGGGTTTAAGCTTCAAGCGCCAAGCTTGGCGCTTACCACTTGTAGCGTGTCGCGATCCTCACAACTCCGTCGCATCTTCGGCGGGTTCCAACGGGTCCAGTTCGTACGCCTGGTATTCCAGCAGCTCTTCCTGATAATCATCCATTACGTGTCCTTCCCCTGTCATTGAAACCAATGCCTGATGGCGCTGACTTCAGCATAAAGCTGCTTTATGAACAAAACATGAAGCAAAGGCTTCATGAATTAAACGTAGCACAGGGTCGGGAAATTACCGTGTGAAGTGTGACAGGGCGTAACTCCCTGCCACTGGACCTCAGGATGCCGGCAGCGGCTGAATAGGCTCGGTCGGGGCCGGCAACGAGCTGGGCGGTGGTGGTGTAACGGTTTCCGTCGTCGGTGCAGACTCCGACTCGAACGACTCGGGCGCAATTGGCGTCGGCTCGCTCGGCGGCACGACGGGCTCCGACACCGTGGGGGCAGTTTCGACGGGGGCCGGCGCAGCCTCCTCTACCGGTGGGGCTGCTGCGGGAGCAGGCGCAACAGGCTCTGGCGCTGGAACTGGAACCGGCATCAGCGCAGCCGATTCAGCCTTGATTTCCGGAATACCCAGCTCAGCTTTCGGCTTGTCGGTATTCTCAGCCTTCTCGGCAGCCTTCTTCGCTTCGGGTGGCAGGAACAGCTCGACCAACGCAAAGAAACGCTCATAGAACTTGGCCGCCGACACGGTTTCGCTGGCGACTTTGACCATCGAATCATCCGAGGAACCGATCGGCATCGATACCGAACCCAGCACGCCCACGCCCAGGCTGGCGGAGTTGTTGATTTTCTTCAGCGCATAGCGGTCCTGCAGGGCGTTGGCGAACATGGTCGCACGGTGCCCCATCCCACCATCTTCAGCACAGACCAGGTTGAAACTGATCTCCATGTGGGTGTCGCCGGTTTGCTGGAAGCTCTTATGACCGCTGACCAGCTTCGGATCGCTGCTGGTGATGATGTAGCCCTGGCTGAGCAATGCCCGGCGCCCGGCCTCGCAGGTCGCCGCGTCGCTCACTGGATAAGTGCGCGAGAACGTGCCGGAGTCGTCGAAGTTCTCGTGCTCGTAAATGGCGGCCTTCTTCGACGAGCAACCGGCTGCGGCGGCCAGCACCAATGCAAGCCCGACGGTGCGCATGTGAATTGATTTGAACATTGAACATCCTGAGAAAAACGGTCCGGGGCGTATTGTGCAACAGAACGCGACCTGGCAGCGTGGCTAATCTTGTTTCAAGGGGGTTACAAATTTACTGGGGGTTGTTTGCAGGAAAAAGACGCTAATCCGGTAGATCGACGAATACCCGCTTCTGGGCAACACGCATGATTCTGATATTCCGTTCCGAGGGCGTAGTTTTTTACGTAAGGTTGGTGTGTATATCCGTTTCTGCGGTAACGGCCACTGGCGGTTCCGCGCTTACAGCGGCTCACTTTTGGAAGAGCGCCAAAAGTAAGCAAAAGCGCTTTGCCCCACCACTTGGCACCTCGCCTAGGCTCGGTGTGCCCCAGATCAAAAGCCAAAGCGAGGCGGCCTAACAGCCGGCCTGATTTTGACGGAACCGCGTCCCCCTGTGGGCGAGCTTGCTCGCGATGACGTCGGCACAGCCAACATCATCGTTGACTGGAACACCGCCTTCGCGAGCAAGCTTTGCCCCCACAGATCTAATGGGTGTACGACCGGGAGAGCCAGGCCGGCTGTTAGGCCACCTCGCGGTGGACGTTGATCTCGGCGCCCCGTTAACCACGCTGGCTGAACGAAGGTATGCGCAGAGGACAACCCGGCATGGATGCCGAGCCTAGACGAGGCACCGAGTGGTGGGGCAGAAGCGCTTTGGTTACTTTCGCCTGGGCCGGCATTCCGGCTTTTCGAAAGTGACCCGCTGTTAGAGCGGAACCATAAGTAGCCATCACCGAAAAACGCATATGCCCCCCAAAAAAAAGAAGCCAAAAAAAACGACGCTTCCCATTTCTGAAAGAAGCGCCGTTTTTTCTAACTGAACAGCATCACAACCAGGTTTGAAAAAGCATCAAGCAATTAGAAACGCTTGATTTCCGCCTGATTCTCCAACTGCTTGCGATACGCCGCAAAGTCCTGCTGACCAACACGGGACGCTAGGTAGCGGCGATACTCCGCCTTCTCTTCGTCAGTCGGTGCCGCCGCTTCATTCACGCCGTCCAGACGTACGACCATCAGGCTGCCATCAGGCAAGGTCACGCTGGTGAACGTCGGCTTGTCCTTGGACTCAGGCTTGGGCATGCGGAACAGTGCTTGCAACACCGCCGGGTCGATGCCTTCCTGGTTGCGGGTTGCCGCCTGGGTGGCTTTCCAGCCTTGGCCGTCGACCGGTTTGTCCAGTGCAACCTTGCCGTCGCGCAGACTGGCGATCAGCTCGTCGGCCCGGGTCTTGGCTGCCGCGCTGGCGTGCTCCTTGGTCAACTGAGCACGAATCGGTCCTGCCACGCTTTCCAGCGGCAGTTGCTCAGGCTTGTGGTGCTCCTTGGCACGCAGCACCACGACGGTTTCCGGATCCAGCTCGATGGCGGTGCTGTTGGCACCCTCATCCAGCACTTCCGGGCTGAACGCAGCAGTCACTACGGCACGATTGGCCGCAATCCCTTCACCACCTTCACGACCGAACGGGGCCGACGTGTGGACGGTTAGCTTCAGGTCTTGGGCCGGTTGCGCCAAGTCGGACGCTTCGAACGAGTCATCCTCCAGTTGCTTGGTCGCCTCAACGAAACGCTGCTCCACCTGCTGGGTCTTCAGGTCGCGGGTCAGCTTGTCCTTGAGACTGGCAAACGTAGGCACTTCAGGCGCTTCGACACCCAGCAGCTTGATCAGGTGCAGACCGAAATCGGTGCGTATCGGCGCCGAGACCTGGTCCTTGTTCAAGGCGTACAAGGCCTTTTCAAATTCCGGATCGTAGACGCCAGGACCGGCGTAACCCAGGTCGCCGCCGTTGCTAGCCGAACCCGGATCCTGGGAAAACTCCTTCGCCAACGCTTCAAACGACTCGCCTTTGGCCAGGCGAGCCTGGATCTCTTCGATCTTCGCCTTGGCCTGAGCTTCGGTCATCTTGTCGTTCACTTCGATCAAGATGTGCGCTGCCCGACGCTGTTCGGACAGGTTGGCGATTTCTTTCTGATAGGCCGCCTGCAAGTCTTCGTCCTTGACGCTGACCTGATCGAAGAAAGAGGTTTTCTTGAGTTCGAGGTAATCGATGACCACCTGGTCAGGCGTCATGAATTCCTTGGAGTGTTGGTCGTAGTAAGCCTTGACCTCATCATCAGTCAGCTTGACGGAGGCCAGGTCGGCCTTGATGTTCAAGGTGGAGAAATCACGAGTCTGTTTTTCCAGGCGTGCAAATGCCAATACTTGGGCATCAGTGACGAAACCACTGCCTGCCAGACCGGCGCGCAACTGACCGATGAGCATTTCCTGAGCCAGCATCTGACGGAACTGCATACGGCCGTAACCCAGCTGGCGGATCACCTGATCGAAACGCTCAGGGCTGAATTTGCCATCGACCTGAAACTCAGGCGTTTGCAGGATCACTTGATCAAGCGCAGCTTCGGAAAAAGCGAATTTCGCATCGTGTGCGCCTTGCAGCAACAACTTGCGGTCGATCAGGCCCTTGAGCGCCGAATCGCGCAGCATCTTTTCGTCCAGCAGGGAGGCGTCAAAATCCTTGCCCAACTGTTGCATGAGCTGACGACGTTGCATGTCGACCGCCTGGCTCAGCTCGTTCTGGCTGATGTTCTCGCCGTTGACCTTGGCCGCTTCGTTGCTGTTGGTAGTGGCATTGAAAATGGCATCGAAACCAGTCAACGCCATCAATGCGACGATAACCCCGATGATGGTCTTGGCAATCCAGCCTTGTGAATTGTCCCTGATATTCTGCAGCATGCGTCCCCCAGAAACGGTTGAACTTCAAATTTAGGCAACCGTGGAGCGTGGGTAGAATCCGGATAGAAGAAAGGCGCATCCGAGGATGCGCCTTCTCGTAACTGGCGGAGCGGACCGGGCTCTAACCTGCAAGCCCTGGTGTACCAGACCGGTTGCAACCGGCCGTATTATCGCTCCGCTGCCAAGCCAGGCATGACCCCGACCCGGATAAACTCAACGAAACCTTAGTTAACGGCTTCTTTCAGTGCTTTACCAGCTTTGAAGCCTGGCTTTTTGGCAGCAGCGATTTCCAGCGTCTTACCGGTCTGCGGGTTGCGACCGATACGAGCAGGGCGATCGGTCACGGAGAAGGTGCCGAAACCCACCAGAACAACGGAGTCGCCAGCCTTCAGAGCGCCAGTGACGGATTCGATTACAGCGTCCAGCGCACGGCCAGCAGCAGCTTTCGGGATATCAGCGGATGCAGCGATAGCATCAATCAGTTCCGACTTGTTCACTCTAAGTCCCCTTATATCTATTTGAGATGATTCTAAGTTTTTTGGTGAAAGCAAAAACGAGTGCTGAATGGCCTGCAGACACTTAAGAGCCGCTTTATAACAAGGGCTCTAAAAAACTGTCAAGAAAGCCCCCCAGCCAAATGCGTATTAATGCGTGCTAATTCTTTCCTTAGAGTCAGACTCTCGCTTTTCTTCCTTCGCGACAATCTCCGGAGCCACATCCGGCAAGGGCTCCGGCGCGTATTGCAGCGCAATTTGCAGGACCTCGTCAATCCATTTAACGGGTTTGATCTGAAGATCTTGCTTAATGTTGTCAGGAATTTCCTTCAGGTCGCGGACATTCTCTTCGGGAATGATCACGATCTTGATCCCGCCACGGTGTGCCGCCAGCAGTTTTTCCTTCAGACCGCCAATCGCCAGGACCTGGCCGCGCAGCGTGATTTCACCCGTCATGGCAACGTCGGCGCGCACAGGAATACCGGTCAATGCCGAAACCAGGGCCGTGCACATGCCTACACCAGCGCTTGGGCCGTCCTTGGGCGTAGCCCCTTCAGGCATGTGGATATGCGTGTCGCGCTTCTCATGGAAGTCCAGGGGTATGCCCAGGCTCCGGGCGCGGCTGCGAACCACCGTCAGCGCAGCGGTGATCGATTCGACCATTACGTCGCCCAGGGAACCGGTCTTGATCAGTTGACCCTTGCCCGGCACCACGGCCGCTTCGATGGTCAGCAACTCACCACCGACCTGGGTCCAGGCCAGGCCAGTCACCTGGCCGATCTGGTCCTGTTGCTCGGCGAGACCGTAGCGGAACTTGCGCACGCCCAGGAAGTGCTCCAGCAGGTCCGAAGTGACCTTGACCGCGAAGCGCTTCTCCAGCGCATGTTCCTTGACCGCCTTGCGGCAGACCTTGGCAATCTGCCGTTCCAGGCCACGTACACCGGCTTCGCGGGTGTAGTAGCGGATGATGTCGCGAATCGCTTCCTCGTCGAATTCCAGCTCGCCTTTTTTCAGGCCGTTGGCCTGGATCTGCTTAGACGAAAGGTATTTCACCGCGATGTTGATCTTCTCGTCCTCGGTATAGCCCGGCAGACGAATCACCTCCATCCGGTCCAGCAACGCTGGCGGAATATTCATGGAGTTGGAGGTGCAGAGGAACATCACGTCCGACAGGTCGTAATCGACCTCCAGGTAGTGATCGTTGAAATTATGATTCTGCTCAGGATCAAGGACTTCGAGCAACGCAGAGGCGGGATCCCCGCGCATGTCGCTACCCATCTTGTCTATTTCGTCCAAAAGGAACAGCGGATTACGCACGCCGACCTTTGTCATCTTTTGAATCAATCTTCCTGGCATCGAACCAATGTAGGTCCGGCGATGGCCCCGAATTTCCGCCTCGTCGCGCACACCGCCAAGGGCCATGCGTACGAATTTTCGGTTGGTGGCGTGGGCAATCGACTCCGCAAGGGAGGTTTTACCGACCCCAGGAGGACCGACCAGGCACAGGACCGGGCCACGAATCTTCTTCACGCGCTTCTGCACGGCGAGGTATTCAAGGATGCGTTCCTTGACCTCTTCCAGGCCGTAGTGGTCGGCGTCGAGGATGTCTTCGGCACGCGCCAAGTCCAGACGCACCTTGCTCTGGGCTTTCCACGGCACCTGGACCAGCCAGTCGATGTAGGTGCGCACCACGGTGGCCTCAGCAGACATCGGTGACATTTGCTTAAGCTTGTTCAGCTCGGCCTGGGCCTTGACCAGTGCATCCTTAGGCAAGCCGGCGGCATCGATGCGCTTTTTCAGCTCTTCGATTTCGTTGTGACCTTCGTCACCATCGCCCAGCTCTTTCTGAATGGCCTTCATCTGCTCATTCAGGTAGTACTCGCGCTGGCTGCGCTCCATCTGCTTCTTGACGCGACCGCGAATGCGTTTCTCGACCTGCAGCAGATCGATTTCGCCGTCGAGCAATGCCAGTACGTGCTCGACACGGGCCGACAAATCAATGATTTCGAGAATTTCCTGCTTCTGCTCGATCTTGAGGGCCATGTGGGCCGCCATCGTATCGACCAGCCGCCCAGGTTCATCGATGCTGTTAAGCGACGACAGGACCTCCGCAGGCACCTTCTTGCCCAGTTGCACGTATTGTTCGAACTGCGACAGCAGACTGCGGACAAACACCTCTGACTCACGCTCGGGCGCATCGACCTCTTCGATCAGCGACACCTCGGCCCGGCAATGGCCGTCCACTTCGCTGAAACGCTCGATAGCACCGCGCTGCTCGCCTTCGACCAGAACCTTGACGGTGCCGTCGGGCAGTTTGAGCAATTGCAGAACCGTTGCAATCGTACCTACGCGATACAGTGCGTCTTCGCCGGGATCATCGTCGGCCGGGTTTCTCTGAGCCAGCAGAAGAATCTGCTTGTCACCCGTCATCGCAGCCTCAAGGGCTTCGATGGACTTCTCGCGCCCCACGAACAGCGGGATAACCATGTGCGGATACACCACGACATCGCGCAATGGCAGGAGAGGCAATTCGATGGTTGTCTTCATGATTTCGCCTCTACGGCGGCCCTAGGGCCGGAAACAGATGGAAGTAAGCTTGAAACCAAGATGGGGGCAGCCTTGAAAAAAAACAAGCGCTAAGGCACGTCTAAAATGCGCTAAAAGCAAAGGGGCCCGAAGGCCCCTTCTTTATTCCGGCAGCGGGACGCTTAAGCGTCCGGTGCGGCCTTGGCAGCCGGCTCACTGTTTTCATAGATATACAGTGGCTTGGACTTGCCTTCTATAACGCTTTCATCGATCACGACTTTACTCACCTCGGACTGCGAGGGGATCTCATACATCGTGTCGAGCAATACACCTTCGAGAATCGAACGCAGTCCACGGGCACCGGTCTTACGCTCCAGGGCACGTTTTGCAACCGATTTCAGCGCATCGGAACGGAACTCCAGGTCTACACCTTCCATTTCGAACAGCTTGGCATACTGCTTGGTCAGGGCGTTTTTCGGCTCGGTCAGGATCTGCATCAACGCCGCTTCATCCAACTCGTCCAGCGTCGCCAGGACCGGCAGACGACCGACAAATTCCGGGATCAGACCGAACTTGACCAAATCGTCAGGCTCGACTTCACGCAGGGATTCACCGACTTTCTTGCCTTCTTCCTTGCTGCGCACTTCGGCGTTGAAACCAATGCCACCACGGGTGGAACGGTTTTGAATAACCTTTTCCAGGCCGGAGAACGCACCACCGCAGATGAACAGAATGTTACGGGTATCGACTTGCAGGAATTCCTGCTGCGGATGCTTGCGACCACCTTGAGGTGGAACGGAAGCGACCGTACCTTCAATCAACTTGAGCAAGGCCTGTTGCACACCCTCACCGGAAACATCCCGAGTGATGGATGGGTTGTCGGACTTGCGGGAAATCTTGTCGATTTCGTCGATGTAGACAATGCCCATCTGGGCCTTTTCCACATCGTAGTCGCACTTCTGCAACAACTTCTGAATGATGTTCTCGACGTCTTCACCTACATAACCAGCCTCAGTGAGGGTGGTTGCGTCGGCGATGGTGAACGGAACGTTCAGCAAGCGGGCCAGCGTCTCGGCAAGCAGGGTCTTACCCGAGCCTGTCGGGCCGATCAGCAAGATGTTGCTCTTGCCGAGTTCGACTTCGTCATTCTTCTTGTCACGTTGGTTCAGGCGCTTGTAGTGGTTGTACACCGCTACGGCCAGTACCTTTTTCGCACGTTCCTGACCAATCACATACTGATCAAGGATGCCGCTGATTTCTTTAGGCGAAGGCAATTTATGCGCGCTGCTCTCGGCCTGGGCTTCCTGCACCTCCTCGCGGATGATGTCATTGCACAGGTCGACGCACTCGTCGCAAATGAAGACCGAGGGGCCGGCAATCAATTTGCGCACTTCATGCTGGCTTTTGCCACAGAAGGAGCAATAAAGCAGTTTGCCGTTGTCCTCGCCGTTGCGGGTGTCAGTCATTCGATCGATCCAAATCCGATAGGCTTGCAACACAAGATGAAGGCAATTGCGGGCTTTTTCAAGCCCGCAGGCGGCCGGTCATCCCAACCACCTGCATTTTGAGCGGCTTAAGCAGGCATTTGACGCTTGTTGATCACGGAGTCGATCAAGCCGTATTCGGCTGCACGCTCGGCGCTCATGAAGTTGTCACGCTCGGTGTCACGCTCAATGGTTTCGAGGCTTTGGCCGGTATGATGGGCCAGCAACGAGTTCAGGCGCGAACGAATGTGGAGGATTTCCTTGGCATGGATGTCGATATCCGACGCCTGGCCCTGGAAGCCGCCCAATGGCTGGTGAATCATCATCCGAGAGTTAGGCAGGCAGTGACGCTTGCCCGCTGCGCCGCCGGCGAGCAGGAAAGCGCCCATGCTGCAGGCCTGGCCGATGCAGATGGTGGAAACGTCGGGCTTGATGAACTGCATGGTGTCGTAGATCGACATGCCCGCAGTCACCGAACCACCAGGTGAGTTGATGTACAGATGGATATCCTTGTCCGGGTTTTCCGCTTCCAGGAACAACAGCTGCGCCGCGACCAGGTTGGCCATGTAGTCTTCAACGGGGCCGATCAGGAAGATGACGCGTTCCTTGAGCAGACGCGAGTAGATGTCATAGGCACGTTCGCCGCGGGCGGACTGCTCGATAACCATCGGGACCAGGCCGCCTGCGGCCTGGATGTCAGAGCTCTGCTGATAAAAAGAATTGCGGGACATGTCTCGCAGTCACTCCCAAATAGTTATGTCTTGAATACGCATAAGCCAGCGCGAAGGCTGGCTTATGGGTGTTTATTTCTTACCGCAGAACCATCAATCGGCTTGTGGAGCTTCCACCGGCTTGACCGCTTCTTCGTAAGAGACCGCTTTATCGGTCACGCTAGCTTTCTGCAGAACAGTATCCACAACTTGTTCTTCCAGCACAACCGAACGGACTTCGTTCAGTTGCTGGTCGTTCTTGTAGTACCAGGACACAACTTGCTCAGGCTCTTGGTAGGCCGAGGCCATTTCCTGGATCAGCTCGCGAACACGGGCTTCGTCAGGCTTGAGCTCAAACTGCTTAACCACTTCGGCAACGATCAGGCCCAGCACGACGCGGCGCTTGGCTTGCTCTTCGAACAGTTCGGCAGGCAGCTGGTCCGGCTTGATGTTGCCGCCGAACTGCTGAACAGCCTGCACGCGCAGACGGTTCACTTCGTTGTCCAGCAGAGCCTTTGGCACTTCGATCGGGTTGGAGGCCAGCAGACCATCCATGACCTGGTTCTTGACCTTCGACTTGATGGCCTGGCGCAGCTCACGCTCCATGTTCTTGCGAACTTCGGTGCGGAAACCTTCCAGACCGGTTTCCTTGATGCCGAACTGGGTGAAGAACTCTTCGTTCAGCTCAGGCAGCTTTGGCTCGGAAACAGTGTTGACGGTCACGGTGAACTCGGCGGCTTTGCCAGCCAGGTCCAGGTTCTGATAGTCCTCAGGGAAGGTCACGTTCAGAACGCGCTCTTCACCAGCCTTGGCGCCAACCAGGCCATCTTCGAAGCCAGGAATCATGCGACCGGAACCCAGTACCAACTGGGAGGCCTTGGCGGAACCGCCCGCGAACACTTCACCGTCGACCTTGCCGACGAAATCGATGTTCAGTTGGTCTTCGTTCTGTGCAGCACGCTCAGTCACTTCGAAACGGGTGTTCTGCTTGCGCAGGATGTCCAGCATCTTGTCCAGGTCGGCATCCGACACGTCAGCGCTCAGGCGCTCGACAGCGATGGATTCGAAACCGGCAACCGTGAACTCAGGGAACACTTCGAACGTGGCGACGAACTCCAGGTCCTTGCCTTTTTCCAGCACTTTAGGCTCGACAGACGGAGCGCCGGCCGGGTTTAGCTTCTGCTCGACGACCGCTTCGTAGAACGAAGACTGGATCACGTCGCCCACGGCTTCCTGACGCGCATCAGCCTCGTAACGCTGACGGATCACGCTCATTGGCACTTTGCCTGGGCGGAAACCTGGGATTTTGGCCTTTTGGGCAGTCTGCTGCAGACGCTTGTTGACCTGAGTCTCGATGCGCTCAGCCGGCACCGTGATGCTCATGCGGCGCTCAAGAACAGAAGTATTTTCAACAGAAACTTGCATGGATATTCCTCGTTGCACAGACGTTGGCCGGGCGTTTCCGACCCCAGAATCAAGGGCATGCATTCTAGTAGGTCAAACTCAAGAAGTCACCCTACTGAAAACGCGCTGGAAACAGGCGCCGGATTTAGGACGGGACAAACGGTCATGCCCCACCCGGATTGCAAATACAGTCGATTCAGCCCAGGGCTCTGCGCCAACGCCTCTATATATAGAAGCGTCATGTCCGATCGCGCGATGCCCACCCCAAAAGGAGACCGACGGACATGTCGCGCATCATCACGAAACATATTCGCAACGAACCGACCGCCGCGCGCAGCGCCAAAACCGTACCGACGCCAAACACAGAACCACCGAAAACAAAAACGGCGCAGCCCCTTTCAGGTACTGCGCCGTTTTCTGCTATTTAAATAGCGACTTGTATGGTGCGGACGGAGAGACTCGAACTCTCACACCTTGCGGCGCTGGAACCTAAATCCAGTGTGTCTACCAATTCCACCACATCCGCGTATCAAGCTTTTAAAGCAAAGGCGCCAGATTGTTAGATCTGGCGCCTTTCTAGAATATGGGGTGGACGATGGGGATCGAACCCACGACAACGGGAGTCACAATCCCGTGCTCTACCAACTGAGCTACGCCCACCATATTGCCTTGTTGCCTTACTTGTGCCAAAGCTGCCTAATTGGCGCACCCGGCAGGACTCGAACCTGCGACCATCCGCTTAGAAGGCGGATGCTCTATCCAGCTGAGCTACGGGCGCCTTTTTAATCTGTATTCTTGGACGATTACAAACTAAGTGCTTTCAGTTTTGCCGAATTGAAACAACCAACTCTGCTCCACCTTCTTAACCAGTGCTAGGCTGTGCCCGACAAGTGCGACGAATGTTATAGACGGCTTGATAGGTCGTCAACTCTTTTTTAAAAAAAATTCATTTAATTAAAGGGGTTAGGGGAATTTGCAGACCAAGCGCCTTTGCCCTCACGCCCCGGCATGCGAGAATGCGCTCTCTTTTTTTCCCCTCTCGATGGTTAACCACGCGCAATGACTGCACAACTTATCGACGGCAAATCGATCGCCGCCAGCCTGCGCCAGCAGATCGCCCAACGAGTCACCGAGCGCCGCCAGCAAGGCCTGCGCACGCCCGGCCTTGCGGTGATCCTGGTCGGCAGCGATCCCGCCTCTCAGGTTTATGTCTCGCACAAGCGTAAAGACTGTGAAGAGGTCGGCTTCCTTTCCCAGGCCTACGACCTGCCTTCCGAAACCACCCAGCAAGCGTTGGCCGATCTGATCGATCGCCTGAACGACGACCCGAACATCGACGGCGTTCTGCTCCAACTGCCACTGCCTGAGCACCTCGACGCCTCCAAACTGTTGGAGCGCATCCGCCCGGACAAAGACGTCGATGGCTTCCATCCTTATAACGTCGGTCGCCTGGCCCAGCGTATCCCGTTGCTTCGTCCCTGCACCCCGAAAGGCATCATGACGCTACTGGAAAGCACTGGCGTGGATCTCTATGGCCTCGACGCCGTAGTGGTGGGTGCGTCCAACATCGTTGGCCGGCCGATGGCCATGGAACTGCTACTGGCCGGCTGCACCGTGACCGTGACCCATCGCTTCACCAAGGACCTGGCCGGCCATGTCGGCCGTGCCGACCTGGTGGTGGTGGCCGCCGGCAAACCCGGCCTGGTACGGGGTGAGTGGATCAAGGAAGGTGCCATCGTCATCGACGTGGGCATCAATCGCCAGGAAGATGGCAAGCTGGTGGGCGATGTGGTCTACGAGACCGCCCTGCCCCGCGCTGGCTGGATCACGCCGGTACCTGGCGGCGTAGGCCCGATGACCCGCGCCTGCCTACTGGAAAACACGTTGTATGCGGCCGAAACGCTGCACAGCTGATACGCATCAATCAAAACCCTGTGGGAGCGCGCTTGCTCGCGATCGCTGTGAACCGGTCAACCTCCAAGTTGACTGACACACTGCCATCGCGAGCAAGCGCGCTCCCACAGGCGTTTCTGGCGACCGGACTTTAGCCGTCAAATTACGATTTTTTCAGATTCGTATCGCCAAAATCCCCCTCTATGAAACTTTATTTATTCACAAGCCCCAGCGGTACAGGCGTATAGCGCTGCTGTCGCCCATACTCCTAAAATGCGACGTTTTTTTTGAAAGTCGTTGCTCAACGACACCTTCAACTCTATCGAGCCTACTCGCGTGAAAATCCGTCTTTCGATCATCAGCCTGTTCATCGCTTTCACAGGCAGCTTTATCACGCAAAATGTCGCTGCACAGGAAACCATCGCGCCCCCACGGGATACGGCCAAGCTGCAAGTCGCGTCGGGTAGCGCGATGTTGCTGGACCTGCAGACGGATAAAGTCGTCTATTCAAGCAACCCGGATGTGGTGGTCCCCATCGCATCGGTGACCAAAATGATGACCGGGCTGATCGTGCTGGATGCCAAACAGAACCTGGATGAGTACATCACCATCACCATCGCCAACACCCCAGAGATGAAGGGCGTGTTTTCCCGGGTCAAGCTCAACAGCGAGCTGTCGCGCCGGGACGTGCTGCTGATCGCCCTGATGTCTTCGGAAAACCGCGCCGCCGCCAGCCTCGCCCACCACTATCCAGGAGGCTATGCGGCGTTCATTGCCGCCATGAACGCCAAGGCGAAGGCGCTGGGCATGACCAGCACGCATTACGTCGAACCGACGGGCCTGTCGATCCACAACGTCTCGACCGCCAGGGACCTGACCAAGCTACTGATCGCCGCTCGCAAGTATCCACTGCTGAGCGAACTGAGCACCACCAAGGAAAAGACCGTTACCTTCCGCAAGCCTGCGTATAGCCTGGGTTTTCGCAACACTGACCACTTGGTCCACAAGGCCAACTGGGATATCCAGTTGACCAAGACCGGTTTCACCAACGAGGCCGGCCACTGCCTGGTGCTGGTGACGAAGATGGGCAATCGCCCGATGGCACTGGTGATCCTCGATGCATTCGGCAAGTACACACACTTCGCCGATGCCAGCCGGATTCGTAGCTGGGTGGAAACCGGAAAAAGCGCCGCAGTGCCGGCGGCGGCCCTGCAATACAAGGCTGCCAAGAATCTCAAGAGCCGCCAGAGTGGTGTGGTGGAAGCTTCCAAGTAATCCGCGAACCCTAAAAGCCCTGACTCGTCGAAATGCTGTTCACTTAGAAAAAGCGGCGTTTCTTTCAGAAATGGGAAGCGCCGTTTTTTTGGCTTTTTTGCGGTACTTGTTTTGGTGTGTATATCCGTTACCGCAGAAACGGATATACACACCAACCCACGGTAATCTCTAGACCTTCAGGTCTCCCAGCGGATCATAAGGCTTGGGCTTGCGCTCATCCTTCTTGTCCAGAGGCGCCTTGGCCGGCCCTATCGGATCAACCTGAGGATCCTCAAGGTCCGGCGAATCCGGATCAAACCCCAGGTCATCACCACTGGAATGCTCTGACGAATGTGGCCCCGTAGGTGTTTTCGACTGTGCCATGCCTGCCCTCCTCCAATCACGGTCAGAAATGCCCAACCCTGATGATAAGAGCCTCAGGCCTGCCAGATTGTGCCCGGCAAGTGACGAACGGGGTGAACGATCAATGCGCCGCTTCCAAGGTCTTGGTGGCCCGTGCCGCAGCTCGTTCCTGCCCTGCCCCGGCCAATTCGTCCGCTGCTTTGAGCCACCGCGGCGAGTCGACATTGGCCGGAAGCTGCGTGGGTCGCTGGAGCAGCACAGCCCAGCCGCCCGCGCTCTTGAAGGCCGATTCGAAGGCACTGAAGCTCATCAACTGCCGCCGACTCATGCCTGAGCGCAGCAATACCGTCTGCTTCTGACGATTGTAGCCGGCGAGAATCCCATACCGAGGCTCGGCCCAGAACGCCGAACCGTCGATATAGCGCACCAGCACCGGGTAGCCTGCCGCGACCTGCTCCAACAACGCGGGCAGCTTGGCGTCGAGCGGATACACCAGCAACCCGTATTCGCGCGCCAGGGTTTGCATATTCTGCTGCAAACCGGCTTCGCCACCCGGCAGGTGCAACGGTTTCTCCAGCAGCCCCGGCGTGATCACCGTGCCTTGCAACGTCAGCAGGGCCGCTAGAGACTGTGGGGCGCCCTGGTACGTTTCGCCGCGAAAGAACGGCACGCTGTTGAGCCCCACCCGTTCGGGCAGGCGCTGGATCTGTGGCGAAACAATGCCCGCACACCCCACCACGGCAACGAGGCAGGAGACCGTCAGGACCAGTGATCGAAAAGATGAAATGACCGGCGACATGATGACTCTCCTGTTCAGGCACCCGACATCCGGGCCAGGCTTGGGTCGACGATCATAAGGTGCGCACAGTCCTGGGTATAGCCATAACGGCAGTTTTACGAGCGCGATAGAACGAACCGATCCGGGCCCAACCGTCACGGATCGATTACCTGCAACACTTGAGCGACTAGACTGTCCATGTACTAGGTGCGTTATCCCGGACCAGGGGTAAGAGGAGGCACAGATGAGCCTGACCACGACAATTCTGATGCTGATATTTGGCTGGCTGAGCGTAGCCACGGCCATGCTGTGGGGCGTACTTCGGATCACTCGGCGCCATCATCACGCGCCAGCTGCGCAATCGGAAAAAACCACAAAATCCGCGCGACGCCACGCCACCGCACACTGAGCATTCGCTTTTCACTCCCCTCAAAAAAAGCCACCCGGACCTGGACCCGGGTGGCCTCTGCCTGCCTGGAATCAGGCGTTGTCGGCCAACGCCCTTTCCCTGGCCCGACGGGACAACATGTTCAACACCTCGATCGCCGCCGAGAACGCCATGGCCGCGTAGATATAGCCCTTGGGCACATGGGCACCGAAACCCTCAGCGATCAGCGTCATGCCGATCATGATCAGGAAGCCCAGGGCCAGCATCACCACGGTCGGGTTGTCATTGATGAACTTGGCCAGCGGTTCGGCCGCCAGCAGCATCACCAATACCGATACGACAACGGCGATGATCATGATCGGCAAATGCTCGGTCATGCCCACGGCGGTGATGATGCTGTCGATGGAGAACACCAAGTCCAACATCAGGATCTGACCGATTGCCGCGGCAAAGCCCAGGGTCACGCCGGACGTGGCCGACTTGGGATCATCCGGTGCTGGGTCCATGCTGTGGTGGATTTCAGTGGTCGCTTTCCACAGCAGGAACAGGCCGCCGGCGATCAGGATCATGTCTTTCCAGGACAACGCCTGGCCCAGGATTTCGATGACGGGTTCGGTCAACTGCACAATGAAGGCAATGGTGCTCAACAAGCCCAGGCGCAGGATCAGCGCCATGCCGATACCGATCCGCCGCGCCTTGGCACGATGCTGTTGGGGCAGCTTGTTGGTCAGAATCGAAATGAAGATCAGGTTATCGATGCCAAGCACGATTTCCATCACGACCAGAGTCGCCAGGGCGATCCACGCGGTGGGGCTGGCGGCGAGCTGTAAAAGATAATCCATGGGGCAGTCCTGACTGATGTGACGCGTTAGATGGTTTTAGTAGGGATTTGGGTTTCGTCAGCTTCGTCCGCCGGCTCTTTCTTCGGGCTGATCAAGCCGCCGGTGGCTTCGCTGATCGCCTGCTCGGCGGCCTTGTGGGTGTCGTCGATGGCCTGCTTGGCGGTTTCTGCAGCCTGCCCCATCAGTTGCTGGGCACTTTTTTCAGCCTGTTCACAACCCGCCAGCGTGGTGGCGGACATCACCAACAGTGCTGCAAGCCCCAGGGATTTGTACGTCATGGAATGAATACCTCTTGAGAAAATAGAAGGCGCACAAAAGTGGCCCGCCAATGGCCAGGCATTCTAGAGACGCGAACACTTCAGGAAAATTCGTATTTTCAGCGGTTATACTTCGATTTTTACGAACATCGGTGAACCCATGCTCAACTACCGACAATTGCATTACTTCTGGGTGGTGGCAAAAACCGGCAGCATCGTGCGAGCGTGCGAGCAGTTGAACCTGACCCCACAGACCATCAGCGGGCAGATCTCCCTGTTCGAGCAGACCTATAACCTCAAGCTGTTTCGCCGTGTCGGGCGACAATTGGAACTGACCGAGGCCGGCCGCCAGACCTTGCCCTACGCCGAACACATGTTCCAGTTGGGCGGTGAACTGGAACTGATGCTGCGGGCCCAGCCCAACGAACAGCAAACCCTGTTTCGGGTCGGGGTGGCGGATGTGGTGCCCAAATCCATCGTCTATCGGCTGCTGGCGCCGACCATGGAGTTGAACGAGCCGCTGCGCATCACCTGTCGCGAGGACAAGCTCGAACGACTGCTGGCGGACCTAGCGATCCAGCGCCTGGACCTGGTGATTTCCGACAGCCCGATGCCGACCCACCTGGACATCAAGGGCTACAGCCAGAAACTGGGGGAATGCGGGATCAGCTTTTTCGCCACCGCCGCGCTGGCCGAACGCTACGGGCAGGACTTCCCCCACGGCCTACATGACGCTCCGCTGCTGATTCCCGGGCCGGAAACCGTGGTACGCAGCCGCTTGCAGCGCTGGTTCGCCGAGCAACAGATCCAGCCGCGTATCGTCGGCGAGTTCGACGACAGCGCATTGATGCAGGCCTTCGGCCAATCAGGCAGCGGGATTTTCATCGGCCCGAGCGTGATCGCCGAAGAGGTCAAGCGCCAGTACGGCGTAGAAGTGATCGGCCAAACCGATGCGGTGAGCGAATCCTTCTATGCCATTTCCGTGGAGCGCAAGGTCAGCCACCCCGGCATTGTCGCGATTGCCGAAGGCGCGCGTCGCGAGTTGTTCAGCGCTTAGCAGGTGACACGAGGTTTGAAGGTCATCAGCAGCAACGCCAGCAGGATCGATACGAAGATGAACCCGGCCGCCGCAAACCCGACACTGCCCAAGCCCAGGGTATCGATGACCCGGCCACCGACCATCGCCCCCAGGCCAATCCCCAGGTTGGCCCCGGCAATGTTCAACGATGCGGCAAAGGCTGGGGCCTGCGGGGCCGCCTTCATCAGCCGCACATGGCTGACCAGGAACAAGGCCGCCTGGGTCACGCCCCAGATGCCCATCGCCGCCGCCAGCGCGAGGGGCGAATGAATGCTCGGCACCAACGCCACCATGCCGCCGATCAGGAACAGGCAGAAAACCATCGATGCGATCAAAGGATGCCGGTCCACCGCCCGACCGCCCAGGGAATTGCCCAGCAGCCCGACGGCGCCGAAGCCCATCAGGCACCAGCCCACCAGAGTGCCATCGAACCCAGCGAGGCGTTCGAGGATATCCGCCAGATAGGTGTAGGCGGTGAACATGCCGCTGAACACCAGGATCGACAACAGCACATGCCCTTGCATCAACGGGCTGCGCAGGATCTTGAATTGCGAACGAAAGCTCACCTGATGCTGGTGCAGGTTGGTTTTCGGCAAGTAGATAAACAGCAGCAACGCCTTGGCAAAAGCAATGACCGCCAGGATCGCGAATGCGCTGCGCCAGCCAAACGCATCGGAAATCAACGCGCCCACGGGAATGCCGAACACCGTGGCACAGACGATGCCAAAGCCGATCCGGGCAATGGCTCGCCCGGCCAACTGTGGCCCGACAATGTCCACCGCCGTTTCACTGGCCAGCGCCCAGAACACCGGCAGGCCCAGGGCCGGGATCAACCGGGCAACGGCCATCACCCAGATGTTGGGGGCGACGGCGGCGAGCATGTTGGCCAGGCCGAACATCACCAACACGCTGATAAACAACTTGCGCCGTTCGAAGCGGGCGAACCAGGCCGTCAGGAATGGCCCGAACGCCGCCACCGTAAACGCGAACAACGTCACCAGCAGCCCGGCCTGGGGAATGCTGACGTGCAGGTCGCGGGCGATGGAGGGCAACAGGCCAACGATGACGAATTCCGTGGTCAGCACGGTAAAACCGGCGGCCGACAACAGGAAAATGGGTAACAACATGCAGAACTCCAGCGAAACGACGACACCAGCGTTAGCCGAAAGGCCCGCTGGCGGTAAGAAAGTGAGAACGACAAAGCCTAACAGAATGCACGCGGCATACAACCGCACGCCATGACCCAGATAAGGATGACGGATCGTCACAGGTCCGTCAGATTTTTCATCGGGCTGTGATAGAGTCCGCGGCCTGAAAACGCCGTACTTTCTCTCGGTCCGCTCATGTGGTCTGCCCGCTTGTTGCCCTGACTCGTCGACCGTCGTACACAATAAAATCAGAGATGCCGCTATGACAGCTTCGTCCGCTACCCCTATGCAACGCCTCAAACGCACCAGCCTGGTGACGCAAATCATCATCGGTCTGATCGCCGGTATCGTCCTGGCATGGCTGGCGCCCGACCTGGCTAAGCCCACCGAGTTCATCGGCAAGGTCTTCGTGTCCGCGCTCAAGGCCGTGGCGCCGATCCTGGTGTTCGTGCTGGTCATGGCCTCGATCGCCAACCACAAGCATGGCCAGCAAACCCATATCCGGCCGATTCTGTTCCTGTACCTGCTGGGCACTTTCGCCGCAGCGGCGGTCGCGGTGGTTGCCAGTACGCTGTTTCCGTCCAGCCTGGTGCTGACGACACATGATGTGGCCGTTACTGCGCCCGGGGGCATCGGCGAGGTGCTGCAGAGCCTGTTGCTCAACGTGGTCGACAACCCGGTCCGAGCACTGCTCAACGGCAATTTCATCGGCATTCTGGCCTGGGCCATCGGCATGGGCATCGCCATTCGTCATGCTGGCCAGACCACCCGTACCGTGCTCGAAGACCTGTCCAACGGCGTGACTGCCATCGTGCGCGTGGTGATCCGCTTCGCCCCGCTGGGTATCTTCGGACTGGTGGCCTCGACGCTGGCCACCTCCGGCTTCGGTGCGCTGCTCGGCTACCTGCACCTGCTCACCGTACTGATCGGCTGCATGCTGTTCGTGGCATTGGTGGTCAACCCACTCATTGTGTTCTGGAAACTGCGTCGCAACCCCTACCCGCTGGTATTCACCTGCCTGCGCGAGAGCGGCATCACGGCGTTTTTCACGCGCAGCTCGGCGGCGAACATTCCGGTGAACCTGGAACTGAGCAAACGCCTGGGCCTGCACGAAGACACCTATTCGGTGTCGATCCCACTGGGCGCCACCATCAACATGGCGGGCGCCGCCATTACCATCACCGTTTTGGCCCTGGCGGCCGTGCATACAGTGGGTGTCGTAGTGGACATGCCTACGGCGGTGCTGCTGAGTGTTGTCGCGGCCATTTGCGCGTGTGGCGCATCCGGGGTGGCGGGCGGTTCGCTGCTGCTGATTCCCCTGGCGTGCAGCCTGTTTGGCATTCCCAACGAAATCGCCATGCAAGTGGTCGCGGTGGGTTTCATCATTGGCGTCCTGCAGGACTCGGCGGAGACGGCGCTGAACTCGTCTACGGATGTGCTGTTCACGGCGGCGGCATGCCTGGGCGAGGAAGAGAAGCTCGCGCGTACGGCGTAGTGGATTGGGGCAGACTCAACCCTATGTGACAGCTGATCCACTGCCGTCGCGAGCAAGCCCGTTCCCACATTGGTTTGTATTCACCACATAACCTTTGTGGGAGCGGGCTTGCTCGCGAAGCAGTCGCCTCGGTCAATCAGAACTACCCCAAATCCCAAGGCCAAAAAAAGCCCGGGAACGGCCCACACCGTCCCGGGCTTTTTCATGCCTGCGGGGTTAGAACGCGCCCATGTAGTCGCGCTTGCCCACTTCCACGCCATTGTGGCGCAGCAATGCGTAAGTGGTGGTGACGTGGAAGAAGAACTGCGGCAGGCCGTAGGTCAGCAGGTAATTCTGGCCGCTGAAGCGCTTTTCCTTCGGCGTACCCGGACGGGTGACGATTTCGATGCCTTCGTTGCCATCGATCTGCTCTGGGCGGATGCCGTCGATAAAGGCCAAGACTTTGGCGATCAAGGCTTGCAGCTCGGCGAAAGTGATCTCGCTGTCCTCATATTTCGGCACGTCGATCTCGGCCAGGCGTGCAGACACACCTTTGGCGAAGTCCACCGCGATCTGCACCTGACGCACCAACGGGAACATGTCCGGGTACAGGCGGGCTTGCAAAAAGGCGTTCGGGTCGATGTTCTTCGCGGTGGCGTGGGCTTCGGCCTTGTTCAGAACGTCGCTCAACGCGTTGAGCATCTGCTTGAAAACCGGGACGGAAGCGGCGTACAGGGAAATAGTCATGGCGATCTCATGCAGGTGACAGGAAAGAATGAATCAAACGGCTGCGATTATAGCCACGGCTGGTTGCACAGCTTGTCTTTTATTGCGCAAGGATTAGGCTAGGCGGCTTCCACTGCATAGGGAACGCGCGATGAGCATCGAAGAACAACGCCAGGCTGAAGAACCACGGCTCAATAGCACGGAAATTCGCATCCTCGGCGCGCTGGTCGAGAAGCAGGCCACTAACCCCGAGACCTACCCGCTGACCCTCAACGCCCTGGTACTGGCCTGCAACCAGAAAACCAGCCGCGAACCGGTGATGAATCTCAATCCAGGTCAGGTCGGCCAGAGCCTGCGGGCGCTGGAAGGCCGCGGCTTTACCAAACTGGTAATGGGCAGCCGCGCCGACCGCTGGGAGCATCGGGTCGACAAAGCCCTGGAGCTGGTACCGGCCCAGGTGGTCCTGATGGGCCTGCTGTTCCTGCGTGGCCCGCAAACCGTCAATGAGCTACTGACCCGCAGCGGACGGATGCATGACTTCGAAGACGCCGAACAAGTGGTGCACCAGCTTGAACGCCTGATTGCCCGTGGGTTGGCGCTGCTGGTGCCACGCCAGGCCGGCCAGCGCGAAGACCGCTATGTGCACGCCATGGGCGACCCGGCGGACATCGAAGCGATTCTCGCCGCCCGCCAGCACCCGGTGGAGCGTGGTGCCGGCGGCGGTGTCTCGCTGGAGCGCATCGAAGAGCTCGAAGCGCGGATCGCGGCGCTGGAAGAACGCCTGGCAAGACTGGAGTCATTGCCAGGCGCTGTGTAGGAGCTGTCGAGTGCAACGAGGCTGCGATCTTTCCCCGAAAAATTGAATCTCAGGTGAAAAAGAAAGATCAAAAGATCACATCCTTCGAACGCGCCTACATGGACCGGGCGAAGGCCACGGCTTTTTCAAATTGCTCCGGATTGGGCCGCACGCCGGTGTACAGCACGAACTGTTCCAGGGCCTGGATCGCAATGACTTCCAGCCCCGTGATGACTCGCTTGCCTTCGGCCCGGGCGCGCACGATCAGTGGCGTTTGCGACGGGATCGCCACGACATCGAACACCGTCTCGGCCGCGACGATGGTTTCGGGCTCAAACGCCAACTGGTCGGCCTCCGGGCCGCCGGTCATGCCGATCGGCGTGACATTGATCAGCATCTGTGGCCGTCGGGTACCCAGGTCAGCTTGCCATTCATACCCCAGGGACTCGGCCAAGGCTCGCCCGGCGGCCTCATTGCGAGCAACGATCAGCCCATTCTTGTACCCCCCATCCCGCAAGGCACTGGCCACAGCCTTGGCCATGCCGCCGCTGCCACGCAAGGCAAAGGTCGAGTCCTTGGGCACCGCGTGGCTTTGCAACAACTGGGCGATGGCGATGTAGTCAGTGTTGTAGGCCTTCAGATGACCGTTGGTATTGACGATGGTGTTGATGGACTGGATCGCGGCAGCGGAAGGATCCAGCTCGTCCACCAAGGCAATGCAGGCTTCCTTGAACGGCATCGACACACCGCATCCACGAATCCCCAGGGCACGGATACCGCCCACAGCTCCAGGCAGGTCCTGGCTGCTGAACGCCTTGTAATAGAAATTCAGGCCCAATTGTTCATACAGGTGATTATGAAAGCGCAGGCCGAAGTTTCCGGGACGCCCCGATAGCGACATGCACAGCTGGGTGTCTTTGTTGGGATTGATCTGCATGCGTGTCTCCTTGCCATTCACTTTCGGACAGACGGAATCACCGCTGCGAAAGGTTTTATTCGATGAGGATACCGCCAGCCCCAGCCCGGTCTCAGGCTCCTGGATGACGCCGCGCGGTCAAGAAAAGCGCCACAGACCTTACACAATATTTACCCAACGGCGTCACAAATCCTGAGAAAATCGTTGTCAGAGCAAGTATCCCCGCGACCCTCATCGGGTCTGTTGCAGACCACAGGCGTTGGGGCCGAAACGAGGAATAGCCATGAATCGTAAACTTCCCATCATCGCCCTGCTCATGGGGGCACTCGCGGTCACCGGCCAGGCATCCGCCCACGGTCGTGGTGGTTGGGAGGGGCCCGCAGTGTTTGGCGCAATCGTCGGTTCGGCCATCGTTGGCTCGGCCCTCATCAATCGTGATCGGCCGGTGTATGTGCAGCAACCGGTCTACCTCCAGCCACAGCCGGTCTACTACCAGGCACCACCACCGGTCTACTACCAGCCGCAGCCGGTGTATGTAGAGCGACCGATCTACTATCGCCCGGCACCGGTGCATTACGGGCCACCACGGGGCCACTACTATGGCCCGCCTCGTGGTCATTACGGTCGCTGGTAACCAGCCACCCGCGTGGTACAAAAAAGCCTGTGATCAATGATCACAGGCTTTTTCATATTCGCTGGTTAACCGCTCCCACTGTGTAGGAGCTGTCGAGTGCAACGAGGCTGCGATCTTTCCCCAATCACTTGAATCTCAAGCGAAGGATCAAATCGTCCGAACGCGGCCCGAGCCGTCGCCAGCGCCTACAGAGCCCTGCGGGAGCAAGCTCTCTCGGCACAGAGGGTAATCGTCAGACGTGCTCACCGCTTTTCAGACGAATCGGCGCATGCTCCGGCGCCCCGTGAACAGGCTCCGCCACCACGGGAATCTCGTTGCCATCGCAGTCGTGCAGCTTGCCATCGCAGAAGTAATCACCTTCACGTAGCGCTGCCAGGTCCTGATAGCGCAACACCCGCTCAGTGCCGGCGGCAAAAACCGATTGCTGGTCGGAGTTACCCGCAGTGAAGTGGTTGAACGCCAGGTTCAGCGCGATCGCCATGATAGCCGAAGAACTGATGCCCGAATGAAAGATGGTCGCGAACCAGCTCGGGAAATGGTCATAGAAGTTCGGAGCGGCGATAGGAATCATGCCAAAACCAATGGAGGTGGCGACGATGATCAGGTTGACGTTGTTGCGGTAATCGACTTTGGACAGCGTGCGGATGCCACTGGCAGCCACCGTGCCAAACAGCACGATACCGGCACCGCCCAGTACCGAGGTCGGCACCGCAGCGATCACCCGGCCCATGAACGGCAGCAAACCGAGCACCACCAGGAACACCCCGCCGGTCGCCACCACGAAACGGCTCTTGATCCCGGTCACCGCCACCAGCCCGACGTTCTGGGCAAAGGCACTCTGGGTGAAGGAGCCGAAGATCGGCGCGATCATGCTCGACAGCATGTCGGCCCGCAAGCCGTTGCCCAGGCGCCTGGAGTCGACTTTGGTATCGATGATCTCGCCCACGGCCAGGATGTCGGCGGAGGTTTCCACCAGGGTCACCATGATCACAATGCACATCGACAGGATCGCGGCGATGTGGAAAGTCGGCATGCCGAAATGGAACGGTGTCGGGAAGCCGAACATCGGCCCCTGGCTGACCGATGAAAAGTCCGCCATGCCGAGGAACACGGCGATGACGGTACCAATGACCATCGCCAACAGAATCGACAACCGCGAGATGGTTGCACTGCCCATTTTGCTCAGCAATAGCACCAGCACCAGAGTCACTGCGGCCAGGCCAATGTTGGCCATGCTGCCGAAATCAGCGGCGTGGCTGTTTCCCCCCATGGCCCAACGTGCCGCTACCGGCATCAGAGTCAGGCCGATGGTGGTGATCACGATGCCGGTGACCAGTGGCGGAAAGAACCGGGTGATGCGCGAAAATACCGGGGTAATCAGCAGACCAATTAGGGACGCGGCGATCACCGCGCCAAGGATGGCTTGAAAGCCGCCTTCCCCGCCGCTGCCGACAATCGCCACCATGGTCGCCACGCCCGAGAACGATACACCCTGCACCAAGGGCAGTTGGCAGCCGAAGAACGGCAGGCCGAGGGTTTGCAGCAACGTTGCCAAGCCCCCCGCGAACAATGAAGCGGCAATCAACAGGCCGATGTCCGCGGGCGAGAGCCCGGCCGCCTGGCCGATGATCAACGGCACGGCGACGATACCACCGTACATGGTCAACACATGTTGCAGGCCGTAAGCCATATTCGCGCCGACGCCAAGGTTTTCGTCCTCGGGCCGTGGGAGTGAAACATGGGGCGTTTTCATGGTTCGGGGATTCCCTGTTTTTTGTTATGGGCACACTGTATTCAAAACTCAGAACAAATGTCCATAGAGTTGTATACAACTTATCACCATGTGCAGGAACAGGATTTCCCGGTCAACAGCCTTTTTATGACTGGAGCAACCCCACGACAGCCGGCCGCAACAGCTCGCGCGGCGGCACCCGCAGGCCAAACTCTTGCTCCAGCAAGTCGATCAACTCATCGGCATCAACGATCACGCGCCGCTCGCTCTCCTGCCCTATTCGGTGCACGGCATAGCTGTTGCCGTTGAGGGTCTTGCGCAACCCGTCACCGGTGCGGGCGACCATCAACCGGCCCATGAACGGGGATTCAGGGTGGCTGCTGACGTACCAATTACCGAGGGTGTAGTCGATGTCTTCCTGGCGTTGCAGATCGAACAGGTACATCGGCCGCCATTCGTCAGCAATGTTGGCGCGCAGCAGGTAACCGTCCGCATGGGTATCGATGCGGTACGGCTCATGGGGGGTGACTTGTGCCTCATGGCTGTCCAGCAGCAACGGCGCAGTGGGCACCATGCCACCAAAGCCGACGTCGGAGATGTAGCGCACGCCGTCGAACGTCACCAGGCTCAGCCGGTGGGTCCGGGCCGCCCAGGTGCCTTCAGGCGCATTCATCACCACGCGCCCGGTAATGCCGCGGGCATCGAAACCCAGTTCCAGCAACAACGCCAGGAACAATTGGTTGAGTTCATAGCAGTAGCCGCCGCGCCCTTGTTCGAACACTTTTCGCTCGACCGATTCAAGGTCGATGGGCACGGGTTGACGCAGTAACGTCGACAGAGTTTCAAAGGGGAATTCGGTTGTATGGCGCCCTTGCAGTCGACGCAACGTGTCGAGGCTCGGCGCAGGGGGCGCGTCGAAACCCAGGCGCCGCAGATAGCGGGCCGTGTCGCTCAGTTGGGGGTGACTCATGTGGGGTGTCCTTTTCCAGGGTCGGCGCTGCGCTCACAACAAGCGCACAGCTATTGGGCGCCAGATATAAGGCATTCCCCTCACAGAGACAACAATCGACCGGATGCCTCGGGTCACCGCCGTTTGCGGGAAGCCAGGCGGATCCAGGTGGGGGCATGGTCGCTGGGGTGGGGCTGGTTCCGGACCCAGGCGTCCACGCCGGCTTCGCTCAGGGAGGCGCTGGCCACCGGATTGAGCAGCAGGTGATCGATGCGCAGACCAGAGTTCTTCTGCCAGTGCTGGCGGAAATAATCCCAGAAGGTGTAGATCCGCTCGCCTGGATACAGGTGGCGCAACGAATCGGTCCAGCCCTGATCCAGCAGCCGCTGGTAGCACGCCCGGCTTTCGGGCTGCAACAGCGCATCCTTGAGCCAGGAGCGCGGGTTGTAGATGTCCATGTCCGTGGGGACCACATTGTAGTCGCCGGCCAGCACCACGGGATGACCGCTGGCCTGCAACCCTTGGGCGTATTCGATGAGCCGTTCGAACCAGGCCAGCTTGTAGTCGAACTTCGGACCTGGTTGCGGATTGCCGTTGGGCAGGTACAGGCAGCCCACCAGCACGCCATGCACCGCCGCCTCCAGATAGCGACTGTGACTGTCGTCATTCCCGCCGGGCAGGCCTCGGCGGCTCTCCAGTGGCTGCGCGTCACGGGCCAGGATCGCGACACCGTTCCAAGACGCCTGCCCATGCCAGATCGCCCCGTACCCCACCGATTCCAGCTCCGCCGCCGGGAAATCCTTGTCCACGGCCTTGAGCTCCTGCAAACAAACAATGTCGGGGTTTTCCCGCTCCAGCCATTCCAGCAGGTTGGGCAGCCGGGCCCGGATACCATTGATGTTGAAGGTCGCAATCCGAAGGTTTTTCATAGAACCAGAACTCGACATACCAAGTCACCGTTGTGACCGACAACCGGACTTGATGGTTGCAACAGGTTTTCAGGAACCCGTTTTCGGTAAGGGCGGGCCTTTCTCCAACAAGTGCGCAAAGGCTTGTTTGTCGATCGGCCGGCTGAGGAAATAACCCTGCACCTCATGGCATTGGTCCGAGCCCAATGAACCGAGCTGGGCCAGGGTTTCCACGCCCTCGGCAGTCACAGTCAGCCCCATGGCCTTGCCCAGGTTGATGATCGCCTGCACCACGGCGCGGTCATTGCTGCTGCTGCTCATGGAGGCAATGAAGCGCTTGTCGATCTTGATGCCATCGAATGGATAGGTGCGCAGATAACCGAGGGACGAATAACCGGTACCGAAATCGTCCATGTTCAAGCGCACGCCCAGTTCCTTCAGGGCATTCATAACCTGCAGTGCACCATCAACGTCGTTGAGCATCACGCTTTCAGTGATCTCGAGTTCCAGCCGACTCGCCGGGAAACGGGTTTCGATCAACACCTGTCGCACGTCCTCCACCACATCGCTGCGCTGGAACTGCGCCGGTGACAGGTTGACCGAGACCATCAGCTCCCCCGGCCAGGTCAGTGCGGTTTCGCAGGCCTCGCGCAATACCCAACGCGAAAGCGGGACAATCAGGTCAGTTTGCTCGGCCAAGGGAATAAAGGCGTCGGGGCTCAACAAGCCTTGGGTCGGATGCTGCCAGCGAACCAACGCCTCGACCGCCACGATCTCCCGACCATCGACGGTGTAGCGTGGCTGGAAATGCAGGACGAACTCGTTTTTTTTCACGGCCAGACGCAGGTCGCTTTCCAGTTGGCGACGATGCTGGATCTGATCGTTCATTTGCGTGGCGAAATAGCACCAGGTTTTCTTGCCCTCGGACTTGGCCTGGTACAAGGCGATGTCGGCACAGCGGATCAGTTCACCGGGGACATAACCCTGGCGGCGGCTGACAGCGATGCCAATGCTCGCACCGATGTGCAGCGAATGGGTTTCGTAAAGGATCGGTTGTTGCAAGCTGTCGATCAGCCGCTTACAGAAGCGATCGATCTCAGTGGTATGTTCCATCCCATTGAGCACCACCACAAACTCATCGCCCCCCAGGCGTGCCACCAGGTCATGCTCGCGGGTGCTGTCGCGCAGTCGCTGGGCCACTTCCAACAACACCGCGTCGCCGGCCGGGTGGCCGAGGGAGTCGTTGATCGGCTTGAAGTTGTCCAGGTCGACCATCAGCAACGTCAGCGGTGTCGAATGCTCCTTGGCCACCAGCGCATCATCAAGGTGCCGCGCCAGCTTGTTACGGTTCGGCAGGCCGGTCAGCGCATCGTGCATCGACAGATGCTGGACCTGGGCATGGGCCGCCACTTCATCGGTGATGTCACTGGCGGTGCCGCGATAGCCCACCACCTCGGCCTTACTGTGGATCGGGCGTGCCGACACACGACAGAAGCGCAATTGCCCGGAATAATCGCGATAGGAACAGCGCAAGTGGCTGGCGTTCTGTTCCTCCGTCAACTTGCCTAGCCATAGGGCAATCGGCGTGGTGTCGCAATACAGCAGTTGCTCAACATCCTGCCCCAGCCATTGTTGTTCGGAAAACCCGGTGACCGTATTGAAACGCCCCGACAGATAGGTGATGCGTTGCTGCCCGTCGATTTCCCAAATCCAGTCGGAAGCCGCCTCGGCCACGGCCCGGAAGCGCTCTTCGCTGGCCTCGAGGGCATGCGCCGACTGTTCCAGGCTGTCGTAACTGGCGTCCACATGCCGCGCCGTGCGCAACGCATAGCGAAAAAAGTAAGCGGTCAGCAGGGCCAGGATCAGCAACGCACCACCCAGCGGCGGCACCAGGGACCAAAGCAATTGCTGGCCCGGCCGCTCCAAGCGAGACACCAGGCTGAAGCCGGTACTGTCCAGCGGCACGGCCGGCTGGCCGGGCTCAAGCTCGGTGCCTTTCTTGAGGTTCAAGTCGGTGAGGCCATAACTCTTGCCCAGCTTGCGCAGCTTGACGGGCGTCAGTTGGTCGACGAACAGCAAAACCGAGGTGCCTTTGGATTCGACCTGGGGCCGCTCGTCATTGGGCACAATCACCGAGGCCGTGACGATGGCCGGCCAGCCCTCGAACAATGTGTAGCGGATCATCGACGTCGTCAGGTCGAGCTGTGCCTGGAGTTGGTCCACCAACTCTGCCAGCGGCGTGTCTATATAAACCGAGGCGTCACCCTGGACATTGCGCCCACGCACCACGGCATATTTGGTGCGTTGTCGATCGATGACAAACAGACCTTCGTATTCGTCATTGGTGAACAGGGTCTTGCCCATGTTCTGTTCGGCGTAGGCCCATTGCACGTCGACCTCGCCGTTGAGGTGGTCGTAGGCGGTGGTCCAGTAGGCGTAACTGGCGATGTAGTTTTTCGAGGCGGTGACGCGATTTTCGAGGGCGCGCTCGATATAGAAATGCGTCTTGCGCACATCCTCCGCGTCCAGCTTTTGCGCGATGTTGAACAGCGCGGCAATCGCCATCAGGACGCCCAGGACAAACAGCCCCCCGACTGCCACGACCAGGCGACGGGTAATTGGGGTGTGCCGCGCGATGCTCGAAGGGGTATCGGCAGTGGAATCCATTGGCCTGCTCCTGTCCTGTCAACGCTGGCTGCGGTGTCGAGAACGGCGAGGATCCGGGGCCAGTCGTGTTCCCAACCTTAGCGCCCACTGCCTGATCGGTTGGCGAGCCCAGGGTTTTTAGCGAAAAAGCCGACACACCTCGTGTACGTCGCCAGCGCAGTGTCTGAACAATGGACCTGACACGTTGCCGATGATTCCACCCGATCTCAACGATCCGAGCGCGCCAGCGTATCGAGCCCACCTTCCGTCGATAACACCGCCACACGGTTGCGGCCGCTGTGCTTGGCCTGGTAAAGCGCCGCATCGGCCCGCTGGATGAGGACTTCGATGCTGTCCAGGCTGCTGGGCACAAAGGCATAGCAGCCCAGGCTCACCGTGAGGTGGCCGGTCGGGGAGCCGGAATGGGTGATGTGCTTGTCAATGACGCTGTGGCGGATCTGCTCGGCCAACGCCATGGCCCCCAAAAGATTGGTGTCGGGCAACAGGACCGCGAACTCTTCACCGCCATAACGCACCGCCAGATCGGCCTTGCGATGGCAACAGTCCTTGAGCACCTTGGCCACTTCCGCCAGGCAATGATCCCCGGCCACGTGCCCATAGGCGTCGTTGTAGCGCTTGAAAAAATCAATATCGAGCATGATCAGGCTCAAGGGGCTGTGCTGACGGGCGCCCCGACCGAACTCGACGTACAGGGCCCGTTCGAACAGGCGCCGGTTCGCCAGCCCGGTGAGGCTGTCATGGGTGGCAATCTGCTCCAACGCTTCCTGAGCCTTGCGCAAGTCCGCTTCGATCCGTTCGCTGTTACGTACCTGGCGCACGAATACCCAGCCGAACAAGCAAATGCCCAGCACCACCAGGCCGACAATGAGGCTGGATTGGAAAGCCCTGTCATGCCACCCCGACAGAATCGCTTCTTCAGACATCGCAGCAGTGACCACCAACGGATAAGCCTGTAGATGTTGGTGCCCATACAGCCTGACGACACCGTCGATGGCCGAACGGATGAGTGCATCGCCAGACATCCCGCCGGCCAGAGCATGGTTGTAGATGTGTTCCTCGGCCAGCGGCTGACCGATCCGCCCCTCATCGAAAGGGCGCCGGGCCAGGAGTGTCCCATCAGACAAAGCCAGGGCCATCTCGCCTTGCTCATCCAGGCTGAAGCTTTTGAAGAATCGGTCGAAGTACGACATTTTGATGCCGGCCATCAACACGCCTTGGAAGTTGCCATCCTGGTCGTTCAAACGCCGGGAAACGGGAATGATCCATTCGCCGTTTTGTCGGCTGCGGATCGCCGGGCCGATATGAGCGATCAAGGAGGCATTCTGTTGGTGAAACACAAAATACTCCCGATCCGCCACCCCTGCTCCCCTGTGCAGGTTTTCAAAGGAGGTCACGATCCAATGACCGTGTTTGTCGAACAGGAACAGGCCATGCAATTGCTCAAGCGATTGCACACGTCGGGCAAAGGTTTGCTGCAAGCGTGGCTGTACGGCGCGGCCGTAGCCATCGACCTGAATCCAATCCGCCAGACTGGCCAACACCAGATCAGCCTGGAGAAAGGTGTCCTGGGCCTGTTGGGCCATGGCCCGGGTAAGCGTCGCAGAAGCGACGCGGGCCGACTCCTGGTCGTGGCTGCGCGACTGCTCCAGTTGCAGGTAAAGCAAACCGCAGAGGCACAGGCACACCGCCGCGATAAACGTAACCGCTGCCTTGAGCAACGGCAGGCGCTTCAAGGCACCGCCAGGGGGGTGGAAAGGATCGAGAATAGGGATAGACAAGCGAATTCCTGAAGGGGGCACAACATGAGCGAATTCGCTCAGAGTTTCTAATATTCGTGAGCTTAGCCTACCGCTTGTGAGGCGGCAATTTACCCGTGCAGCAGAGCCGATGGGTGGCTGCACTGGATCCAAAAAACCGCCTGCCAGCCGATAAAAATGCCCTCTTCAGAACGGTGAAATTCCCCGTGTAGGAGCTGCCGAAGGCTGCGATCTTTTGATTTTGATTTTTCACTTGGGATTCAAGTGTATTGGGGAAGATCGCAGCCTCGTTGCACTCGACAGTTCCTACACAGCTTCTACAGCCGGGAGCAACCTCCCTTCGCCACGGGTCAGGGTTGCCGCTCTCACCGTACCGGCGGCACCCGGATCTCCCCGGCCCGGCATTGGGTTCTGACGCCCCTGCCACACGCGGCGAACGCCAAATCCTTGTCCATGCACACCCGCACTTCCGACAGTTGCGGCCCGTTGCAAATCACCGCAATGCCGTCGGACGCGATGCCTGGATTGCTTTGGCGGAACAGCCGGACGATTTCATCAGCCTCAAAATAATACGAGGAATTGAACGGTTGCAGCTGCGGTGGGATTTTCACCGCGCCCAAGGCTTTGTCGGCAACCTCCAGGTAGCCCATGGCACCCAGGCCACTGCAAGTGCCGTGCTTGGACCATTCATGCGCCATCAACTTGCCGGAGGGAAACAAAGTCAGGCCCTTCTTCTGCTCCGCCGCCGTCAACGGCACCTGGGGCACACAGGATTGCGGCCAGCCGCCCCGGGTGTATTGCGGCCAGAGACCATGGAGCACAAAGCCGTAGCCCTTGCCGGAACACTGCGCATCCTTCTGGTGAGTCAGGCAGAACGTCGGTGACCAGGACAGCGCCAGCAGGTAGTAATCGAACACCCCGGCCACGGATTGCGCCCGTGCATTGCCGGATTCGCGGGCATTGGCCGCGCCCGTGGAACCCAGTGTCAGTACGATCAGCATGACAATGGCAAGATGTTGTTTCATTGACCCACTCCTTGGGGCGATTGTGCGAAAGCGGGATGATTGGGCGATGACTGCTTCAACCTTGTGTTTCAAATCTCTGAAGGGTTGTTTTTTACAAGCAAACCTTGCCGGGGGGCTATCTAAATTGCGTAACGCCCCATAACGTAGATCGCCTTTGACTTTTACGTGCCCCGTCGCCCATGAGCAAACCGACCCGAACCGATGACGAACAGCCCCTGACCAGACCCGACGCCGTCAGCCTGCGAACGGCCTTCTGGTTCTGGCTCAAACTGGGCTTCATCAGCTTTGGCGGCCCTGCGGGGCAGATATCGATCATGCATCAGGAGTTGGTGGAGCGCCGTCGCTGGATTTCCGAGCGACGATTCCTGCATGCCCTAAATTACTGCATGTTGCTGCCGGGGCCCGAGGCTCAGCAACTGGCCACGTACCTGGGCTGGCTAATGCACCGAAGCTGGGGCGGGGTGATCGCCGGGGCGCTGTTCGTGCTGCCTTCGTTGTTCATCCTCATCGCGTTGTCCTGGCTGTACGTCGCCTTTGGCGAGGTGCCGATAGTGGTGGGCATTTTCTATGGCATCAAGCCGGCCGTGACGGCAATCGTCGTACATGCCGCCCACCGGATCGGCTCCCGCGCGCTCAAGAACAATTGGCTGTGGGCGATCGCTGCGGCGTCGTTCACCGCGATATTCGCCTTCAACGTGCCCTTTCCACTGATCGTGCTGGGTGCCGCCCTCATCGGTTACCTGGGCGGTCGCTGGATGCCGGAAAAATTCAGCCTGGGCGGCCACGATGACAAGCACCAATCCTTCGGCCCGGCATTGATCGACGATGACACCCCGCCCCCGGAGCACGTCCGGTTCAGCGCCTTCAGGCTCGCCGGGCTAGCGATCATCGGTGCCCTATTGTGGGCATTGCCAATGGGCCTGCTGACCGCGGTGTTCGGCTGGGAAGGCACGCTGACGCAAATGGCCTGGTTCTTCACCAAGGCCGCATTGCTGACGTTCGGCGGCGCCTATGCGGTTTTGCCCTACGTGTACCAGGGCGCCGTTGGACACTTCGGCTGGCTGACGCCGACACAAATGATCGATGGCCTGGCCCTGGGCGAAACCACGCCCGGGCCGCTGATCATGGTCGTGGCCTTCGTTGGTTTCGTCGGAGGCTACGTGATGCAGGTATTCGGTCCCGAACAGGCGTTTCTCGCCGGGGCCGTCGCGGCCACGCTAGTGACCTGGTTCACGTTCCTGCCCTCGTTCCTGTTCATCCTGGCCGGCGGCCCGCTGGTGGAATCGACCCACAACGCGCTGAAGTTCACCGCGCCGCTGACTGCGATTACCGCAGCGGTGGTCGGGGTGATCCTCAACCTGGCGTGCTTCTTCGGTTACCACGTACTCTGGCCCAACAGCTTTACAGGTGCCTTGGACTGGCGGTCGGCACTCATCGCAATCGCAGCGGCCATTGCGCTGTTTCGCTACAAGCTGGGGGTGATCCAGGTGTTGATGGCGTGCGGGCTGGCCGGGCTGGCGGTGCACTTGCTGCGCTAGACGAGGCGCCAGCGAGCGGTCCCGGGTCATCATTGCTCAGTGCTCTCATGTGCATGATTTGCTCCCCGTAAATGTCCGGCTGATCGCTATCGCAGCGACACTCAATAACAAGCCACCCCATGACCCAGCGCAAATGAACACCCCAGCCCATCAGCTAAGCTCAACCTATCATCACGACAGGGAATCGACATGAGCAAGGCAGACGAGCTAGCGGCCAAACTGAGGAAAACCCAGCAAACCCGCGCCGATACCGACAATTGCGCTGACCTGGCGATCGAGCACTGGCCCGCCCAGGTCTACGAACTGTATCGCCAGATCGAAACCTGGCTGGCGCCCGTGTGCGAGGCGGGCCTGGATATTCGGCGCAACCCCACCCATGTATTTGAAAGCCATACCAGCGGTTCGACGTACAGCTACGCCATCGATCAACTGGTGATCGAAGGCAATCATCACCGCATTTCATTCGACCCGATTGCGCGCTTCTCGTCCAAGGGAGAGGGATGCATTGAAGTCCATATGAAAGGGCAGGAACACTGCATCGTGCGCACACTCGGCGAACATGGTGAATCGCTCTGGCATATCCAGGTACTGCGTCTGACCGGACAACCGCGTCCTGGACCCACCATGCTGGACGAGGACACCTTGCTCGCGCTGGTAGAGGAAGGCCTAGGGCTTTAACGCAAATGGGCGACCCTTGAGGTCGCCCATTTCGTTGGAGAACCCACTAGAACAGTGGCGCTGATTCGAGGGTTGGAGCGCTCCCAGGTACCGGTAGCGTCAGTTCCTCCAGCTGTCTTCCCACGAGTTTATGCAAGGCATTGTCGATTTCGTCAGCCACGTCTTGCGCGTATCGGGTATCCGCCCAGCTCCAGTACGGATCGGAAAAGACGCCCAACACCACCGCGCTGATTTCGACGGTCGCACGATAGCCTCCCAGATCAAACAGCAGGCCGCCGCCGGCTTCGGCATCTTCCGGCAGCGTTCACGACAGCCAGGTCCACCAACCAGTGTCTGCGGAACCTGATCCTCCGGCACAAGCCACATGGCGGTGGCCGCCGACAGCGACCAGAAGCCACCCTTCCGCCCCCTTAGGGAAGAGGTGGATTCGCCGCAAAATCCGTAGGGATATTGAGAAAGGAATGCCAAGCATCTACAGCGTCATGATGCCGCTGGGCAGCATCCTCCCAAAAAGGACCGGATACCTCTTTCGCAGAAACCAGCATCATCATTTTTATCGTCGCAGCGTCCAGCTCTTTGAGAAGTTCATGGGATGTGGCCCTGAATTCTTCGAACGACGTTATTCCATTTACCTCGTGCGGTGTTCACCGCCATTGAGAAATACATATTTCTCTATGAGTGGAGTCCCCCGGGTGGCAGCAATTCCAAACAGTCGGAGCGCCGGTAAATCCATTTCGAAGCCAGCCTTTTTCCGGTACCAATCCTGGCTGTTATGCGTCAAGTGCAACGCCGCTGGATTCCTGCCTGCCCTTCCGCTCCTGGAGCGTTCCCACATTTGTCGATGCCGCTGGCGCAGCGACGCTACTCAACGAACAGGAATCGGTCGATGATCATCGAGACCGCTTGCACCGCAGAGGTCGAGGCTGTGTCTATGCAAAACAGAGCTTCATCCCACGGCTCATACTCATGATCCAGTACCGACTGCCAAGTGGGTGGGGCCAGCCCTGGAATATCAACCTTCCTTGTTTCGACCCGGCGCCGATGTTCATGTTTATCGGAACAAATCACTTGGATATTGGCCAATCGACTACCCGCCTGTGAGGCGACTTCGCTCCACGCGATTCGGCTTTCGAGGACGGGATTGACACAATCGACGATGACCGTGCGGCCTAAACGAAGGTTGCTCAGGGCAAGCTCATTAGCCACCCTGTAACCACTGCGTCCCACATCTTGCGCAAGAGCGCCCGAGTTTCGAATCGCCTGCTCAATCGTATCGATCCGCAGGTACACGGCGCCTGTTGTAGCGGCGAGATCATTGGCGATAGTCGTTTTTCCGGTGCCGGGAAGGCCGCTGAAGACGATGAGCATTCCATGTCCTTCGCTGAGTGAAAAATCCAGTGTAGCCAGTTATACGACAGCAGAAAGCAGAAACCGCAAGAGCGATCAAATGCTGTCTCCATTCATTTGATAACGTCGCTTCAGCATTCATGGAGATCGTCATGCTGAATATCGAAAGGGCCCTGTGGTACATCGAGCTGGAGCTGGGATCCCAACTCGATCTGGGACGTGTCGCGCGCCATTGCAACATGTCTCCCTTTGCCTTGGCCCGCTTGTTTGCACTGTCGACGGGCTGGTCGGTGATGCGTTACATCCGCGCACGGCGTTTGAGCCAAGCGGCATTGACCTTGCGTCGAGGTGCGCCGGATATCCTGCAAGTAGCGCTGGATGCTGGCTACGGTTCCCATGAAGCCTTTACACGCGCCTTCTGCGATCTGTTTGGGTTCACTCCAAAGCAGGTGCGTGGGCACGAGGATGAACCTCTCTCGCTGGTGGAGCCTTTACGTATGAAAGAAAGGAAGCTCATAACACTCTCTGAACCTCGCTTTGAAACTAGAGCAGCGTTTTTCATCGCGGGCCTGGGGGATCGTTTTACCTTCGATAAGAACGAAGGCATCGTCGGCCTGTGGCAAGCCTTCTCCCCCTACCTGGGACAGGTACCCAATCAGGTCAACAACGGGAGCTATGGCCTGTGCTGTAATCCTGAACCGGATGGTAGTTTTGAGTACATTGCCGGCACCGAGGTGTCCAGCGTCGACGGCCTTGCTCCGGCTTTTCGATATTTCAGGGTGCCGCAGCAAAACTATGCCGTGTTTCGACACCAAGGCCATATCTCGACGATCCATCAGACGTTCTTCACCATTTTCACTCACTGGTTGCCTGAATCCGAATACGAGCTTGCCGACGCGCCTGAGTTCGAAGAGTACAGTCCTGATTTCGAACCCTCCCGAGGGAAGGGTTACGTGGACGTGTGGATACCGCTTGCCAGACGCCAAGCATCCCATGCCATCAATGTATAAATCAGACCACTAAGCATGGAGCCCACACCATGAGTTTCAATTGGCACAGTGATCTGCTCACAAGAGATACGCCAGTTTGCAAGAATTACCGAAACACACAGAACGTCCGCAGATTCATGGCGGAGCACTGCGGTGCGAGCTTTAAATTTGATAGAGACTTTATGGCTTGGATACGTAACGGCGTACCTAAAACGCTTGGAGAGGTCGTCGATGAGTGGCAGCAGCGCAATCGCGATGGTCATTGAACAAATAATCTGGTGAGAAATGTGATTAATATTCGTGAAGCAACTACAGCCGACCTAGATGTCCTACGTGAAATCGGCTGTGAGACCTACCAAGAGCACTTTTCGGACATCTGGTCTCCCTCTGGCATGCAGGGCTTCCTTAATCAAGACTTTTCTCCTACCTCGCTCGGCAAATCACTCGAATCGTGGTCTACCCCCATTTTCCGCGCCGGTTTTTCCAACTGCCAACTCGCAGACATCTTCTCCCACTCGTTTTCCAAAATTTCACGCGGCGTGCATCAGATCGACGCCCACTCGGTCACCGACGTTCATTAGCCAGAATCGCATTATTTGGCTTTTGCGCTCTTGATGTCGCTTATGATTTTCTGAGAAATAGCCTGGACCTGCTCTTGAGTCATAGCCGACATGACACCTTCCCAGGCCGACGACGTGTCATAGGTGCGAGTTCCAATCAGACGACCTGATTTCAAGTCCGAGTAGTCTGCACTGGAATTGACCCACGCATTTCCCACCATGACCCCGGCCCCGTAACGCGCGCCAGGGGTCAGGTAACGGAAATTGGTTACGTTGATCTTGATACCGACACCGTCCTTGCCCTCGAGGCTTGATGCCTGAGCCTCCGTAAGGCTGTAGCCAGCGCGAGTCGCTTCGACTTGCAGGGCCTCATTCCATTCTTGCTTCAAGCGAGGCCAGTCCTCGTTCTGTTGAACCTTGCTATTGCCTTGAAAGTTTACGACCAGGTTCTGCTTGGCTGACTCTTGAATGACGAGCGTTTCAGTCCCACCGCTTTTTACAGAGGCAGCGCATCCGCTCAACATCAAAACTGCAACAGCACAGGACAGCGCAATCGAAAGCTTGGGTGTGTTCATTGAATTTCCATATCCACAAAATCGGTTGAGAGAGGCGTTAAATATCCCGCCGAGCCAGATGGGCCCGCACGCTGGACGCGCAGAATTTAGCACCATTACTTCGTTGCTACGAGCCAAGGGCGAGGTCAGCAAAGACGGCGACAGACCATGGTTTTGAGTTCACAGGTCATGGGCTGTCCCCATTTTCTTCCCTACGCACCCCGGATTGAAAATACTGAGGATGACCAGCATCAGCATCTTGACTTCAAGTATCCAACTGGATACGGTTCACTCATGAATTATCTCATCCAGCAAACGCAGACGTTCACTGCTTGGCATTCATCGGTCCGTGATCTGCGAGCAAAAATCGCTATCGCCCGCCGCATTGATCGCGCCGCAGCAGGTAACCTGGGCGATGTGAAACCTGTCGGTGATGGTATTTCAGAGTTGCGTGTGGATGTAGGCGCTGGCTACCGGGTCTATTTCACCATGCGCGGTGGAGTGGTCATCGTGCTACTGGCGGGTGGTGACAAGTCTTCACAGAGTGCTGATATCCGGCGAGCGAAGAAATTGGCAAAGGAGATTTGAACATGAGCCAACACCTGACGACATTTGACATGGCGGCACTACTCGATAGCGACGAAGCCATCAGTGAATACCTTTCCCAAGTGCTGGCTGATGGTGATAGCGAGGAGTTTCTCCGAGCGATCGGCTATGTCGCCAAGGCCCGAGGCATGGCGCAGATCGCTAAAGACTCTGGCATGGGACGAGAAAGCTTGTACAAGGCGTTCGCACCCGGATCAAAACCGAGGTTCGATACCGTACTCAAGGTCATTCATGCGCTAGGCATTGATCTTCATGCGCAGCCTGGGCATGCCGCTAATCATTCACCTGCCTGACGAACGGATTAGACACCGGGACAAACCACGATTTTGAGTTCGCTTGTAAAATCGGCCCGTCTCATAATCGTAGTCTGCCCCCGTTCTCCTCTTATGAAACGAGCGGCTTATAAGTCGCCCGTCTTCATTATTCCGCCGCCTGCGTCCGCAATCGTCTTCCAATCACATCCATGACATCACAACCATCACGTAACGATGTGGTCAGCAATTTACAAAAATCAGTCAGCACCACCGTGTCTGAGCTGATGTCCGAGCGAAAAGCGATATTTTCCAAGACTTGGGTCACCGTGCGGATGCGGTAATCGGCGGTTTCGAAAAGGACGTCCAGAGGCGCTTCAGTGTCGATGAGCAGGGTTGCGGGGATGCAGTCGATGCCGGTGATGGGCATGTATCGGGTCATGAGCAGTACCTTCAACCAATTGATAAGGAGCAGGAGCTTCTGCGCTTCATTCAATCGAGTCGCCAAACCCGAATCACCATCTGGGCGACAGGGGAGTATCAGTTTTTTTGTGTTCGGGCTGGTTAGGGCCTGCCGTCAGGCAGGCCCTTGTTTTACCAGCTCGGTCTGGTAAATCGGTCTCCGTACAGGATCGCAAATTGATTCATTGCCACTTTCCAATCGTGTGCCGCATGACCCCAGTTGGCGGTGATGTTGCGCAACCCAAGCCATATCAGTTTCGTCGCGGCCTCATCGGTCGGGAAGTGCCCTCGAGTCTTGATGATCTTGCGTAACTGGGCATTGATGCTCTCGATGGCATTGGTCGTGTAAACCACTTTGCGGATGCCCGCCGGGAAAACAAAAAACGGTATAACCCGATCCCAGGCGCGACGCCATGCAGCAACCACAGTCGGATACTGCTTGCCCCAGGGGCCCGCTTCAAAGGCGTTAAGCTCTTGCTCAGCCACATCGGCATTGATCGCCTGGTAGATCGGCTTGAGTGCTTTGGCCAGTGCCCGACGTTTATCCCAAGCGGCATAGTCCAAGCTGTTGCGGATCAGATGCACGATGCAGGTTTGCAGCGTCGTGGCAGGAAAAACCGCCCCCAACGCCTCCGGTATTCCTTTGAGGCCATCCGTGACGGCGATCAGAACATCTTCAACGCCACGAGTCTTGAGGTCGTTGAACACCTTCATCCAAAACTTGGCACCCTCGGTGCTCTCGATCCATATACCCAGAATGTCGCGCGTGCCATCAGGTAATACCCCCAGCGCCAGATAAATAGCCTTGTTGCACACTAACCCCTCGTCCCGGATTTTGACCCGTAACGCATCGAAGAAGATCACCGGATACATCGGTTCCAAGGGTCGTTGCTGCCAAGCGCCCACCTCTTCCATGACCGCATCGGTGACTGAGCTGATGAAGTCATGGGACACGTCAGTTCCATACTGCTCAGACAGAAAAGCGCGGATCTCACGCACCGTCATGCCCCGGGCGTACATGGCAATTATCTTGTCGTCGAAGCCTGTAAAACGGCGTTCGTGCTTGGGAATCAGGATCGGGGCGAAGCTACCATCGCGGTCTCTGGGGATATCCAGGCGAAGCGGCCCGTCGTCGGTCAGAACCGTCTTGCTGCTTTTGCCATTGCGCTGATTGGTCGACTCCTCAGGGCGCTCCGCGCCCTGAGGGTAACCAAGGTGGTGACCCAGCTCGGCGGCTAGCGCACGCTCGATCAGAGCCTTCTTGAACGCCATGGACGCGTCTTGAATAGCTTCGGCGCTCATCGGGCCTTTAACAAACTGCTCGATCAGCTCTTGGGGAATCGAGGGTAACTCCCTCGCTGTTGCATTGGCGGACTTCTTTTTGGTCGGCATACATGCACCTCTAGCTACATGTTATGCCCGAACACAAAATTTCTGACAGTCTCGGCGACAGAGAGACAATAAGTTACCGCCCCACCCTGATACTGCAATGCGCTGGTTTCCGAGGTTTGTGTAGGAATTTGCGTCAATGCCCCACGCGGTGCTCGTTTGAACCCTCATAAGTCACAGCGAAGGGACGTGGGGAAAGGAGACGGAAAATAGGGCAGTTTTTTTCCCAAACCAGCCAAAAAAAGACTTTCAGCGCGGCGAAATAAATCCCCTTTTTCCGTCCCCTTTTCCCCTACAGCAGCTATCAAAATCCGTATGTCGCTCCCTCAGTGAAACCCGAACTTCAGCAAGTACAGATCAGTGACACATAGTTGTCGGCCGGATATCCAGCCAGCTTTCAGAGCTGCTCCCGGATATCCGATACTTTTGAGTCTCGCCTGCCTTGAAATCGCTGGAGGACTCCTTCTGTGGCTGGGTAATTTTTAGAGCGCATAATCCTCTGCCCATAGGATCACCGGAGAGTCCATAAACGTGTCGACCAGGGTCAAGGAAGAAAGTCGCCCTCTCGCCAACTCCAAGACGCCCGGCAACAACGCCATCAATCAACACAGCAGTGTAACAACCACCCCCAGCCATATATCCGTCATCTCGAGTGACCACCATCACTGCAGAGTTTTTCGATCCTTCCTGGAAGGCAAGCAAGCGGTTATCTGGGGTCGGCGTCGCCGCCTTAGGAGGCTCGGTGTAGCTGACACAGCTCGCCAACATCCCTGCCATTGCGAAAACTACCAAGCGCTTCATGGCTACCCCTCTCAGTTGGCGGAAATCTACTACGACAGCACCACTCAAGCATCCTTGCTTGCATTGGATGTCAGAAATGAAAAAGCCAGCGGGTGGGCCGGGCCAGCATTCAATCTCTGGAAACTACTTGAAGCTGGACGGAATCACAGGCACCTCTACGACCTTCCCGTCCACCATCCTGAAGGAAATCACGCGGCTTGCTCCGCTCATCCCGTTCGCATGGCTCCATATCCACATCTGACCGTCAGCTCGGGAAACCACAGAGTACGGAGGTCCCATGATTTGAGTGACCTCGTCCTCGGTCATCCCGACCTTAACTTTCCTGGCATCATCGTACGAAAAGTTCGTCCCTGCGCAGCCTGAAAGCACAAGCGCCAATACAGCAGTGACGGCGAAGTTGATAATCCTCACGGCTCGTCCTCATCCTGAAAGAGCTGACTTTAGCACCGGTCTCCGCCTGTACGAATTGCCAGTAACCCCCTTCGCCAGACAGTCGGCTCACCCGTACGTGAGCGCCGCGCGCTCACGGCTGGGCGGCACGGCCGCCCTCACCAGTACTGGTAGCGACTCCCGCGCTTTGTCACCTCCAGCGGGTAGCTCCCCTTTGTGCTCTCCCATACGCCACCTCCGTTGACAGTGACGTAGACAGTCTCAGTCCCCACCGTGGAAACCTTGACCTCGTTGTCGGCTGCACGCACCGTGGCGTCCGCCGTCGCTGACATGGCCATGACAAAGGTCTTCCCGTGCGCGCCCCCGGCCACGGAGCAAGAGATGAGCGAGATCACGGCACCGGCCGCTAGGTAGGGCCTCACCGTCGTTCCGAAGGTGGCGGGGTGAAGATGCCGTGCGTGGCCGGTCTTGTAGGAAATGTCGCAGCCTGGCTGAGCTGATTCCTCGTGGCCGGATATGGTGAGAAAGGCCGCGTGTTCCCCGTGTGTGCCAATGATCAGCAAGTCGACTGGCTGGGCCTTGGCGAGGACTGCGAGGAGGGTCGCTGGGTTGGCGTTGGCCGCCACGGCGGTGAAGGTGTCTGCGGCGAAACGCCGTCGCATCACCGGGACGCAGTTCAAATTGTCGTCGCTCGCAAAGTAAACCACGTTCGGCATGATCAATCCCTTCTCATGATCCTTCATCCGAACATAGCTGATTACTTCGATGGTCACAAATGAGGGTCTAACCCCAGAGCCCGCTCAAGCCTTGAAAGTCGACGCTCCAGCAGCTCGGCCTTCTCCTGATCCTTTTCCCCAAAGTCAGCCGGCAATGAAACGCCAGCAGCCGAAACGATCATCTGGGACTTCAGCATTTCCGCCTCGTTGATAGGAGTCGTCCTTGTTGTTCGGCCCATCGCTGGCGGTCTGCTTGTAGCCGTCGCCGAACTGCGCGGTGCGCACCCGATAGGTAATCTCGGGCGCGTCTCCGTGCTGGGGGGCAGGTAAATGTTTCGATAGGCGCGCTCGATCGCCTCCCAGTCGGGTTGCTTGGCTGTCATTGGAATTTTCTGGTACTTGAAATAGTGGCTGGTTGCCGTTGGTGAGGACTCAAATCACCAGCAGGAAGTTGCTCGTGGAATATGAAGTCAGAGTCCCGAAGGTTGTCGTCCAGGGCATCAGGCCGGGGGAAGTGGTACGCCCTATCCCAATCAATCAATTCTGGTTTGTGGTAGAGCACATAAAAACCGGCCAACGGTACGGTGAGCATGACGACGAGGCGGACGCTATCGCTGAATGCGAGCAACGCAACTTTTCTGTCTAGTAGGTTTTGCAATCACAGACAACAAACAAGGCCCACCTTTCGGTGAGCCCTTCTAGGGATGGTCTGAAATAGCCGGATATTCTCCGGCTATCGAGCCGTCAGTACTTTTCAAAAAACGACCCGCGTCGAAATTTGATCCATTTTCTTCATTTTTCAGCCCTTCCGGGCGCAGCAAGGCGCTTC